>CALMIL010000227.1 GCA_937864005.1 uncultured Burkholderiales bacterium
TTGAACTCGGGGTGGAACTGCACGCCCATGAACCAGGGGTGCACGCTTTGCGGCAGTTCGATGATCTCGGTCAGCTTGTCGCGCTGGGTGATCGCCGAGATCACGAGCCCGGCCTCGGTCAGCCGGTCGAGGTAGTTGACATTCGCCTCGTAGCGGTGGCGATGCCGCTCGGTGACGACGTCGCCGTAGATCTGGTGCGCGAGGGTGCCTGGCCTCACGTCCGAGCTCTGCGATCCGAGGCGCATCGTGCCGCCGAGGTCGGACTGCGCATGGCGCTTCTGGATCGAGCCGTCGGCGTCCTGCCACTCCTCGATCAGCGCGATCACCGGGTGCGGCGTCGCGGGGTCGAACTCGGTGCTGTTCGCGCCCGCGAGGCCGGCCTTGTTGCGCGCGTACTCGATCGTCGCGACCTGCATCCCGAGGCAGATGCCCAGATAGGGGATCTTGTGTTCGCGCGCGTACTGGACGGCGTGGATCTTGCCCTCGACACCGCGCTTGCCGAAGCCGCCGGGGACGAGGATGGCGTCGAAGCGTTCGAGGTTGGCCAGATTGCCGGCGTTCAGATCCTCGGAATCGACATATTCGATCCTGACCCGCGCATGGTTGTGGATGCCGGCGTGGCGCAGCGCCTCGTTGAGCGACTTGTACGAGTCCGACAAATCGGTGTACTTGCCGCACATCGCGATCCGCACCTCGTGCTGCGGGTGCTCGACTTCGTGCACGAGGTTGTCCCAGCGCGACAGGTTGGCCGGCTTGGTGTGGACATGCAGCTTGGCGCAGATCAGTTCGTCCAGGCCCTGCGAGTGCAGCATGCGCGGCACCTTGTAGATCGTATCGGCGTCCCACACCGAGATGACGCCGAACTCGGGCACATTGGCGAAGAGCGAGATCTTGGCGCGCTCGTCGTCCGGGATCGGCCGGTCGGCGCGGCACAGCAGGGCGTCGGGCATGATGCCGATCTCGCGCAGCTTCTGCACGCTGTGCTGCGTCGGCTTGGTCTTGAGCTCGCCGGCGGCGGCGATCCACGGCACGAGCGTGAGGTGGACGAAGGCGGAATTCGCCGGGCCCATCTTCAGGCTCATCTGGCGCACCGCCTCGAGGAAGGGCAGCGATTCGATGTCGCCCACCGTGCCGCCGATCTCGACGATCGCGATATCCATCTCCTGCGGCGTGCCGACGCCGGCGCCGCGCTTGATGAACTCCTGGATCTCGTTCGTCACATGCGGGATCACCTGCACCGTCTTGCCGAGATATTCGCCGCGCCGCTCCTTGCGGATCACGCTGTCGTAGATCTGGCCGGTCGTGAAGTTGTTGCTGCGCTTCATCCGCGTCGTGATGAAGCGCTCGTAGTGGCCGAGGTCGAGATCCGTCTCGGCGCCGTCGTCGGTGACGAAGACCTCGCCGTGCTGGAACGGCGACATCGTTCCCGGATCGACGTTGATGTAGGGGTCGAGCTTGAGGAGGGTGACCTTCAGGCCGCGCGATTCGAGGATGGCGGCCAGCGACGCAGCCGCGATGCCCTTGCCCAGCGAGGACACCACACCGCCGGTGACAAAGACGAATTTGGTCATTGCGTGCGGCAGTCCGTTGCGAAATGCCGTGGTGGTAAAGCGCGATTATAGGAGCCGGCCGGCGCCGGCACGGGCGCGGCAACGGCGCCGCGGCGGGTCGCGGCACGCCCGCGCGCGGCCCCGCCCGGGCGCCGCGCCGCGCCCGGTTCGCGGGCGCGCGTCGCTACAATCCGCCGCCCTTCGAAGCCTGTTGCCGCATGTCAGACCGCCTTGCCGTCGCACCGCAGTACATCCTGCCCAAGCAGGCGATGACGGCGTTCGCCGGGCGGGTGGCGAATGCGCAGCGCGGCGCGAAGACGACGCGCCTGATCGCCTGGTTCGTGCGCCGCTACGGCGTCGACATGAGCGAGGCCGCCGACAGCGACATCTCGCACTATGCGAGCTTCAACGACTTTTTCACCCGCGCGCTAAAAAGTGGCGCGCGACCGCTCGCCGACGCCGAATTCGTCAGCCCGGTCGACGGCGCAATCAGCCAGTTCGGTGCGATCGAGCGAGGGCAGATCTTCCAGGCGAAGGGGCATCGCTATTCGGCCGTCGCGCTCGTCGGTGGCGATGCGGCGCTGGCCGCGCCGTTCGAAGACGGCCACTTCGCGACGCTCTACCTGAGCCCGAAGGACTATCACCGCATCCACATGCCGTGCGACGGCCGGCTCGTTCGCATGATCCACGTGCCGGGCGCGCTGTTCTCGGTGAACCCCGTCACCGCGCGCGGCGTGCCGGGGCTCTTCGCGCGCAACGAGCGCGTCGTCTGCGTCTTCGAAGGCGGGCGCGGGCCGTTCGTCGTCGTCCTGGTCGGCGCGACGATCGTCGGCAGCATGGCGACCGTCTGGCACGGCGTCGTCAACCCGCCGCGCGTCGGGCGCACGCGCGAATGGCGCTACCACGAGCAGGATATCCGGCTGAAGCAGGGCGACGAGATGGGCCGCTTCCTGCTCGGATCGACGGTCGTCGTGCTGCTGCCGGTCGCGGGGCCGGGCCTGAAGTTCAACCCGGCCTGGGCGCCGGGGCGCGCGATTCGCCTCGGCGAGGCGATGGCCGGCGCCTGAGCGGCGCGCCGTCAGGCCGCCACTCAGGCCGCCGCGACGTGGTATTCGTACAGCCGCTTGGGGTCGAGGATGCGGATGTCTCGGCGGTCGATCTCGATCAGGCCGCGCGCCTCGAGTTCGTGCAGCACGCGCGAGAAATATTCCGGCGTGAGCGACAGGCGCGACGCGATCGTCGCCTTGCTGACCGGCAGCGAGACGGTTCGCACCACGCCCGCTTCGCCGTCCTCGAGCGTCTGGTCGCGCAACAGGAAGCCGATCACGCGCTGCAGCCCGGAGTGCAGCGAATAGGCCTCGACGTCGTTGACGAGTCCGTGCAGGCGCCGCGCGAGGCCGGCGATCATGCGCAGCGCGAAGCGGTGATCGCGCTCGATGCCGGCGAGCACCGCCTGCCTGGATACCGTCAGCACAAGCGAGTCGGTGAGCGACTGCGCGTTCAGGATATAGGGCCGGTCGCTGAACATGACCGCCTCGGCGAAGCTCTGGCCGGCGCCGATGAGCTCGACGACCTTCTCCTGGCCCGAGGGCGAGAGCAGGAATAGCTTGATCTGGCCGGTGACGACGACGTGAAACTCATCGCACGGATCGCCGACCCGATACAGGATCTCGCCGCGCGCCACTCGCCGCAGCGCGCAGCCTTGCGCGATCTGCGTCAGCTCCTCGGGGCTGAGGTCGTTGAAGAGTGGCAGCACCGACAAGAATCCAGGCACATCGAACGGGCGCGGCGCCATCGTTCCTCTCCATGACGATCGAACCCGGAAATTGTAGTGGCCATGATCTGCGTCAACGCTGATCGGCGGTCGCCGGCCCGCGCGACAACTCGAACAGCGTCGTCAGCAGCAAGGCGGCCGCGAGGTTGTGAGCGAGCGCCATCGCAAGCGTCGGGCCAGCGCTGGCCATCGCGATGCCAAGCCCGATCGTGCACGCCAGCAGCGCCAGCAGCAGCGCGCCGGCCAGCCGGCGTCGATGGCGCCAGGCCGCGAGCGCGAGGGGCGCGATGGCGACCAGCAACGCGAGAGCGCCGATGCGATGCAGCACCTGGGCCAGCGCGCCCGACGGATTCACCGGCGGCGCGCCGCCGAGCGCCGGCTCACGCCAGGGGTCGAGCGCGCTCCACGGCAGGCCGCGCGCCGCCGACAGGCAATCGGCAAAGCCGCCGCAGCTCGTCGCTGCAAAGCTTGCACTGACGAGTCCTCCGAGCGCGATCTGCGCTGCAAGCAGCAGCACGCACAGCAGCGCCCAGACGCGCACGATGGGCGCGAGCGCTGCGCCGGCAGGCAGCACCAGCCGCGAGCAGAGCGCCAGCATCGCGAAGCCGCCGAGCAGATTGCCGAGCGCGACCGCCGGCACACGCGCATCGCTCGACCATCGCCCGAGCACGGCGAGGCCGAGTGCGAGCGCGAGCAGCGCCAGCGCGGCGCCGCCCTGCGCCCAGCGCACCGGGCGCGCGGAAAAGCACACGACGACCATCGCCACGATGATCAGCAGGGCGGCGCTGGCGACGATGCGATGCGCGAAGCGCGCGGCGGCGACCGCGTCGCTGTCGCCGGCCGTCGATGCGAGACCCTGCTGTGCCTGGCGCAGGCGCTCGCCGTAGCACTGCGGCCAGTCGGCGCACGACAGGCCGGCGCGCGACAGCCGGATGTAGGCGCTCAGGCTCGTGATCGCGAGCACGAGCACGGTGAGCAGCAGCGCCATGCGGCGCAACAGCGTGCGGCTGCGGTCGGGTGAGGCCACGTCAAACCCTCCGCGCGGCCGGAAAGGACGGAGTCTTGCACCGCCGCTGCGGCCGCCGAGCGGCGCTCGAGGGACGGTCAACGGGATGCGCGTGCGTTCGCTTCATTGCGGTTTCGGATCGAAGGTGTCGAGCGATTGTCGGGTGTGATTCCGGCGCAACGCGCGACGTAGTGGTCATCCCTAGGAGGCGCCCGGATGCCGGCCGGCAATTTCCGCGTTCTTGTGCTGGGTCAAATCAAGTTGACGGCGCCGCCAGCAGAATGCCGCCGGATTGCTTCATGCGCCGGACCACGACCGAAGGAGGACATTGATGAGCTCGAACCACGACGACAACGAACCCGTGCCCTGGTTGCAGCAGCTGCTCGACAACCCGTTCCTGCTGTTGTTCATCGGTGTCATGGTGCCGATGGTGCTGTATATCGCGTGGGGCCTGATCGACATCTTCACCATCCCGATGGCGAAGTGAACGTGCGCGACGCCGACCTCTCCCTTCCAATCAAAAGGAATCCGACATGAGCGCAATGCTGCCCCCGGCAGAGAGACTGTGGTGGAAGCACCCGTTGGACCGGGTCGAAGGCACCTGGATCGCGATCGCCTTCGCGTGGTGCATGGTGATGTTCTTCATGATGGTCGGCTGGCACATCTACGGAAGGCAGAACCTCTCCA
Organism: uncultured Burkholderiales bacterium; assembly: GCA_937864005.1. Lineage (GTDB taxonomy): Bacteria > Pseudomonadota > Gammaproteobacteria > Burkholderiales > Burkholderiaceae_C > CAIKUF01. The sequence continues at coordinate 5,018 of CALMIL010000227.1, forward strand.
CCGAAACCTACCGCACGACGCCCGATGCCTTCGTCGCCAAGGCGCAGGCGGTGGCCGAAAAGTACACGGTGCGCACCGAGACGGACGAGAAGATTCCGGTCGTCGCGCCGCCGCCGGGAGGCGACGTCTATCTCGTCGCGCGGCTGTGGAGCTGGTGGCCGATCATCGAGCTCGAGAAGGGCAAGACCTACCGGTTGCATCTTTCGTCGCTCGACTACAACCACGGCTTCTCGTTGCAGCCGACCAATATCAACATCCAGGTCGTTCCCGGCTTCGAGCATGTCGTCAACGTCACGCCGAACCAGTCCGGCCAGTTCTCGATCGTGTGCAACGAGTTCTGCGGCATCAACCATCACACGATGGTTGGCCACATGTACGTGAAATAACGGAGGAGCACAAATGTCCAGCGCCATCACGTACCGGACCTGCCCCAGGTCGGGCCTGCAGTTCGAGGCTCAGGCGGAAAAGCTGATCTTCGCCAACGCGTTCGTCGCCGTCGTGTGCCTGCTGATCGGCGGCATTCTCGCGATCGGCGTCGTGCTGACGCGCTGGCCCGCCATTCACTGGCTCGAGGCCAGCACCTTCTATCAGGTGCTTACCGCGCACGGCATCAACATGCTGATCTTCTGGATCATCTTCTTCGAGGTCGCGGTGCTGTACTTCTGCTCGTCGGTGCTGCTGCGCTGCCGGCTCGCGACACCGAAGATCGCCTGGCTCGCGTTCGCGCTGATGGTGATCGGCGCCATCGTCAACAACTACGCCGTCTACGAAGGCAGCTCGAGCGTGATGATGACGAGCTACGTGCCGATGATGGCCGACCAGAGCTTCTATCTCGGCCTCATCTTGTTCGCGGTCGGCGCGCTGATCGCGTGCTTCGTCTTCTTCGGCACGCTGGTCGTCGCCAAGCGCGACAACACCTACGATGGCTCGGTGCCGCTCGTCACGTTCGGCGCGACGACGGCGGCGATCATCGCCGTCTTCACGATCGTCTCGGGCGCGATGATCCTGATTCCGACCTGGCTGATGTCGATCGGACTCGTCAAGGAAGTGGACCCGCTCGCCTATCGCGTCATCTGGTGGGCATTCGGCCACTCGTCGCAGCAGATCAACGTCGCTGCGCACATCTCGATCTGGTACCTCGTGGCGGCGATCGCATTCGGCGCCAAGCCGATGTCCGAGCGCGTGAGCCGTGGCGCCTTCCTGCTCTACATCGTCTTCCTGCAGCTCGCCAGCGCGCACCATATCCTCGCCGATCCGGGCGTCAGCACGTCGTGGAAGGTCGTCAACACGAGCTACTTCATGTATTTCGCGGTGCTCGCGTCGATGATCCACGCGCTGAGCGTGCCGGGGGCGATGGAAGTCGCACAGCGCGCCAAGGGCTACAACAAGGGCCTCTTCGAGTGGCTGCGCAAGGCGCCGTGGGGCAACCCGACCTTCTCGGGCGTATTCATCGCGATCGTCGGCTTCGGCTTCCTGGGCGGCATCACCGGCGTGATGATGGGCACCGAGCAGCTCAACATGATCATCCACAACACGATCTACGTGCCGGGTCACTTCCACGCCACGGTCGTGGTCGGCACGACGCTGTCGTTCATGGCGCTGACCTACTACCTGATCCCGGTGCTGTTCCGCCGCGAGATGATCAACCCGGGGCTCGCCAGGCTGCAGCCGTACATCTTCGGTTTCTCGATGTACTTCTTCTGCCTCGTGATGATGGGTGCCGGCACGCTCGGCGTCGCCCGCCGGCACTGGGACATGGCCTTCGCCGGCGCGCCGATGGCCTACGAGTGGCCCGGTGCGGCCTACCTGATGATGGGGATGGTCGGCATCGGCGGGATCGCGGCGATCTTCGGCGGCGCGATCTACATCTACATCACGGTCGGCTCGCTGCTGTGGGGCAAGAAGCTCGAAGGCGGCGCGACGAGCGCCAAGCCGGTGCGCCTCGCGCGCGCGGCGCCGACGGTCGCGATGCAGAGCTACGGTTCGGCCGGCTTCGTCGCCCCCGGCACCTTCGTGCTGACGATGGTGTTCTTCGTCGCCTTCGTGCTGTACTACTTCATCAACTGGAAGTACCTGTCCCAGATCTGGGGCCTGTCCTGACCGGGGCGCGGCGATGACGACGGCCCTGGCACTCACTCCCCGCACGCCGGCCCGGCTTGCGCGCGACGTGCTGGGGCTGTTCAAGCTGCGGATCGGCGTGATGATCATGCTGACCGCTCTCGTCGGCTTTGCCTTCACGCCGGGGCCGGCGCCGAGTCTGGCGCAGGTGCTCGTGCTCGCGGTGTCGGTGATGGTGGCGTCGGCGAGCGCGGGCGCATTCAACCAGTATGTCGAGGCCGAATCCGATCGGCTGATGGCGCGCACCCGCAAGCGCGCCTTCGTCACCGGCGCGCTGCCGCATACGCCGCTCTGGCTGGTCGTGATCGCTGCGCTGCTCGCGTTGTCGGTCGGCGCGGCGTGGTGGGCGCTCAACGCCTGGTCCGCGCTCTATGTCTTCCTTGGCGCCTTCTTCTACGCGGTCGTCTATACCGTGTGGCTGAAGCGGCGCAGCTGGCTCAATATCGTCGTCGGCGGCCTTGCCGGCAGCTTCGCAGTGCTTGCCGGCGCCGCCGCGGTCGACCCTGCGATAGGCGCGCTGCCGCTGCTGCTCGCGCTCGTGCTCTTCCTGTGGACGCCGCCGCACTTCTGGAGTCTCGCGATCGCCAACGTGGACGACTATGCGGCAGCGGGCGTGCCGATGCTGCCGGTCGTCGTCGGTACGCCGCGCGCGGCGCGGGCCGTCTTCTGGAGCACGGTTGCACTCGTGTCCGCGTCCTTGCTCCCGGTCTTCTTCGGCGCCGGTGTCTGGTACTTCGCCTGCGCGGCGATCGGCGGCGCGGTGTTCCTGCACAAGTCCTGGCTGCTGGCGCGCCGGCCGAGCCGCAAGACCGCGATGGGTTCCTTCTTCGCATCGCTGCTTCAACTCAGTCTGGTGCTGGCCGGAGCGAGCCTCGACGGCGTATTGCGCTAGGATTTGCGGCATGCACAGGCCTGCCGCCCGCGGTTTCCGGAGTTTCCTGACCCTGCTCGGAATCTGTCTGGCCGGGTTTGTCGCCAATGCGGCTGCGCACGAGGCGCCCGTCTCGCGCGCCACGCTCGATCCGGCCGAGGCGCTGCGCATCAGCCAGGGCGCGATCGGCAGCAAGATCGGCGACTACACGCTGCTCGATCGCGCCGGCAAGCCGGTGCGCCTGGCCGACTACCGCGGCAAGCCGCTGCTCGTGAATTTCATGTACACCGGGTGCTTCCAGGTCTGCCCGACGAGCACGCGCGCGATCGCCGCGGCGATCGAAGGCATGGGCCGCAGCATGGACCCGCGGCAGTTCAATATCGTCAGCATCGGCTTCAACCTGCCGGCGGATTCGCCGGCATCGATGAAGGCCTTTGCCGCGCAGCAGCGCATCGATTTTGCGAACTGGGAGTTCCTGAGCCCGCACGCGTCGGCGGTGGAGGCGCTCACGCGCGACTTCGGATTCGCCTACGCACCGACCCAGTCGGGCTTCGACCATCTGCTGCAGGTGACGGTGGTGGACGCCGAGGGCCGCATCTACCGCCAGGTCTACGGCGAAGCCTTCAGCGCCGACCAGCTCGCCGAGCCGATCCGCCAGCTGTTGCGCAACCAGCCGCTGCCGCAGCAGCTCGACCTGGCCGACCTCGTCGACCGCGTGCGCATCCTGTGCTCGATCTATGACCCGGCGACCGGCGAGTATCGCGTCAGCTACGCGCTCGCGTTCGAGATCGCCGGCGGCGTCACCTTCGTCATCGCGATGCTCTGGTTCTTCGTCGGCGAATTGCGCGCCAGCCGACGCCTGCGGCGCGCGCAGGGCGCGGCGCAGAAGCCGGCGCCCAGCAGTCCGCTGCCGCCGCGCGCGAGCGCCGAGGGATGAATTTGCGCGAGCGTTGCGGCGCGCTGTGGCAGCGCGCCGAGACCGCACTCGACCGCGTCGTCGGCGGCGGTGCGCTCAATCCGCTGCGACACCTCGGCGCCCTTGCATTCCTGTGCTTCTGGCTGCTCGCGGTGAGCGGCATCTACCTCTATGCCGTGCTCGATACCTCGGCCACCGGCGCCTACGTCTCGATCGACGGCCTCTCGCGCGAGCAATGGTTTCTCGGCGGCTGGCTGCGCAGCCTGCACCGCTATGCGGCCGATGCATTCGTCGTTACCATGCTCGCGCACCTGCTGCGCGAATGGCTGCTCGGCCGCTACAGCGGTGTTCGCCGGTTCTCGTGGCTGACCGGCGTGCCGCTGCTGCCGCTCGCATTCGCCGCCGCGATCGGCGGCTTCTGGCTGAACTGGGACAAGCTCGGCCAGTTCTCGGCGATCGCGACCGCCGAATTCCTCGACTGGCTGCCGTTCTTCGGCTCGCCGCTGACGCGCAACTTCATCGGCGCAGGCAGTGTCAGCGACCGGCTGTTCTCGCTCTTCATCTTCGTCCACCTCGGGGTGGCACTGTTCATCGTCTTCGCGATGTGGTTTCACATCCAGCGCCTGGCGCGTGCCGAGGCCTTTCCGCCGCGGCGGCTCGCGATCGGGGCCGCGGCGGCGCTCGTCGCGGTGGCGCTCGTGCTGCCGGTGCAGAGCCAGGGCCCGGCCGACCTCTCGGTCGCGCCGGCGACGCTCGCGCTCGACTGGTGGCTGCTCTTCATCCATCCGCTCGTCTACGCGACTTCGGCGGGCGCGGTGTGGCTGCTCCTCGCGGGCACGCTGGTCGCGCTCTTCGCGCTGCCCTTCCTGCCGCAGCCGGCCCGAGCGCCGGTGGCGGTCGTCGACCCCGCCAACTGCAACGGCTGCCGGCGCTGCTTCGAGGACTGCCCGTATACGGCGATCACGATGGTCGCGCACCCGAACGGTCGCATCGGGCGCCAGATGGCGCAGGTCGACGCCGACCTGTGCGCGAGCTGCGGCATCTGCGTCGGCGCCTGCCCGTCTTCTACGCCGTTTCGCAAGGGCGCCGCGCTCGTCACCGGCATCGACATGCCGCAGTCGCCGATCAACGACCTGCGCGAGCGCGTGGAAGCGGCGCTTGCACGCATGCCGGGCGATCGCCCGAGGCTCGTCGTCATCGGCTGCGATCACGGCGCGCGCGTCGAATCGCTTGCCGGCGACGGCGTCGCTGCGTTCAGCCTGATCTGCACCGGCATGCTGCCGCCTTCGTTCGTCGAATATGCCTTGCGCGGCGGCGCCGATGGCGTGCTCGTCACGGGCTGCAGCGAGGGCGGCTGCACCTTCCGCCTCGGCCAGCGCTGGACGCGTGAGCGCCTGCTCGGTCTGCGCGAGCCGCATCTGCGCCGTTCGGTGCCGGCCGAACGGGTGGCGATGGTCTGGGCCGACGCCGGCGACGAGGCCGCCGTCCGCGCGGCACTTGCCGTACTCCGACTGCGGGTATCGAGCGCCGCGCGGTCTTCACATGCGAAACTTCGGTATGGATGAAACTCCAGCGCGCAAGCGCTTCTCCTGGGTCGGCCAGGCCCTGCTGTATGGCGTCTTCGCGCTCATCATCGGCGTCTTCTCGCATTGGCCGACGTACCGCCATCTGGCCGACGACGAGGCCCTGATCAAGCTCAGCTTCACGCACGCCGCGCAGCGCGTCGACGAGTGCCGCAAACTGACACCGGAGGAACTGGCCAAGCTGCCGCCCAACATGCGCACGCCGATGAAGTGCGGGCGCGAGCGCTCGCCGGTCGTCGTCGAGGTCGATATCGACGGCAAGCCGGCGATCCGCCATGTCGCGCAGCCCTCGGGACTGTCGCGCGACGGCGCCTCGTCGGTCTACCGGCGCATGACGGTGCAGGCTGGCACGCACCAGATCGCGGTGCGGCTCAACGACAACGCGCGCAAGGACGGGTTCGACTACCAGAGCGAGAAGACGGTCACGCTCGCGCCGGCACAGATCCTGGTGATCGATTTCGATCCGCAGCGCGGCGGGATCACCTTCCGATGAGCGCGCAGCTGTCGCCCTCTGCCGTCCCGTCCGGCGCGGGCGCGGCAGCGCTGCCGCAGGCGCGCAACGACGCCGAGTACACGCTTGCTGTGCCGGCCGACGCCCGCCGCGATCTGGCGCGCGGCTGGCTCGCCCTCGGCCTGGCGGCGCTCGTGCTGTCGGGTGTCTTCTCGATCCTGCTCGTGCTGGCGCGCACGCCCGGGGTCAACAAGCTGCTGCCGAGCGCCGACTTCTTTCGTGTCGCGCTCGTCGTGCACGTCGATCTTTCGGTTCTTGTCTGGTTCATCGCCGTCGCCGGCCTGCTGTGGAGCCTGATCAGCGTCCCGCGCGCGCTGGCCCTGGCTTGGGCCGCGCTCGGCCTGGCCGCGGCCGGTGCGCTCGCGATGGCGCTGGCGCCCTTCGTCGGCAGCGGCGAGGCGGTGATGGCCAACTACATCCCGGTGCTCGACGGCGCGCCGTTCCTCGGCGGGCTGCTGCTGTTCGCCGCGGGCGTCGCGCTGCTCGTGCTGCGCTCGCTGTGGCTCGCGCCGCGGCTGGGGGCGAGCTTCGACGGCGGCGGCGCGCTGCGCTTCGGGCTCAATGCAAGCGTCGTCGCGACCGCGGTCGCGCTGCTCGCCTTCGGCTGGTCGTTCGCCGTCCTGCCCCGCACGCTCGAGGGGCGGGCGTACTACGAGATCCTGTTCTGGGGTGGCGGCCACGCGCTGCAGTTCACGTGGACGCTGCTGATGCTCGTCGCCTGGCTCTGGCTTGCCGGAGCGTCGGGCGCGCGCGTCGCGCTCAGCCCGCGCGTCACGCTGCTGATGTTCGTGCTCGCCCTCGTCAGCGTCTTCGTCACGCCCTATGCCTACCTGGCGCACGATATCGCGTCGGTCGAGCACCGCGACGCGCTGACCTGGGCAATGCGCCTGGGCGGCGGGGTTGCAATCGTGCCGATCGCGCTCGCCGTCGTCGCTGCGCTCGTTGCGGCACCTGCGCCGACGCAACAGGCGCGGCCGCTGCGCTCGGCGCTCGTCGCATCGGTCCTGCTGTTTGGCGCCGGCGGCGTGATCGGCATCTTCATCAGCGGCAGCAACGTGCGCATTCCGGCGCACTATCACGGCTGCATCGTCGGCGTCACGCTCGCGCTGATGGGCCTTGTCTACCACCTGCTGCCGCGCATGGGCTACGGCGCGCCGCAGGGCCGGATGGCGACGTGGCAGCCGGCGCTCTACGGCTTCGGGCAACTGCTGCACATCGTCGGCCTCGTCTGGTCGGGCGGCTACGGGGTGCAGCGCAAGGTCGCCGGCGCCGAGCAGGTGCTGCGCAGCAGCGCCGAGATCGCCGGCATGGGGCTGATGGGGCTCGGCGGCCTGATAGCCATCGTCGGCGGCCTGCTGTTCGTCGTCGTCGTCATCGGCGCGCTGCGGCGCAGGACCGACCCCGGGTCCGGCAGCTGACCGCTGCGTTCTCGATGGAAATGTCCATGCCTGCCGTCATTCGTTCCCACGACCACGCCCATCGCCCGGGTGACAGCGCTACGCACCCGATCGAGCCGCCCTCGAGTCCGCTCGCGGCGTTGCAAATCCTCGCGATAGCGGGTGCTATCGCTGCGGTTTGCGCCTTGCTATCGCACCCGAGGGCGGCCCGCTCGGGCGCGTCCAACTGCCGGATCCGGGGTTACTGATGCTCAAAGCTCTGCAACGCGGCCTGCAATGGCTATTCATGCGGGTCGAGGCGGTCTTCAACGCCGCCTTCGGCGACCGGCTCAATCCGCTCTACCACCTCGGCGCGATCAGCTTCTTCCTGTTCTGGGTCATCGCCGCCACGGGGCTCTACCTGTACGCCTTCTTCGAGACCGGCGTCGCCGACGCCTACGCCTCGGTCGATGGCCTGACGCACGGTCAGTGGTTCGCCGGCGGCGTGCTGCGCAGCATCCACCGCTATGCGTCGGACGCCTTCGTCGTCACGATGCTGATCCACATGGTGCGCCATTTCGCGTTCGACCGCTTTCGCGGTTTCCGCTGGTTCTCGTGGGTGACGGGCGTGGTGCTGATCTGGCTCGTCTACTCGGCGGGCATCACCGGCTTCATGCTGCCCTGGGACCACCTCGCGCAGTACACGATCGTCGCCGCCTTCGAATGGTTCGACTGGTTGCCCGGCTTCGGCGGCACGCTGATGCGCAACTTCATCTATCCCGACAGCGTGAACGACCGCTTCTTCTCGCTGCTCGCGTTCATGCATATCGGCATCTCGCTCGTGCTGCTGCTGCTGCAATGGGTTCACGTCCAGCGCGTGCCCAAGGCGCGCACCAATCCGCCGCGCCCGATCATGACGAGCGTGATCGTGACGCTGCTGCTGCTGTCGGCGCTGCGTCCGGTGCTGAGCCAGGGCGGGGCGGCCGATCTGGGCGTGGCGGTGACGACGCTGCACTTCGACTGGTTCTATCTTGCCGTGCTGCCGCTCGTCTCGATCTGGCCGATCGGCCAGGTCTGGGCGCTTCTCGTCGGCTCGACCGCGGTACTGGCCGCGCTGCCGTGGCTCCCGCCGCGGTTCGGCCGCAAGCGCTCGCAGGCGTTTCAACTCGAAGTCCACCACGCCAGCGGCAATACCGAGCCGCTGCCGGTGCGCAGCGGCGAGACGCTGCTCGACGCCGGATTGCGCCATGGCCTGGAGCTTCCCTACGAGTGCCGCAACGGCGGCTGCGGCGTGTGCCTGTGCACCGTGCTGCACGGCACGGTCGATCACGGGCCCTACCAGCCGGCCGCGCTGCCCGATTCCGCGCGTGCGCGCGGCCAGGCGTTGATGTGCTGCGCGTCGGCGCTCTCCGACGTCGTCATCGAAGTCGAGGCCGATGCCCGGTCCGCGCTCAAGGCGGTGCACGAATACTCCGCCCGCGTCGACAGCATCGAGCACCTCGCGCCCGAGGTGATCCGGCTCATGCTTTCGCTGCCGCAAGGCGAGAAGATCGACTTCAAGGCCGGCCAGTACCTCAATGTCGTGCTCGAGGATGGCCAGCGGCGCGCGTTCTCGTTCGCCAATCCGCCGCAGCAGCAGGGCCAGATCGAACTGCACGTGCGGCGCATTCCGGGCGGACGCTTCACCGGCGCCGTATTCACCTCGATGAAGGTCGGCGACACGCTGCGCATCGAGGGCCCGCTCGGCCACTTCACGCTCAGTGACAGCGCGCATCCGATCCTCTTCGTTGCCGGGGCGACCGGCTTTGCGCCGATCAAGAGCATCGTCGAGGACGCCTTCGCGCGCGGCCTGACGCGGCCGATGTGGCTCTACTGGGGTGTTCGCAAGCAGGATGACCTGTACGCGATCGCGCTCGCCGAGCAGTGGCAGCGCGAGCATTCGTGCTTCCGCTTCGTTCCGGTCCTCTCGGAGCCCGATCCGCAGGGCCACTGGAGCGGGCGCACCGGGCTCGTCCACGAGGCGATGCTGGCCGACTTCCCCGATCTGCGCCAACACGAGGTCTACGTCTGCGGATCGGTCAAGATGGTCGAGGCGGCGGTGCCGGCCTTCATCGAGCAGGGACTGGGCGAGGGCTTTTGCTTCACCGACGCCTTCGTGCCGTCGGCCGCGCCGGCCCGCGCCCGATCGACGCCCTGAACCCCGGCGCGGCGTCTGGCCGATAATCGCCACGCCGGATGTGCGGTTTTTGTATGCTGGCTTGGTGATGCAGCCAAACATGCATACCATTTACATCTATAAATCTGCACTCGCATGAGAATCCTGCCCGCCGCTGTCCGATCTGCCGAAACTCCAGGCGGCGCGGCGCTGCGCGTCGAGCCGACGCAACGAACCGGAGCCTGGGCATGAGCGCCATAGAACAGGCCGCGCCGCTCACGCAGGCGCTGCAGCAACCCTATCGGCACGGCTTCGTCACCGATGTCGAGTCCGACTCGCTGCCGCCGGGCCTGGACGAGGATATCGTGCGTGCGATCTCCAAGCGCAAGCGCGAACCCGAGTTCCTCCTGAAATGGCGCCTCGCCGCCTTCGAGCGCTGGCAGAAGATGCCGCTTCCCGCGTGGGGCAAGCTGCGCATCGCGCCGATCGACTTCCAGGCGCTGTGCTACTACTCGGCGCCGAAGTCGCTGAAGGACGGGCCCAAGAGCCTGGCCGAGGTCGACCCCAAGCTGCTCGAAACCTACGAGAAGCTCAACGTGCCGCTGCACGAGCGCGCCCGGCTGGCCGGCGTCGCGGTCGACGCGGTATTCGATTCGGTCTCGGTCGGGACGACGTTTCGCGAACAGCTCGCCGCCGTCGGCGTCATCTTCTGCTCGTTCTCGCACGCGGTGGAAAACCATCCGGAACTGATCGAGCGCTACCTCGGCAGCGTCGTGCCGCAGGGCGACAACTTCTACGCCGCGCTCAATTCGGCGGTTTTTTCCGACGGCTCGTTCGTCTACATCCCCGAGGGCGTGCGCTGCCCGATGGAGCTGTCGTCGTATTTCCGCATCAATGCGCGCAATACCGGGCAGTTCGAACGCACGTTGATCATCGCCGAGCCCGGCAGCCACGTCAGCTATCTCGAAGGCTGCACCGCGCCGCAGCGCGACGAGAACCAGCTCCACGCCGCGGTCGTCGAACTCGTCGCGCACGAGGATGCCTACATCAAATACTCGACGGTGCAGAACTGGTACCCCGGCGACGAGAACGGGCGCGGCGGCATCTACAACTTCGTCACCAAGCGCGGCCTGTGTGCCGGCAAGCGCTCGCACATCGCGTGGACGCAGATCGAGACCGGCAGCGCGATCACCTGGAAATACCCGAGCGTCGTCCTGCGCGGCGACGACGCGAAGGGCGAGTTCTATTCGATCGCGGTATCGAACCACTACCAGCAGGCCGACACCGGCACCAAGATGATCCATCTCGGCCGCAATACGAGCAGCCGGATCGTCTCGAAGGGGATCAGCGCCGGCCACGCGCAGAACAGCTATCGCGGCCTTGTGCGCATGGCGCCGACGGCGGCCGGTGCGCGCAACCACACGCAATGCGATTCGCTGCTGATCGGCGCGCAGTGCGGCGCCCACACCTTCCCGTATGTCGAGACGGCGCGCGACGACGCCGTCGTCGAGCACGAGGCGACGACGACCCGAATCTCCGAGGAGCGGCTCTTCTATTGCCAGGCGCGCGGCATCGATCCGGAAGAAGCGACCGCGCTGATCGTCGGCGGCTTTTGCCAGGCGGTGCTCGAGGAGCTGCCGATGGAATTCGCGCTCGAGGCGAAGGCGCTGCTTGCCGTATCGCTCGAAGGGGCCGTCGGCTGAACGCCGCGCAAGTCGAGGAACGAGGACGAACGATGAAGACCACCGATCCCTTGCTGCACGTGCGCGATCTGCGCGTCGACGTCGGCGAGCACACCGTGCTGAAGTCGGTCACGCTGGACGTGCCGGCCGGCGCGCTGTTCGTGCTGATGGGCGCCAACGGCAGCGGCAAGAGCACGCTCGGCCTGACGCTCGCCGGCCATCCGCGCTACCGCGTGATGGGCGGCGAGGCGCGCTTCGACGGCAAGGATCTGCTCGCGATGTACGCGCAGGAACGCGCGCGCGCCGGCTTCTTCCTGTCGTTCCAGTCGCCGCCGGACATTCCGGGCGTGAAGAACAACCTCTTCATCCGCAGCGCGGTCAACGCGGTACGCGAGTCGCGCGGCGAGACGGCGCTCGACGCGTTCGACTTCCTCGGCGGCGCGCGCGACGCCGCCAAGCGCCTCGGGCTGCCCGAGGCGATGCTCAACCGGCCGGTGAACGACGGCTTCTCGGGCGGCGAGCGCAAGCGCAACGAGCTGATGCAGATGGCGCTGCTCGCGCCCAGGCTGGCGGTGCTCGACGAGATCGACTCCGGCATGGATATCGACGGCGTGCGCGCCGTCGTCGCGCTGGTCCAGGAACTGCGCGCGAAGGGCACGGCATTCGTCGTCGTCTCGCACTATCTGCAGATGATCGAATCGCTCGCCCCCGACGCCGTGCTGCGCCTGCATGAAGGCTGCATCGCCGAGACCGGGGGCCTTTCGCTCGCGCACGATATCGCGCGCACCGGCTTTGCGCGCGCCGGCGAACCGGCGGTGGCCTGAACGGGCACCCGGCAACGACTGTGAAGGCATGATGACGATGGACAGCGCACGCGCCGATGCACTTTTTGCCCGCGAGCGGATCGCGAGGCTGGGCTGGATCGCGCGCAACGCGGAGGACTTCCGCCACCTGCCGCCGCCCGCGGCCGAGGTCTGGCTCGGCGAAGCCGATGCCGGCTGCGAGCAGGCGTGCGACGCATCGCCGCTCGCGGGTGCCGGCTGGACGCTGCATCCGCTCGGCCAGAAGCCGCCGGGGCGCGTCGAGGCGCGCTGGCTCGATGCGGCCGATCCGGACCAGCGCGCCGAGCTGTTCGCCGGCCTCGTGCAGCCCGGCGACGGGGTCGACGCCGACGATGCGGCGCCGCTCGCCTGGGCACATCGCGCGCTGTGCCGCCAGGGGCTTCGCGTGCGCATCGGCGGCGAAGCGGGTGCGGCGCGGCATCGCGAGACGGTCTGGCTCCAGTTGCGCCGCCAGCCGCGCAGCGCGGTCGAGGCGCCGCTGCTTGTGATCGAGGTCGCGGCCGGCGTGCAATGCGTGCTCGTCGAATCGCACGATCGCATCGCGGCGAGCGACGACCAGGGCATCGCCTGCGAGCGCGACCTGGTGCAGAACATGCAGGTCCACGTGCGGCTGGAGCAGGGCGCGGCGCTGCAGCATCTGCGGGTCGTCGCGCCGGGCGCGGGCGACCGCATCGTCCATCACATCGACGCCCGGCTGGCCGCCGCGTCGCGCTACGAGCAGGCGATGATCGCCTCGGGCAGCAGCTATCACCTGCAGCGCACCGTCGTCGAACTGCAGGGCGCGAAGGCCGAGGCGCGCAGCGCCGCGGTGCTGTTTGCCGCCCACGCCGCGCTCGAGCAGCAGGTGCGCGTCGCGCATGTCGGCGACGCATCGCAGAGCAGCGTCGAGGCGCTCGCGCTGGCCGACGCCGGCGCGCGCATCGTCGTCAATGCCTACAGCCGGATCGCCCCCGGCGCCGACGAGGCGGCGCTGCGCCAGAAACTGGTCGGCATCCCGACCGGCGGGCAGCCGAAGATCGTGCTGCGCCCGCACCTCGAGATCCATCACGACAAGGTGCAGGCGGCGCACGGCGCGACCTGGGGTGCGATGCCCGAGGAGGCGATCTTCTACGCCTGCCAGCGCGGGATCGAGGAGCGCGACGCGCGGGCGATGATCGTGCACGGGATGGCGCATGCCGTACTGGCGCGCGGCGTGGACGACCCCGAACTGCTGGAGTCGCTCGGCGTCGAGGCGCTGCTCGAGCGCGCGGTGGCCGACCACCTGGCAGCGTCGGCGCGCCAGGCGGCGCCGCCTCGGGTGCAGGAGGCTCCCCATGGGTGAACGTCTGCCGCTCGCCGCTCTCGCGGACCGCTTTCCGGTGCTCGCGCAGAGCATCAACGGCGCGCCGCTCGTCTATCTCGACAATGCGGCGACGACGCAGATGCCGCTCGCGGTGATGGCGGCGATGCGCGACTTCGAGTCGCGCGACCGCGCCAATATCCACCGCGGCGTGCATACGCTGAGCCAGCGCGCGACGGACGATTTCGAGGCTGCGCGCGAACGCCTCAAGCTCTTTATCGGCGCCGGTGCGCAGCACGAACTCGTCTTCACGTCCGGGACGACCGAGGCATTGAACACGGTTGCGCAGGGGCTGTCGCTCGCCGGCCACGAAGCGGCGGTGCTGCAGCCGGGCGACGAGATCATCGTCAGCGGCCTCGAGCACCACGCCAATCTGGTGCCGTGGCAGCTCGCCGCCAGGCGCAGCGGCGCGACGCTGCGCGTGCTGATGCCCGATGCCGAGGGCCGCCTGCACGTGCGCGATCTCGAGCGGCTGCTCGGCTCGCGCACGCGCGTTTTCGCCGTCACCGCCTGCGCCAACGCGACCGGCGAGCGTCCGCCGTTCGAGGCGATGCTCGCGCTCGCGAAGCAGGCTGGTGCGCTGACCGTGCTCGATGCGGCGCAGGCCGTGAGCCACGAGGCGCTCGACATCGCGGCGCTCGAATGCGATTTCGTCGCCTTCTCCGGCCACAAGATGTACGGCCCGATGGGTATCGGCGCGCTCGCCGGGCGGCGCAGCGCGCTCGACAAGCTCGTGCCGCTGCGCCTGGGCGGCGACATGGTCGAGTGGGTGACGCTCGAGCGCGCCGAGTTCGCCGGCCTGCCGGCGCGGCTCGAAGGCGGCACGCCCAACGTCGGCGGCGCGGTCGGCATGGCCGCGGCGGCGGACTTCATCGACGGGCTCGGCCGCGCCGCGGTCGACGCGCACGTGACGGCGCTGCGCGCGCATGCGGTGAAGAGCCTTGCCGCGCTCGGCGGCGTGACGGTGATCGCGCCGCACGCGGAGACGTCGGCGATCGCCGCCTTCGTCACCGGCGACGTCCATCCGCACGACCTCGGCACCTTGCTCGACGAACGGGGCATCGCGGTGCGCACCGGACATCACTGCGCGCAGCCTCTGATCGATCACCTCGGCCTCGGGCCGACGACGCGGGCATCGTTCGCGGTCTACAACACGCACGACGACGTCGAGCGGCTCGCCGCCGGCGTCGCGCACGCGCTCGAGGTACTTCGATGAGCGCAGCGCGTCCGGCGCCGATGGCGGCCGAGAACGACCTCTACCAGGAGGTCGTCGTCGAGCACAAGCGCGCGCCGCGCAACTTCGGCAGCCTGCCGGCGCCGACGCACAAGGCGCGCGGCCACAACCCGGCGTGCGGCGATACGCTCGAAGTCGAGTTGAACGTGGACGGCGGCAAGCTCGCCGACATCCGCTTCAGCGGCCACGGTTGCGCGATCTGCATCGCCTCGGCATCGATGATGACGGAGGCGGTGCGCGGCGCCGATGCCGCCGCCGCGCAGGACATGCAGCAGCGCTTTCGCGCCGTGCTGACCGGCCAGCTCGACCCCGAGGAAGCGCATCTGGGCAAGCTCGTGAGCCTGGCCGGCGTGCGCCGCTACCCGAGCCGGATCAAGTGCGCGATGCTCGGCTGGCACGCGCTGATGCATGCATTGAACGACGCGCCCGACAGCGGCGCGGTCAGCACCGAAACCGAGGCACCATGAAATCCTGGCGCGAACCCGTCGTCACCAGCCGGCCGGTGCAGGTCGAACGCGTGCCCGACGGCACGCCGATGGAACTGCCGGCCGGTACCCATGCCGAGATCACGCAGGCGCTCGGCAGCAACTTCACGCTGCACGTCGAGGGTCAGCTGGTGCGGCTCGCCGGGCGCGACGCCGATGCGATAGGCAAGCCGATGCCGGTGGCCGTCGAGGCGCACGCCGACGTCAAGATCGACGACGTGAAGGGACTCGTCTGGGAAACACTGAAGACCTGCTACGACCCTGAGATCCCGGTCAATATCGTCGAGCTCGGGCTGATCTACGTCTGCGACGTGATTCCGGTCGACGACGAGCAGGTGAAAGTGTCGATCAAGATGACACTCACCGCGCCGGGCTGCGGCATGGGCGAGGCGATCGCCAACGAGGTCGCCGAGAAGGTGCTGGCGCTGCCGCGCGTCGCCGAGTGCAATGTCGACATGGTGTTCGACCCGCCGTGGACGCGCTATCACATGTCGGAGGCCGCGCGCCTGACGCTCGGCCTCTGACCCGGCTGCGCCCTTTCAGCCGCCGCAGGCGCCGCCCGAGCAACACGAGCTGCTGTTCGCAGCCGCCTCCTTCGTCGCGGTGCGCTTGATATTCACGCGCCAGGTTTCGGGGCCGGACTCGACATAGCTCCAGTCGAACTGGCCCGGCGTGCGGTCGTCGAACTGGAAGCGCAGCGGACGCGGATCGTGGTCGTTGACGATCTGCAGCGCCTGGCCGACGGCGAGCGCGTCGAACGATGCGAAGATGTGCGCGTGGCGCTCGCGCGGCGGGATCTGCTGGACATGGATGGTCGTGGCGATAGGGCTGGACATGGTTCGGCCTTTCTGCAGGCAGGTTGAGGGAAAGTGAGGCGTTCGCGCGGGCGCGAATCGGACGACGGGTCGAGGGCGGATCGGCGGGCGGATCGCGACGGCTGCGCCGTCAGCCGTCCCTGCCGTCGAGCCGGGTGCGCATCAGCCACGGCCCATAGACGACGACGTAGAGCAGGAAGGCGAGGCTCCACGCGATCGCCGCGAGCCACAGCGACTGGACGAGCCACTGCGGCGCGACGATCGGCAGCAGCACGCGCGCCACCGCGGCAGCGAGCACCAGGCCGTAGGCACTGACCTCGACGCGGTTGACCTTCAGCGGGCGGCCGGTGTGGCCGCGCGCGGTGCGCGTGATCATGCCGATGATGAGCCCGCCGGTCGCGCCGACCGCTAGCGCATGCACGCCGATCGATTCGGCGACCCAGCCGGGCTGCGCCGCGGCGAGCAGCACGAAGCCGATCGGCAGCCACAGATAGGCGGCATGCAGGATCCACAGGATCGGCCTGCCGCGCGTGACCCACGGCTGCCAGCTCCACTGGCGCAGCAGGTGGCAGGCGGCGGCGAGCACGAAGGCGAGCGCGGTGACCGGACCGGCCGGCGCGAACACCCACAGCGCGAGCGCGAGCGCGCTCGTCGCGAGCGTCGCCTTCACGACCCAGGGCTTCTCGTCGAGCTTCAGGCCGGGCGTCGCGCTCATCGTGAAGAACGGCAGCACGCGGCCGGCCATCACGCACTCGATCATCACGATCAGGCCGAGCGCGGCAAACAGGGCGTGCATCGGCTGCACGCCGACGATGCCGAGCACGGCAAGATGAAAGCACAGATTGGCGAGCGCGAGCAGGGCGAGGATCCCGGCGAGCGGCAGGTTGCGCTTGTTGCCCGAGCGCAGCAGCACGTCCAGCAGCACGGCGGCAACCACCGGCAGCAGCAGCACGTCGAGCACCGCATAGACGGCGTACGGGGCGGCCAGCGCCGCGATGCGCGCCGCGAGCCAGAGGCCGGCGAGGGCGCCGAGAAAGGCGCCGCGCGGCGTCGCCAGGCCCGTCCACGCCTTGCCCGCCGTCATCAGAAAGCCGATGATGACCGCGGCGGCGAAGCCGAACAGCATCTCGTGGGCGTGCCACAGTAGCGGTGCGATCTGCGCATGCAGCGTCAGATGCCCGAAATAGATGGCCAGCCACAGCGGCACCGAGAGGCAGGCGAAGGCCGCCGCGCCGAGGTAGAACGGCCGAAAGCCGAGGCGCAGCAAGGGCAGGCCGCGCGGCTGTCCGGCCTGCGCCGCGGCGGACGCAGGCGAGGGCGGGGCAATCGGCACGGCGGGTCGTTCTTGGCTCATGGGATCGAAGGCTGCGTGGCGCGCCACGGACACTTTCACACGCCGCAAATTATAAGATGTAGAATGCGCGCATGTTAAGGCGATGCCGTCATTAAAGCAACACTCGGGGTACAGCTTTCGAGGCAGAGATGCGACTGACCGACTACACCGACTACACACTGCGGGTACTGATGTTCTGCGCCGCGAATCCCGATCGGCTGGTGACGATCGCCGAACTCGCCGAGCATCACCATCTGTCGAAGAACCACCTGATGAAGATCGTCAACGACCTTGCGCGCCAGGGCGTGATCGAGACGACGCGCGGGCGCGGCGGCGGCATGCGGTTGCTGAAGGATCCGACGCAGATCGTGGTTGGCGAAATCGTGCGCCGCACCGAGACCGACTTCCGGATCGTCGAATGCTTCGACGAAGGCACGAACGCCTGCCTGCTGTCGCCCACCTGCCGCCTGAAGCGGGTCTTCGACGCTGCGATGCAGGCCTATTTCAAGGTGCTCGACGGCGTCACGCTCGCCGAGATCTCCGAGCCGACGCCGGCCGTGCCGCCGGTATCGCGTCTCGTCCCGGTGCGAAATGCGAAGCCGGCGCCGGCCTTGCGTCGCGCGGTTGCCGCCAAGGCCCAGGCCTGAGCACGGCAGCGCAAATCGGGCCGGCGCGGCGCCAGAGGAGGCAGCGATGAAGATCAGCCCGCCAGGCCTTTCCGCCCGCGGCGCAAGTTTCGAGGTGCCGCTCGAGATGCTCGCCGCCTGTCACGAGCGCGTCCAGAACCAATGCGCCACCTTGCGCCGTCTCGTGCCGCACCTCGCCAGGCACGGCGCCGACGCCGCCGCGCGCAGCGCCGCCGCCGCCGTGCTGCGCTATTTCGACACCGCGGCCCGGGATCACCATGCCGACGAGGAGACCGACCTCTTTCCGGCGCTCATCGAGTCGATGGCCGGATCGGACGCGGTCTGTTTGCACGATATCGTCGGCGCGCTGACCGCGGAACACCGCGCGCTCGAGGCGCACTGGCGGGA
>CALMIL010000228.1 GCA_937864005.1 uncultured Burkholderiales bacterium
CATCCGGTCTTCCTCGACGCGCATCTCGACCGCTTGTACGAAGGCGCGAAGGCGATCGCGCTCGATATCGGGATGAGCCGCGCCGCGCTGTCCGACGCGCTGTACGCGACGCTTGCCGCCAACGATATGCGCGGTGACGGCGTGCATATCCGGCTGATGGTGACGCGCGGCGTGAAGCGCACGCCGTACCAGGATCCGCGCGCGAGCATCGGCCCGGCCACCGTCGTCATCATCGCCGAGTGGAAGAACGCCAAGCCCGAGACGCTTGCCGCCGGCCTCACGCTCTTCACGGTGCACGTGCGACGCGGCTTTCCCGACGTGCAGGACCCGAAGCTCAACAGCCACAGCAAGCTGAACTGCATCACCGCCTGCATCCAGGCGACGGCGGCGGGCGCGGACGAGGCGCTGATGCTCGACCCGCACGGCTTCGTCGCCACGTGCAACTCGACGCACTTCTTCATCGTCCGCCGCGGCGAGGTGTGGACCTCGAGCGGCGACTATTGCCTCGGCGGCATCACGCGCAGCAACGTGCTGCGGATCTGCGCCGAGGCGGGCATCCCGGCGCGCGAGAAGAATTTCAGCCTGACCGAGGTCTACAGCGCCGACGAAGCCTTCGTCACCGGCACCTTCGCCGGGCTCGCGCCGGTGCGCGCGATCGACGGCCGCACGATCGGCGACGCCGGCGGCGCGCTGCCCGGGACCATGGTCGCGCGGCTGCAGGGCCTGTATCGCGGGCTCGTCGCGCGCGACGCCGCGGCGCGCGGCGCGACACCGGCATGACGGGCCGGACCATGCCACAGCAAGCGGAAGTCGTGCCGCCGCTGCGCATCGCGATGTGGAGCGGCCCGCGCAATATCAGCACCGCGCTGATGCGCGCCTGGGAGAACCGGCCCGACTGCGCCGTCGTCGACGAGCCGCTCTACGCCGCCTACCTCGCGGCAACCGGCCTCGACCACCCGGCGCGCGACGAGATCATCGCCGTCGGCGATACCGATGCGCGGCGCGTCGCGCAACGCCTCACCGGACCGGTGCCCGATGGCAAGCCGATCTGTTACCAGAAGCACATGACGCACCATCTGCTGGCGGGCATGGACCTCGGCTGGGTGCATCAGCTCACGAACGTCTTCCTGATCCGCGATCCGGCGCAGGTCGTCGAGTCGTATCTGAAGTCGCGCGCCGTCGTCGCGCCCGAGGATATCGGCCTGCTGCAGCAGGCCGCGCTCTACGACGCCGTGGCGCGCCGCACCGCGGCAGCGCCGATCGTGATCGATGCCGACGACTTTCTGCGCGATCCGCGGGCCTATTTGCAGGCGCTGTGCGCGAGTCTGGGCATCGCCTTTTGCGAAGGCATGCTGCACTGGCCGGCCGGCGCGCGCGCGAGCGACGGCATCTGGGCGCCGCACTGGTATGCCGCGGTCTGGCGCTCGACCGGGTTCGAGCCGTGGCGAGAGCGTCACCCGCGTCTCGACGCTGCCGCTTCGGCGGTTGCCGAGGCCTGCCGCCCGGCCTACGAGCGACTGCGCGCGCGGAGGCTGCGATTGCCGTAGCGCTGCTCGCCGGCCGTGCGCGTCGCGGCCGATGCGTGGCCCGTCACCAACACTTCATGTGCAGCGTCAAGCTTATGGGGAAATAATGCACCCGCCATGCCACATGCCGATCGCGAGATGACGAAGCCGGCGAGCTGGTCGGCGGCCGCCGCGGCGCCGGACCGGGCCCTTCCCCCCGGCACCCGGATCGACGACTACGAGATCGAGCAGACGCTCGCCGAGGGCGGCATCGGGATCGTCTATCGCGCCTTCGATCACGCGCTCGGGATGCAGATCGCGCTCGAGGAGTACATGCCCGAGGCGATGGCGCTGCGCAGCACCGACGGGCGCGTCGTGCTGCGCACCCGCGTCCAGGGCCACGCCTTCGAGGCCGGGCGTCAGGCCTTCGTCGGCGAGGCGCAGACGCTGGCGCGCTGCGAGCATTCGTCGCTGCTGCGCATCGACCGCATCGTGCAGCGCAACGGCACGGTCTATCGAGCGATGCGGCTGTGCACCGGGCCGACGCTGCTCGCCCATCGGCGTGCGCTCGGCGAGGCGCCGGATGCGGCGACGCTGCAGCGCTGGCTCGAGGATCTGCTCGGCGCGCTTGCCGCGCTGCACGCCGAAGGCTGCGTCCATGGCGCGCTCGCGCCGGGCCGCATCCTGCTGCGCGACGACGGCCATCTGCTGCTGCTCGGCTTCGATGCCGTGCGCGCCAAGCTGATCAGCGGCCGCACGCAGGACATGATGGCCGCGATCGAGCCGAGCTTTGCCGCACCCGAACTGCGCAACCCATCGCCCGGGCAGGCTCCGGGCCCGTGGACCGACCTCTACGCGCTGGCGACGACGCTGCGCTTTTGCATCGACGGTGAACTGCCGCCGCCCGCGACCGGGCTTGCCGCCGCGCAGCCGGCACGCCTGCCGAGCCAAGCGTGGCGGCGCGCGCCGCATGCGGTCGCGGCCGACGCGGCCTGGCTGCGCGCGGTCGATGCCTGCCTTGCCGAGGCGCCGCAGGACCGGCCGCAAAGCGTCGCCGAGCTGCGCCACATGATCGACGAAGCGCTCTTCGCTTCAACCCTGTCGGCGTGGCCGGCGCCGCGCATCGACGCGGCGCCGTCGAACGACGCCGAGGCCATGCCGCAGCGCGATGACGGCGCCACGCTCGCGCCGCCCGAACCG
>CALMIL010000229.1 GCA_937864005.1 uncultured Burkholderiales bacterium
GCGTCCGCCCGAGCCTTCCCCCGATTCACTTCGCGACAGCCACCGATGGACAGCCCACGCGCCGACAGCGACCGCCAAGTTCCGATCGACCTCAGCGCACTGGCCTGGGTGCACGACGAACTGCGCCGCTCGCTCGAAGCGGCGCACAAGGCGCTACGCCGCTTCATGAAGGATTCGGATACCGTCTTCGACGCCGACACCGACGATGTCGATCCGTCCGTGCTGCGCGGCGCGCGCCAGCAGATCCACCAGGGCGTCGGTGCGCTCGAACTGGTCGGCCTGCCGGCCGCGGCGCGCGTGCTGCGCGCGAGCGAATCGGTCGTCCATCGCCTCGTCGCCAAGCCGCGCCGCGTCAGCGCGCAGACGGTCGATGCAATCGAGCATGTCTCGTTCGCGCTGCTCGACTATATCGGCCGCCTGCTCGCCGGCAAGCGCGTCTCGGCGCTGTCGCTCTTTCCGCAGTACCGCGCGGTGCAGGAGCTGGCCGGCGCCGAGCGCATCCATCCGTCGGACCTCTGGGCGAGCGACTGGCGCTGGATCGCGCTGCCCGACGATCCGACCGCCCAGACGCTCGCGACCGACGCGCGCAGCGAGCAGTTGCTCGAGCAGCAGCTGCTCGGCCTGATGCGCGCCGGCAGCGGCGACAAGCGGGCCGCCGCGTTCGATCGCATGAGCCAGGTCTGCGCCGGGCTCGGCGCCGGCACCGCGCAGCCGAAGGCGGCGACGCTGTGGAAGCTTGCCGCGGCCGTCTTCGAGGCGCAGGCGCAGGGCCTGCTCGAGCCCGACGTCTTCAGCAAGCGTGCCGCGTCGCGCCTGCTGCCGCAGTTTCGCATCTTCGCCGGCGGCAGCGACGAGGTCTCGGATCGCCTCGCCCAGGATCTGCTCTTCTTCTGCGCGCAGGCCGATGCGCCCGGCGCCGGCCGCGGCGCGCCGCGGCTCGACGCGGTGCGCCAGAACTACCACCTCGGCGCGGAGCCGGCGGCCGACTACAACGCGAGCGTCCTCGGCCGCTTCGACCCGGCCCTCGTCACGCAGGCCAAGAAGCGCGTGACGAGCGCGAAGGAGGCCTGGGGCGCGGTCGCGGGCGGCGATCTGCATCGCCTCGCCGGCCTGTCCGAGCAGTTCTCGCTGGTCGGCGATTCGCTGCGCCGCCTGATCCCGGCCGGCGAACTGCTCGCCGACGAATTGCAGACGACGATCACGCAGGCGCAGCATTCCGGCGCCGCGCCCGGCGCGCCGCTCGCGATGGAAGTGGCGACCAGCCTGCTGTTTCTCGAGGCGACGCTCGACGACGGCGAATTCGACGGCCCCGAGCAGCGCGAACGGGTCGGCAAGCTCGCGCAGCGCATTGCCGCGGTGCGCGCCGGCGAGCCGCCACAGGCGCTCGACGCCTGGATGGAAGAACTCTACCGCCGCGTCTCCGAGCGCCAGACGCTCGGCAGCGTGGTGCACGAGATGCGCGCCGCGCTGTCCGAATCCGAGAAGCTGATCGACCAGTATTTCCGCAATCCGGCCGAGCGCGAGGTGCTGACGCCGGTGCCGGCGCAACTGCAGGCGATGCGCGGCGTGCTCTCGGTGCTCGGCCTGGATCATGCGTCGCAGGCGGCGCTGCGCATGCGCGACGATATCGATGCCTTGCTGCAGACCGAGGTCGATCCGCAGCGCACGGCGGCCGCCGGCATCTTCGATCGGCTGGCCGGCAATCTCGGGGCGCTCGGCTTCCTGATCGACATGTTCAGCGTCCAGCCGCAGATGGCCAAGTCGCTGTTCCGCTTCGATGCCGATTCCGCGACGCTGGTCTCGGTGATGGGCCAGCACAAGCCGGCCGCGGGCGCGGCGGCAGCGGCCGCACCGCGCTTGATCGAGCAGGCGCAGTCGCTTGCTTTCAGCGCGGCCCGCGCGGATGTCGAGCTGATCGCCGTCACGCGCGACCTGGAACGCCTGTCGCACGAAGCGCAGGCCGCCGCGCAGCCCGAACTGGTCGCCGCCGTGAATACCGCGCAGGCTGCGCTCGACGCGGCGAGCGACGAAGCCGAGATCGCCGCCGCGCGCGCGAGCCTGTCCGAGGCGCTGGTCGAATTCGTCCACACCGCAACTGACGCCGCCGGCGTCGAACCGCTCGCCGCCCCGGCGCCCGCGCCTTCGACAGCCGGGACGGCCGGCGAACTCGACGGTGACGACGAGATGCGCGAGATCTTCCTCGAGGAGGCGCGCGAGGTGCTGACCGGCGCCCACGAAGCGCTCGCCGCATTGCGCGCCGAGCCCGCCGATCTGGCGACGCTGACGACGCTGCGGCGCGCCTTCCACACCCTCAAGGGCAGCTCGCGGATGGTCGGCCTGCACGACTACGGCGCCGCCGCGTGGATCTGCGAACAGCAATACAACACCGTGCTCGCGCTGCAGCAGGCGGCCGATGCGGCGCTCATCGACTTCACCGCGGCCGCGCTCGAAGAGCTCGAATCCTGGGTCGACGCGATCGCCGGCCGCGAATCGCTCGACCGCTTCCAGGCCGAGACGATGCAGCGGCGCGCGGATGCGCTCGCGGAGGCCGGTGCGGCGCCTGCCGATAGCGTCGCACCGCTTGCGCCCGGGTGGCCGGAAACTTCGGCGATCCCGCAAGACGCGCCGGCCGATGCGCCGGTGCTGCCCGAGGCGCAACCGGCGATCGACGAAGCGTTCGCCTTCACGCTCGACTTCGGCGATGCACCGGTCGCCGATGCGCCGCCCGCCGCGTCGACGCCGCCGATCGATGCGCCGGCCGTCGCCGAAGATCCGGCGCTCGACTTCGCATTCGATCTCGGCGCGTTCGATGCCGGCGCAGCGGCAAGCGCCACGGCCGGCGAAGCGGCGCCCGCCGAGCCTGCGGCCGCGGCATTCGACGCATTCGCGACCCAGCCGTTCCCGCGCGACAGGCTTGCCGATGTGCCGCCCGATGTACCCGCCGATGCGCCGGCCGATGCCGATGCCGCCCCGCGCGTCGAAATCGCTTCGCAGTCCGAGCCCGATCCTTCGGCATTCCAGGACACCGGATTCGAAACCGGCTTCGAAGCCGACCTCGCCGCCGAAGCCGACGCCGAGCCGCACATCGAGGACGAGCAGTTCAAGCAGATCGGCGAACTGCGGGTGCCGATCCCGCTCTTCAACATCTACCTCAACGAGGCCGACGAGCTGTCGCGCCGGCTCGGCACCGAACTCGCCGAATGGGCGATGGAGCTGGACCGACCGGTCGGCGAAAGCACCGTCGCGCTCGCCCATTCGCTGGCCGGAAGCTCGGCGACGGTCGGCTTCGCCGATCTGTCGCAGCTGTCGCGCGCGCTCGAACACGCGCTCGAACGCTCGCGCAACGCCGGCCATGGCGATGCGCAGGAAGTGCAGCTCTATGTCGACGTCGCCGACGATATCCGTCGCCTGCTGCACCAGTTCGCCGCCGGCTTCCTGAAGACGCCGCAGCCGGGGCTCGCGCAGCGGCTCGCCGAGCACGAGGCCCAGGCGCAGCAGCGCAGGGAGTCCGATGACGAGCGCGATGCGGCCTGCGAACCGCCGGTCGATGCCATCGTAGCCGCCATGGCCGAGCCGGACGAAGGGCTGGAAGATGCGCAACCGGCATCGGCCGCGCAGGCGGTGGACGAGGAGCTTGCCGCGCCGGCTCCCGAGGTCGCGCCCGAAGCGTCCGAGGTGGAACCGGAGGTGGCACCCGAGGCGGCAACGTCGGCATTCGCCGCGTCGGCATTTGCCGCCGACAGCCAGCATGGCGCATTCGGTCTGCCGGAGTTGAAGGCGCTGGAAGAAGTGCCCGACCCGCTGGCCGAAGGCGTCCACGCGAGCGACGACGCCGACGATGACGAAGCGGATATCGATGCGATCGACGCCGTCGATGCCGAGCTGTTCCCGATCTTCGAGGAGGAAGGGCAGGAACTGCTGCCGCAGCTTTCGGCCCGCCTGCGCGAATGGGCGCGGCGTCCGGACGATTCCGGCCCGGCGGCCGGTGCGATGCGCACGCTGCATACGCTCAAGGGCGGCGCGCGCCTGGCGGGCGCGATGCGCCTGGGCGAGATGTGCCACCGCCTCGAGACGCGGATCGAGCACCTCAGCGCGCACACCCCCGTCGATGCCGAGCAGGTCGAAGCGCTGCAGGCGCGTGGCGACGCGCTGGTCGCGGTCTTCGAGGCGCTGCGCTCGCGCGACGCGCAGGCCTACGCGGAGGCGACCGCCGCCGCCGTCCAGGCCGCGGATGCCTCGATCGCGCCCGCCGCAGCGGACGACGCGATCGAAGCGATGGAAGCGATGGTTGCGCTGCCCGATGCGCAGGCCGCCGAAGCGGACGGCGATGCGCGGGCGGTGCAAGCGCCGGCTGGCGCCGGCCCCGAAGCCGCGGCCGACGCCACGGCGCAGCCGCCGGCCGATCGCCCGCCAGCAGCGGCGCTGCCCGAGATCGACTGGTCGCGCTTCGGCGCCGCGGCGCCCGGCGCACAGCAGGTGGCCGATCGCGCGACCGGCCCGGTATCGGCCGCGGCGGTGCGGGTGCGTGCGCCGCTGCTCGACCGCATGGTCAACCAGGCCGGCGAGGTGAGCATCACGCGCTCCCGCATCGAGGCCGAGGTCGGCCTGATCAAGAGCTCCCTCGGCGACCTGTCCGACAACCTCGAGCGGCTGCGCCAGCAGTTGCGCGAGATCGAACTGCAGGGCGAGACGCAGATGAGCTCGCGGCTGGAGGCGGCGAAAGCGGCGGCCGAGGCCTTCGATCCGCTCGAACTCGACCGCTTCACGCGCTTCCAGGAGCTGACGCGCATGATGGCCGAGTCGGTCAACGACGTCGCCACCGTGCAGCGCACGCTTGCCCGCGCGGTGCAGAGCACCGAGGACGAACTCGCGGCGCAGACGCGGCTCACGCGCGACCTGCAGGACGACCTGCTGCGCACCCGGATGGTCGAGTTCGAAAGCCAGGCCGACCGGCTCTATCGCGTCGTGCGCCAGGCGGCGAAGGAGACCGGCAAGCAGGTGCGGCTCGATATCGTCGGCGGCGCGATCGAACTCGACCGCGGCGTGCTCGACCGCATGACGGCGTCGTTCGAGCACCTGCTGCGCAACTGCGTGACGCACGGCATCGAGGCGCCCGACGCGCGCGTCGCCGCCGGCAAGGACGCGACCGGGTCGATCGTCGTCGCCCTCGCGCACGAGCACAACGAGGTCTCGGTCGTCTTTCGCGACGACGGCGGCGGGCTCGACCTGCCGCGCATCCGCGACAAGGGGCTGGCCGCCGGCTTGATCAGCGCCGATGCGCAGTACAGCGACGCCGAACTCGCGAACCTGATCTTCAGCCCGGGGCTGTCGACCGCGAGCAGCGTGACCGAGCTCGCCGGCCGCGGCGTCGGCATGGATGTCGTGCGCTCGGACGTGAATGCGATGGGCGGGCGCATCGAGACGGCGACCGCCGCCGGCCGCGGCACGAGCTTCAAGCTCGTGCTGCCGCTGACGACCGCCGTCACGCAGGTCGTGATGCTGCGTTGCGGCAGCGTGACGGTGGCGGTGCCGTCGACGCTCGTCGAGGTCGTGCAGCGGGCGACGCCCGAGCAGGTCGAGCAGGCGTACGCGAGCGGCGCGTATCCGCTCGGCGAGCGCAGCCTGCCGTTCTTCTGGCTCGGCGCGCTGCTGCACCAGAGCGCGCGCGGCACCGAGGGCGGGCGGATGCGCTCGGTGGTCGTGATACGCAGCGCGCAGCAGCGCATCGCGCTGCACGTCGACGAGGTGCTCGGCAACCAGGAGGCGGTCGTCAAGAACCTCGGCCCGCAACTCTCGCGCCTGCCGGGGCTGGCCGGCATGACGCTGCTCGCGTCCGGCGCCGTCGCGCTGATCTACAACCCGGTCGCGCTCGCCGCGCTCTACGCCGACAGCGCGCACGCGATGATGCGCGCTGGCGCCGAGCCGCCGCCAGGCGCCGCGCCGGTCGTGGAGGCGGCGGCGACGGCCGCGCCGCTCGTCATGGTCGTCGACGATTCGCTCACCGTGCGCCGCGTCACGCAGCGCCTGCTGGTGCGCGAGGGCTATCGTGTCGTCGTCGCGAAGGACGGGCTGGACGCCCTCGAGCGCCTCGCCGAGGAAAGGCCGCAGGTCGTCCTGAGCGATATCGAGATGCCGCGCATGGACGGCTTCGACCTCGTGCGCAATATCCGCGGCGACGAGCGGCTGCGCGACCTGCCGGTGATCATGATCACGTCGCGCATCGCGCAAAAGCACCGCGACGTCGCCGCCGAACTCGGCGTCGAGCACTACCTCGGCAAGCCGTATTCGGAAGAGGACCTGCTCGCGCTCGTCGGGCGCTACGCGGCGAGCGAGGTCGCGGCGTAATGCCGCGCGGGCAAGGCGCGGCGTCGGCGCGTCCGGCGGGCGCTGGCCTAAAATGCGGCCATGCCCGGCGCGCCCATCGACCTGACGAACCAGTTCCTGATCGCCATGCCGGGCATGGCGAGCGATACCTTTGCCGGCACCGTCGTCTACCTGTGCGAGCACAACGCCGACGGCGCGCTCGGGCTCGTCATCAACAAGCCGATCGACATCAAGCTGCGCAACCTGTTCGAGAAGGTCGAACTGACGCTCGATCGCGACGATCTGGCCGACGCGCCGGTCTATTTCGGCGGCCCGGTGCAGACCGAGCGCGGCTTCGTGCTGCACGAGAAGCAGCCGGCCGACAGCGCGGCGTACAACTCGACGCTCGCGATCGCCGGCGCCGGGCTCGAGATGACGACGAGCAAGGACGTGCTGGAAGCGCTCGCCAACGGCGGCGGGCCCAGGCGCGTGCTCGTCACGCTCGGCTACAGCGGCTGGGGCGCCGGCCAGCTCGAGGACGAGCTGAGCCGCAACGGCTGGCTCAACGTCGGCGCGTCGTCCGAGATCATCTTCGATACGCCGGCCGAGAAGCGCTACGAGCGCGCGCTGTCGCTGCTCGGTATCGACCTCTCGGTCCTCAGCCAGGAGGCGGGGCACGCATGATCCGGACGCCCGACCGTGCCTGCGCGCGGGCGTGCGCCTGATCATGGGCGTCGCGTCCCGCGACGCACGTGCTGCAAGCATGATCGTGGCGTCGCCCGGGCTTGCAGCGGTTCCCCCTGCAACGCGAGCGGCGGCTTCGTTTCTGGGCTTCGATTTCGGCACCCGCCGCGTCGGCGTCGCGAGCGGCAACACGCTGACGCGCAGCGCGACGCCGCTCGCGACGATCTCGGCTGCGGGCGACGCGCGCTTTGCCGCGATCGCGCGGCTGATCGCCGAATGGCAGCCCGACGCGCTCGTCGTCGGCGTGCCGCGCCATCCGGACGGCACGGCGCACGAGAATACGCGGCGCGCGCAGCGCTTCGCGCGCAGCCTCGGCGGGCGCTTTCGGCTGCCGGTGCACGAAGTCGACGAGCGCTACTCGACGGTCGAAGCCGCGGCACGCGGCGCGCGCGATCTCGACGCGGCCGCCGCAGCGGTCATCCTCGAACAGTTTTTGGGTGCCGCCGCATGAGCCGCGAAAGAGGGGCCCCGCGCAGCGGGGATCGAAGCGAGCGAGTGCGGCGAGGCGCCGACGAATCGATCTTCGCATTTGCTCGGCGGG
>CALMIL010000230.1 GCA_937864005.1 uncultured Burkholderiales bacterium
ATCTTTCGCCGGCTCAGCGTCGAAGAGAACGTGCGCGCGGTGCTCGAACTGCAGGTCGATGCCGACGGCCGGGCGCTGAAGAAGGCGCGCATCGAGGAACTGCTCGACGGCCTGCTGCGCGATCTCGCCATCGACAAGCTGCGCGACAACCCGGCGCCGTCGCTGTCCGGCGGCGAGCGCCGGCGGGTCGAGATCGCGCGCGCGCTCGCGACGCAGCCGCGCTTCATCCTGCTCGACGAGCCCTTCGCCGGCATCGACCCGATCGCGGTGATCGAGATCCAGCGCATCATCAGCTTCCTCAAGGGCCGCGGCATCGGCGTCCTGATCACCGACCACAACGTGCGCGAGACGCTCGGCATCTGCGATCGCGCCTACATCATCAGCGAGGGCGAAGTGCTCGCCGAGGGCACGCCGGCCGAGATCGTCGAGAACGCGGACGTGCGCAAGGTCTATCTCGGCGAGCATTTCCGCATGTAGCGCGGCGTCGACGATGAACGGCATCCGGTTCGCGCCGGCACGCGCCACGCGATGAAGCCCACCCTTCAGGTTCGCGTCTCGCAGCACCTGTCGCTGACGCCGCAGCTGCAGCAGTCGATCCGCCTGCTGCAGCTCTCGACGCTCGAGCTGCAGCAGGAAATCGGGCAGATGCTCGAGCAAAACCCGTTTCTCGAGAGCGACGACGAGGCCCCGCTACACGACGCTACCGATGCGCCCGGCGCCGCACCCGCACCTGCGGCGGCCGCCGATCGCGACGATGAGGGCGGCGACGGCGGCGCATCGTCGGGCGACGCCGCCGCCGACGATGCGCCGGGGCTGGACGGCGTCGAGTTCGGCGCCGCC
This sequence comes from uncultured Burkholderiales bacterium, assembly GCA_937864005.1. Taxonomy (GTDB): domain Bacteria; phylum Pseudomonadota; class Gammaproteobacteria; order Burkholderiales; family Burkholderiaceae_C; genus CAIKUF01. Next base: position 841 of record CALMIL010000230.1, read on the forward strand.
GAGCGCGAGGACTGGGAGAACGGCACCGAGGGCGAGGACTTCGACGGCATCGCCGAGTCGCCCGCATTGCCCGCCGCTGCCGCGCCGGGCGAGGAGGTCGAGGCCCAGGATCGCAATGCGGCCGATGAATCGCTCACCGACCATCTGCGCGCGCAGCTCGCCTGCATGCGTCTGTCGGCCGAGGATGCGGCTGCGCTCGCGGTGCTGATCGATTCGCTCGACGACGACGGCTATCTCGCCGACCCGCTCGAAGAGATCGCGGCGCGCCTCGCCGGCGACGACGAGGCGGCGCGCGACGAACTGCTCGAACGGCTGCAATGCGCGCTCAAGTGGCTGCAGAGCCTCGAGCCGACCGGCGTCGGCGCGCGCGACCTCGGCGAATGCCTGACGCTGCAGCTGCGTGCCATGCCGCGCAGCCAGGCGCAGGCGATCGCGATCCTGATCTGCCGCCAGCATCTGGACCTGCTCGCCCGGCGCGACATGAAGAAGCTCGCTGCCGCGACCGGCGCCGACGACGAGCTGCTGCGCGAGGCGCAGGCGCTGATCGTGCGGCTCGAGCCCAAGCCCGGGCGGCCGTTCGCCGGCGGCGCGGCGCAGCCCATCGTCCCCGACGTCATCGTGCAAAAGGCCGGCCGCGGCTGGAAGGTCGTGCTCAACCCCGACGTGATGCCCAAACTGCGCATCAACGATTTCTATGCGCAGGCGATCCGCGGCGCGCGCGGCGGCGCCGGCTCGCCGCTCGGCGCGCAACTGCAGGAGGCGCGCTGGTTCGTGAGGAATATCCTGCAGCGCTTCGACACCATCCTGCGCGTCTCGCAGGCGATCGTCGATCGGCAGAAGGGCTTCTTCACGCACGGCGCGATCGCGATGAAGCCGCTCGTGCTGCGCGAGATCGCCGACGAACTCGGGCTGCACGAATCGACGATCTCGCGCGGCACGACGGCCAAATACATGGCCACGCCGATCGGCACCTTCGAGCTGAAATATTTCTTCGGCTCGTCGCTCGCGACCGAGACCGGCGGCAACGCGTCGAGCACGGCGGTGCGCGCGCTGCTCGAACAACTCGTCGCCGCCGAGGATCCGGCCCGCCCGCTGTCGGACAGCGCGCTCGCCAAGATGCTCGAAGAGCAGGGTATCCAGGTCGCGCGCCGCACCGTCGCAAAATATCGCGACGCGCTCAGGATCGCGCCGGCCAACCAGCGGCGCGCGATCTAGCGTCGGCTGCCGCGAACCGCGAGATGAGCCAGGCTCCGCTCTTCCTGCCATGCGCCGCCGGCGTCGAGCCGCTGCTGGCCGGCGAGGTCGCGCGACTGCTGCCCGATGCGCGTCTCGAGGCGCTGCGCGGCGGCGTGAGCCTGGAAGGCGGCATCGACGACGTGATGCGGCTCAATCTCGAGAGCCGCCTTGCGCAGCGCGTGCTGATCGAGGTCGCGCACGGCGCCTACCGCGACGAGGGCGACCTCTACGCGCTGGCGCGCGGCGTCGACTGGCTGCTCTGGATCACGCCGCGCGAAACGCTGCGCGTCGATACGACGGCCCAGCATTCGCCGCTGCGCAGCCTGAATTTCGCCGCACTGCGCGTCAAGGATGCGGTCTGCGATGCGCTGCGCGAGGCGACCGGCGAGCGGCCGAGCGTCGATACGCGGCGCCCCGACCTGCAACTCGTCCTCCATCTCGGGCCGCAGGAGGCGACGCTCTATGTCGACAGTTCCGGCGAGTCGCTCTTCAAGCGCGGCTGGCGCGAGGAAAAGGGCGACGCGCCGCTGAAGGAGACGCTCGCCGCGGCGATGCTCGCCGCCGCCGGCTGGCGCGGCACGCCCGAGGCGGGCGGCGCGCTGCACGACCCGTGCTGCGGCTCGGGGACGATCGCGATCGAGGCGGCACAGATCGCCTGTGGCATGGCTCCCGGGCTGCTGCGCCGCTTCGCATTCGAACGCCTGCTGCCGTTCACGCCGGCCGACGTGCGCCTGCGCTGGCAGCAGCTGAAGGACGAGGCGAAGGCGCGCATTCACGCCAGCGCGGTGCCGATCCTGGCGAGCGACATCTCGTTCCGGATGGTCGATTTCGCGCGCCGCAATGCCGAGCGGGCGGGCGTCGCGAATGCCATCACGTTCCATGGCGGCGACGCGCTGGAGCGCCCGGCGCCGGTGCTGCCGCCCGGCATGCCCGGCACGCTGATGCTCAATCCGCCCTACGGCGAGCGCATCGAGGCCCTCGGCAAGGCCGCTGCCCGGCGCACGCCGCGCGCGTCGGCCGAGGATCGCGGCACGTCGCCGGACTTCTTCGCCCGCCTCGCCGCGCACTGGAAGCGCGCCTATACCGGGCACCCGCCGGGCTGGACGGCGTGGGTGCTGAGTCCCGACATGAAGCTGCCCGGCGCGATGCGGCTGGCGGCGTCGCGCCGCATGCCGATGTGGAACGGGCCGATCGAGTGCCGCCTGTATCGCTTCGATCTCGTCGCCGGGCCGATGCGCAGCCGATAGCCTGCGCGGCGGACGGCCCCGCGCGGCCGCGAAGGGCACAATCCCAGGCTCGCCCGAACCTTCGACGTCGCCGTGAGCCCCCCGTCCTCCCCGGCCAAATCCAGCCTGTCCGCGCTCACGCTGGCCGCGCTCGGCGTGGTCTACGGCGATATCGGCACCAGCCCGCTGTATGCGCTGCGCGAGGTATTCGCGAGCGG
>CALMIL010000231.1 GCA_937864005.1 uncultured Burkholderiales bacterium
CACAGCCAGTGCGTGTCGAAGCCGGTCACGAGCGGCTCGGGGCCGATGCGCCGGCCGGTGTGGTCGAGCCACAGCGCCGACTTGCAGGGGATGGTCGACAGCCCGTGGCCGGCGAAGTGCGGATACGGATGCGGGAAGCCGGCCGCGTAGTTCCACATCTCGCCGGCGTGGGTGATCCGCGCGCCGCAGCGCTCGGCGGCGTGGTGGTGCAGGCGGCCGTCGGCGAACGGGTGCGCGCCGTTGAGCATCGCCGCCGGCAGCGCCCTGCCCTTCGGCCAGTTGCGCCGCGCTTCGTCGTGGCCGCCGTTGAGGCCGCCCATCGCGAGCACGACGACCGGGGCGCGCAGTTGCACTTCGTGCCCCGTCGCTTCGTCGACGGCGTGCACGCCGCCGATGCGGCCGCCCTGCTGCTCGACGCCGGTGACGCGGTGGCGGTGCAGCAGCGTCAATCGCCCATCGGTGCTGGCGGCGCGCAGCGCGTCGATCAGGCGCAGCGTCATGTGGCGCGACGTGCCGCAGACGACGTGGTAGCGCGGCAGGCTGTTGCCGTCGCCGTTCAGCCCGCGCTCGACCCAGTTGACGGCGGGCATGAACTTCAGACCCTCTGCGCTGAGCCAGTCGTAGACGCCGGCGCGCGACTGTTCGACGTAGTGGCGCGCCCATTGCATCGGCCAGTGGTCGGCAGCGTCGAGCTCGCCGAAACGCAGCCAGTCGGCGAGCGCGCGCTCGGGCGTATCGGGGATCTTCATCTTCGCCTGCAGCGGCGTGCCGACCAGCGCCATGCCGCCGAAGGCCCACAGCGCGAGGCCGCCGAAGCGCTCGGGCGTGTCGCGGTCGACCAGCGTCACGCGCTTGCCCGCACGCAGCAGTTCGAGCGCGGCGACGATCCCGGCGATGCCGCCACCCACCACCACCGCATCGCTTTGCTGTACAGCCGCCATATCGTTCGTCTCCGTTGTGGGCGAGGCCGTGCCCCGCGCATCGCCCTGTTGGGCCGTAACGATAGGCTGTTAGGATCGGCGTCGATTGACTTTGCAGGACAGAGCGCTTGACCTTGCAGGCCACGGTCTCGATGAGCTGGGTGGGCACCGTGCTCGCCGCCGCGCAGCAGCAGGGCGTGACGCGCGAGACGCTGCTCGCCAGCGCCGGCATCGGCGCCGACGAACTCGACGCCGAGCGCTGGCCGATCGACCACATCACCCGCCTCTGGCGCGCCGCCGTGCACTGCACGCAGGACGCGGGCTTCGGCCTCAAGGCCGGCGCCGGTGTCGGGCCGGCGAACTTCAACGTCGTGAGCTACCTGCTGCAGTCGGCGCCGACGCTGCGCGAGGCGTTTGCGCTGGTGCAGCAATACCAGCGCCTGATCAGCGACGGCGGGCGCTTCCAGATGATCGCCGGGCGCGACGCCTGCTGGGTGGTCTACCACCCGCGCCAGGGCACGCTCGCCTTCAGCCCGCACCAGATCGAGGCCGTGCTGGCGGCGGTGGTGGTGTTCGCGCGCTGGGTGACGGGCAGCGCGCTGCGGCCGCAGGCGGTGCAGTTCAGTCAGCCGCGCCTCGGCCCGCTCGCCGGCTACCGCGAGGTCTTCCAGTGCGCGGTCGCGTTCGAGCAGGCGTTCAGCGGCGTGCTGATCGCCAACGCGCAACTCGACGCAAGGCTGCCGCAGGCCGACGCGCAGCTCGCGCAGGCGCACCACGCGCAGGCGCGCGCGCGGCTCGCGGCGCTGTCGGCGCGCGGCGAACTGGCGCAGGCGCTGCGCGTCTGGATCGCCGCGCAGCTGCAGGGGCAACTCCCCACGCGCGCCCAGGCGGCGCGCGCACTCGGCCTCACCGAGCGCACGCTGGCGCGGCGCATGCAGGCGCAGGGCCTGAGCTTTTCGGGCCTGCTCGACGAGGCGCGGCGTGATGCGGCGCTGCAGGCGGTGGCGAATGGCAAACGGCCATTGGCCGAGATCGGCCAGTCGCTGGGCTATGCCGAGCCGAGCGTCTTCTGGCGCGCCTTCAGGCGCTGGACGGGCATCACGCCGGCGCAGTCGCGAGCCAGAACGGCATCCGGTCGCGGCTGATCGCCCGATCCGGTACGGACCGCGGCCCGGGCGCGCGCGGGCTTAAGCGGCTCTTAAGCCCACGCTGGACACCATGGCGCCGTGGCTCATCGCGATCTCTGCTCTGCATCGGGCGCACGGCGCTTCCTGTGGCTCGGGTCGCTCTTGCTGGTGCTTGCCGCGCCGCCATGCGGTGCGCAGAACTGCGGCTGGGCCCGCATCGATCATCGCGTGAACCTCGACAGCACGGGCATGTGGAACCCGCGTGTCTACCGCGGCATCGTCGGCGGCCTGACCGTCGCCGGGCTCGGCGGCGCGATCTGGGAGGGCTCGCAGACGCGTTTCGGCAAGACGATGTGGCAGGGTGCCGAGGCCGAAGCGATCGCCGCGCTCGGCGCGACGGCCGGCAAGTACATCTTCTCGCGCGAGCGTCCGAGCGAGACGGACAACCCCTGCCTGTGGTTCCAGGGCGGATCGAACTACAGCTTCCCGAGCGGCGAGGCGGCGGTCGCCGCCGCACTCGTCACGCCCTACATGCTCGAATACGCCCAGGATCAGCCGGCGGTCTACGGGCTGCTGCTGCTGCCGCTGTACGTCGGCGCCGCCCGCGTCAAGAATCAGGCCCATTGGCAGACCGACGTGCTCGCCGGCTGGGCCGTCGGCGGCTTGGCGGGCTGGTTCTCGCACAGCCTCGAGACGCCGATCACGATCCAGCTCCTTCCGCACGGCGTCGCGGTGGGGTTGAAGGCGAAGTTCTGACGCGCGATTCACGCGCCGGGCGGCGGCCCCTGCGGCGCGAGCTCAGTCCGAAGCCGGGAATGCGACCCTGACCTCGAGGCCGATGCCGGCATGACCTTCGTGCAGCGACACCGTTGCGCCGTGCTTGTCGGCGATGGCCTTCACGATCGCCAGTCCCAGCCCGCTGCCGCTCGCGTCGCGCGCGATCGCCTCCGGGCTGCGATAGAAGCGGTCGAAGACGCGCATGCTTTCGGCTTGCGCGACACCCGGGCCGTTGTCGATCACGCGCAGCGCCGGCGCCCCGTCCAGCGGCTGGGCGACGACGTCGACGACGCCGCCCGCGAGCGTGTAGCGCAGTGCGTTCTCGATCAGGTTGTCGAGCAGGGTCTCGAGCTGCGAGGCGTCGGCCAACACGCGGCCGGGGCCGCGCACTTCGGCGCCGAGGTCGATCCGGCGCCGCTGCGCCTCGCCCGACCAGCGCGCGACCGCCGCGCGGGCCAGTTCGCCGAGATCGACGCGCTTGCGCTCGAAGGCAAGCCCTGCATCTTCGTCGGCCGCCGCGCGCGACAGGCTCAGGAGCTGACGGATGAGGCGTGCAGTGCGTCCGATGCCGGCCGCCAGTTCCTGCATCACCTGCTCGCGCTCGTCCGGATCGCTGCTTCTTTGCAGCAACTGGAGCTGCAGCTGCAGCGCCGTGACCGGCGTGCGCAGCTCGTGCGCGGCGTCGCCGATGAAATCGCGCTGCTGCGCGAATGCCGCGCCAAGCCGTGCCAGCAGATCGTTGAGCGCCTGCACCAGCGGCAGCAGTTCGCGCGGCACGGCGCGCAGCTCGAGCGGATCGAGCGAACCGGCGCTGCGCTGCGCGAGGTCGCGCGCGGCAACGCGCAGCGGACGCAAGCCGCGCCGAAGCGCGACGAGCATCAGCACCGTGATCAGCACGAACAGCGCCGCCAGCGGAACGATCATCTGCGACGCCGTCTCGACCGCTGCGTCGTCGCGCACCGCCTCCGGCTGCGCGACCTGGATGATGCGGTCATGCTGGACGACGGTGTAGACGTGCCAGCGCTCGCCTTCGATGCGCTGCACCGACGTGCCGGGCCGCGCTTCGAAGGCAATCGGGATCTCGGGTCGCGACGAGAACAGCAGCGTGCCATCCGGGCGCCGGGCCACCGTGAGCAGCCCCGACTCGTCGTCGTCCGAATCCGGTGTGCGCTCGGACGCCGGCGTCGGCCCCGGCGCGAGATCGCGGTCGGCCAGCAGCAGCGCGGTCTGGCGCAGGCTGTCGTCGAGGACTTCCTCGATCTCGGCCAGCGTGATCAGATAGCCGGCGAGGACGATCAGCGGTCCGCCCAGGCACAGCGTGCCCAGAACCCAGGTCAGCAGATGCCGTTGTATCGACGGCTGCTTCATTCGGCGATGCAGTAGCCGACGCCGCGCACGTTGCGCACGAGCTCGCCGCCGAGCTTGCGGCGCAGGTTGTGCAGATGCACCTCCACCGCGTTGCTGCAGACTTCCTCGCCCCAGCCGTAGATCGCCTCCTCCAGCCGTTCGCGCGAGAGCACGGCGCCGGGACGGCGCATCAGCGCCTCGAGGAGCGCGAACTCCTTGGCCGTGAGGTGAACTTCGTCGCCGCGCAGCATGACGCTGCGGCGCACCGGATCGAGCGCCAGATTCCCCACCATCATCGCGCCGCTGGCGGCGCCATCGTGGCGGCGCAGCAGGGCGCGCACGCGCGCGACGAGCTCGTCGAGGTCGAACGGCTTGGCGAGGTAGTCGTCGGCGCCGGCATCGAGTCCCGCGACGCGCTGCGCCACGGCGTCGCGCGCGCTGACGACGAGGACCGGCAGGCCGCTGCGCCGGGCGCGCAGCTGCTTCAGCAGCGTCAGCCCGTCGACCCTGGGCAGGCCGAGGTCGAGCACCAGCGCGTCGTAGACCGCATTGGCGATCGCCGCCTGCGCGCTGTGCCCGTCGGTCACCCAGTCGACCGTGAACCCCGCCTGGGCCAGGCCGCGCCGGGCGGCGCTGCCGATCATCGGGTCGTCTTCGATCAGAAGCAGGCGCATGGACGGTGGCCCCGCTGGTTCGGCGCGAAATGCGCCTCCATGATCGCTCGAGCTTGCCGCATCTCTCTTAAGTCTGCCTTAAGTCGCATCGCCGCAGACTCGCAAGGCCCGGGCCAACGGGTTGTCCGCGAGGGCGTCGCGGCCGGGCACCACGGCACGCCTGCCGCGGTGCCGCCCGCCACGGCGCCGGCGACGCCCGAATCCACACTCATCATGCACCTGTCCGAAGTCTGCCGCGCGGCGCTCGACGCCTCGGCCTGCCATGCCGGCTCGCACGCATTTGCCGGATTGCTGCTGCTCGCGCTGGCGATGTTCGCGACCGGCTTGGGCGCGTGGGCCTGGCACCTGCCGGCACCGGTCCCGGACGGCACCGCGCGAACGGGTGAAAGCGCGCGCCACGCAGGCGCGCTCGCCGCGGCGATCGGCGTCGCGGCGATCGCCTTTGCCGCGATCGCCCATGGCGTCACGCACGGCGGGCAATTCCTCGCTGTCGACCGCGCCTTCTCCGCGGCGGCGCATGCCAGCGTATCCGCGCCCGCATTGCAGGCCTTCGAATGGATCAGCTGGCTGGGCAACGGCACCGTTCTCGCGGTGCTATGCGCCATCGTCGCGGCCATGCTTGCCGCGCGCGGCGAGCGCCTGCTGGCGATCGGCGTCGTTCTGGCGATCGGCGGCAATGGCGTGCTCAACGCGGCGCTCAAACGCATCTTCGAGCGCGCGCGACCGCCCGAGGACGGTGTGCTGCAGCAGTTTCACGGCTGGAGCTTTCCGAGCGGACACGCCGCCGGCGCGATGGTCGCCTACGGCTTCCTCGGCTATCTCGCGCTGCGTCTGTTGCCGCCGCGCCTGCACGCGCCGTGCCTGGCGATCGCGGCCGCCCTCGTGCTGCTCGTGGGCGCGAGCCGCGTTTTCCTCGCCGCGCACTACGCGAGCGATGTGCTTGCCGGCTTTGCAAGCGGCACGGCCTGGCTGCTCGCGTGCATTCTCGTCGTCGAACACTTCGAGGCACTGCCACGCCACAGCGGCGGGGCAAAGGCATCGCCGCTTTGACGGCCGCTGCGGCGCGGGCGCGGCGGCGCCAGCCCGACGCCGAACACTGCGCCGGCCTACCGAGCACCGCGCCGCGGATCGCCGAACGACGCGCGCTGCGGCGTCCCGAACCGATAGCCGGCGCATTGCAAGCGCGTAGCAGGCACATTGCAGACCGGAACTGAAACACAATCGCAGTCGCGGCCGAACCCCGCCCGTGCGGGATCGACCCCCATCAACGACAGGCCCGACCGCGATGCTCGACGCTTCCCGCCCCAGATCGCCGCTGCCGCTGCACGGCATTGCCGCCAGCCGTGCGATCGAGCAGCAGGCGCAGGCGGCGCTGCCAGCACATACGCTGATGCGGCGCGCCGGCGCGGCGGTGGCGCGTCTTGCGCTGGCCGTCGCACCGCACGCGCAGCGGGTCTGGATCGCCGCCGGCCCCGGCAACAACGGCGGCGACGGGCTGGAGGCCGCGATCGGCCTGCTTGCGGCCGGGCGCGCGGTGCGCGTCGCGCTGGTCGGCGATGCGGCGGCGCTCCCGCCGGATGCGGCCGACGCGCTGCGCCGGGCGCAGGACGCGGGCGTCGAGATCGGCGCCACCGGTGCGCCGCGCCTGGAGCGCCACGATCTGGCGATCGACGCCCTGCTCGGCCTCGGGGCGAGCCGCGCGCCGCGCGATGCTCTCGCGGCGACGATCGGCGCGTTCGATGCGCTCGCGTGCACGGTGCTCGCGGTCGATGTGCCCTCCGGGCTGCACTGCGAAACCGGCCAGCCGCTGGGAGAGGTCTGCGTGCGCGCCGCGCACACGCTCGCGCTGCTGACGCTCAAGCCGGGCCTCTTCACCGGGCTCGGGCGCGACCTGGCCGGCTACGTCTGGTTCGACGATCTCGGCGTCGCAGGCGGCGCGCAGGCGCCCGGCGCGTGGCTGACCGGCACCGATGCGGCACGAGCCTTGCGCGCGCCGCGCCGGCATGCACAGCACAAGGGAAGCTTCGGCGATCTTGCCGTCGTCGGCGGCGCAGCGGGCATGACCGGCGCGGCCGTGCTTGCGGCGCGCGCCGCGCATGCGGCCGGCGCCGGGCGCGTCTATGTCGACCTGCTCGATGGCGCAGCGCCGGATCTCGACTTCGCGCGGCCGGAGCTGATGTTTCGCCGCGCCTGGTGGCAGGGCGAGCGCGCGGTGATCGGCGCCGCCACCGTCGTCTGCGGCTGCGGCGGCGGCGATGCGGTGCGCGAAGCGCTGCCCCGCCTCTCGAGCCTGGCCGATCGCCTCGTGCTCGATGCCGACGCGCTGAATGCAATCGCATCCGACGAGGCGCTGCAGACGCAACTGGCGGCGCGCGCCGCGCGCGGGCAGGCAACCGTGCTCACGCCGCATCCGCTCGAAGCCGCGCGCCTGTCGGGCGCGAGCGCGCGCGAGGTGCAGGCGGACCGGCTGCGCGCCGCGCAGACGCTGGCGGAGCGCTTTCGCTGCGTCGTCCTGCTTAAGGGCTCGGGCAGCATCGTCGCTGCGCCGGGCCGCGTGCCGCAGATCAACCCGACCGGCAATGCGTCGCTCGCCACCGCCGGCACCGGCGACGTGCTCGCCGGCTGGCTGGGCGGCCTGTGGGCGCAAAGCGGCCACGGCGAATCGCCGTTCGAGATCGCCGCCGCCGCCGCCTGCGCACATGGCGCGGCCGCGGATGGCACCGCCGTAGCGCCGTTGCGCGCGGCCGATCTGATCGAGGCGATGCTGCGCGACGCGAACGCCGCAGCCCGGGCCGCCTGACGCCCGGAGTCGGCCGGCGTCGGCCAGCGTCAGTGAAGCGCCGCCGACCCCGGCAACTGCGCGCCAGCCGGCGTGAAGAGGCCGCCGACATCGACCCGGTCGAAGTGGTATCGCAAGCCGCAGAATTCGCAGCCGATCTCGACCCGACCCTGCTCGGCGATGATCTCGCCGACCTCGGCGGCGCCGAGGCCCAGCAACATGCGTCCGACGCGCTCGCGCGAGCAGCTGCACGCAAAGTGCGGCGCCGGCTCGCCGGGTCGCGGCGCGAAGCGGCGCAACGATTCCTCCCAGAACAGGCGGCGCAGCAGGGTGTCGGACGGCAGCGTCAACAGCTCGTCGCTCGTCAGCGTCGCGGCGAGCATCGCGATGCGCTTGTAGTCCTCGTCCTTGCCGATGCGGTCCTCGTTGCGCTCGCCGGCCAGGTTGGCCGCCCCGCTGACCGGCATGCGCTGGATCAGCAGCCCGGCGGCGGTCGCGTCGTCGGCGGCCAGCACGAGCCGGGTGTCGAGCTGTTCGGACTGCAGCATGTAGTGCTCGAGCACCTGCGAGAGCTTCTGCAGCGGCTCGCGCCGGTCGCCATGCAGCGGGACGACGCCCTGGTACGGCTGCTGCCCGGGCTGGCGGCCCTGCGGGTCGAGCGTGATCGCGCAGCGCCCGCCGCCGTGCACGTTGAGCAGCGCCTCGAGCTGCGCATCGGCCGCGACGGCGCCCGCGACGTTCGCCGTGACGCGAAAGGCGAGGTCGTGCTGCACTTCGGCGACCGCGAGCTTCACCGGCCCGTCGCCGAAGACCTGCAGCACGAGGGCGCCCTCGAAGCGCAGGCTGGCCTGCATCAGCACGCTCGCCGCCGCCATCTCGCCGAGCAGCGAGCGCACCGGCGCGGGGTAGGCATTCGCGCCGCCGCGGCGGGCGAGCACCTCGCGCCAGTCGTTCGTCAGACGCACGAGCGCGCCGCGCACCGGCACGCCGTCGAACAGGAAGCGCTGCAGTTCGCTCACCCGCGCCCCCTGCAGCCCGCGGCCGGTCCCGTCGTGCCGGAATGAGCCGCTTCGCGCGACCTGGCAAGGCTCATCCGATGCGCCTGCAGGCGCCACGAAAGCGCCGCGCGTTGGCCATGTAGTGTTCGCTGCCGAAGCCGATATCGGCGATCTGCTCGGGCGTGAGCGTGCGCACGACGCGCGCCGGGCTGCCGACGATCAGCGAGCCATCCGGGAACTCCTTGCCGGCAGCGATCAACGCACCGGCGCCGACGATGCAGTTGCGCCCGATCTTCGCGCCGTTGAGGACCACCGCCTGCATGCCGATCAAGGTGTTGTCGCCGACGATGCAGCCGTGCAGCATCACGAGATGGCCGACCGTCACACGGTCGCCGACCAGCGCCGGAAAGCCCGGATCGGCATGGACGACGCTGTTGTCCTGGATATTGGAGCCGATGCCGATGCGGATATTCTCGGTATCGCCGCGCAGCACGGCGCCGAACCAGACGCTCGAATCGGCCGCCATCTCGACGCGCCCGATGACCTGCGCGGTATCGGCGATCCAGGCGCTGTCGGCGATTCTCGGCACGAAGTCGTCGATTTGATAGAGGGCCATCGGTATCCTTGTTCGGCTTCCTGATTCGTGAGCGGACGATTTTACGAATGAACCCACGGCGGCGAGCCCTCGAGGTCTTGTGCCTTGCCGACCCGACCGAGAAGGCGGCGCAGGCCGGTGCGCTCTTCGCGTCGCTCGCGCGCCAGGCGATCGATCCGCACGAGCCGATCACTTCCAGCGCCGTGCTGCCCGGGCGGCCGCCGCGGCCGCGTCTGGTCGCGCCCAGGGACGTCCCTTCGCGCTCCGCCGCGACGCTCGAAGGGCGCGCCGCGCTGCTGCATGCGATCGCGCATATCGAGTTCAATGCGATCAATCTTGCGCTCGACGCCGTCTGGCGGTTCCCCGCGATGCCGCCAAACTTCTATCGCGACTGGCTGCGCGTCGCGAGCGAGGAGGCGCTGCACTTTCGCCTGCTGCGCACGCATCTGCAATCGCTCGGCCACGACTATGGTGACTTCGACGCCCACGACGGCCTGTGGACCATGGTTGAGCGCACGCGCGCCGATATCACGGCGCGCATGGCGCTCGTGCCGCGCACGCTCGAGGCGCGCGGGCTCGATGCGACGCCGCCGCTGCAGGCGAAGTTCGCACGCGCCGGCGACACGCGCGCGGTCGAGATTCTGGACATCATCCTGCGCGACGAGATCGGCCACGTCGCGATCGGCAACCACTGGTATCGCTGGCTTTGCGAGCGCGCCGGGCTCGACCCGGACGCGCACTACGCTCTGCTGAGCGCGCGCCACGGCGCACCGCGGCCGCGCCCGCCTTTCAATATCGAGGCACGCCGCGCCGCCGGCTTCAGCGACGCCGAGATCGACTCGCTTGCGCCGCGCTCGTGAAGCGCAATGCGGCGAAGCTTGCGTTGTGACAAGACGGTTGCCGCGCGTAACCGGGACGATCGCGCCAAGCGGCCAAAAGTCGCACCATTGCGCTGCGCTGGCACGCCGATCCGATCACGGCGCGGCTGGCGCTGCATACACTCCCCGCCGCGATGCCGCAGGCATTTCGATTGCAAGGGCTTCGAGGAGCTGAAATGTTCGACTGGCTGAAAGCAAGGTCCGCCCGCAGCGTGCCGCCGGTTCGCCCGGCGGCGCCATTCGCAACCACACCCACACCCACACCCGTACCCGCACCGGCGGCCGATCTGCCGCTCGAGCCGGCACCGCGCGAGACCCGGGGCATCAGCTACAACCCGGATCTGATCCGCCAGTATCACGAGGATCATCGTCAGCTGCTCGGCCTCTTCGGGCGCGCCATGCAGGCCGCCGAAGCGGACCAATGGCCCGAAGTCGAGGCGACGCTGACGACCTTCCGCACCGCGCTCACCGACCACCTGCTGAGCGAAAGCATCCGCCTGTACACGTATCTGAAGCAACAGATCGCCGGCGATCCGGACAGCATGGACATGATGAAGAGTTTCTCGTCCGAGATGAATTCGATCGGCCGGGTCGTGATGAGCTTCCTCGACGGCCAGAAGGACCTCGGCCGATCGCCGGCCAAGCAGGGCGCCTTCCTGCCGGTGTGGACCGAGATCGGCCGCACCCTGGGCGACCGCATCGCGCGCGAGGAAAAGACGCTCTACCCGATGTACCAGGACAGCCACTGAGCACCCACAGGGCCGGGCCACCCCCCAAGTTCGTCGGATGGACGCCGCGGCCCTTGCGGCGTAGCTTTCTTCGCCCGCACCGGACGGCCGGTGCCAGACGTGAACCGAAGGAGCTGACGATGGCAACCCGAACCCGAGCCAAGGTCTGCATCGACCGGTTGTTGCCGGCCGAAACGCACCGTTTCCAATCGACCATCCGCCGCAGCGGCAGCGTGCGTGCCATATTGGTCGCGAGCAAGATGTGGATGAACGGCAGCACGCTGCGCGTGCGCTTTCTCGGCGGCAGTGCCGCGCAGCAGGCCAAGGCGCGCGAGCAGGCGGGCTGGTGGTCCGACGTCGCCAACCTCCACTTCGATTTCAACGACGCGCCGGACGCCGAGATCCGCATCGCCTTCGACCCGGACGACGGCGCCTGGTCGTATATCGGCACCGACAACCGCAATATCCCGCGCAACCAGCCGACGATGAACCTCGGCTTCATGGACGGCGGCACGGCGGCGCACGAGTTCGGCCACGCGATCGGACTCGGCCACGAACATCAGAATCCGGCCGGCGGCATCGAGTGGAACGAAGCGGTCGTGATCCAGAGCCTGTCGGGCCCGCCGAACAACTGGGACGAGGCGACGATCCGCCACAACGTGCTCGAGAAGTACAGCGTCGACCAGATCCGCGGCACGCAGTTCGATCCGAAATCGATCATGCTGTATTTCTTCCCCGCGAACTGGACGAAGAACGGCATCGGCACCGAAGCCAACGAAGTGCTGTCGGCGCTCGACCGCGGCTTCATCGCGAGCGCCGCGGCCTACCCGAAGACCGCGCCGACGGTGGACGACGCGGTCGAACTTCGAATCAACGCGCGGCGGCGCACGACGGCGGCGATCGGCAAGCCCGGCGAGGAGGATCTGTATCGCTTCAGCGTCGTCGAAGGCGGCAAGCACGTGATCGATACCAAGGGCCCGACCGACCTGGTGATGAAGCTGTTCGGCCCCGACAGCCAGACCGACGTGATCGCCGAAGACGACGACAGCGGCACCGGATTCAACGCCCGCATCGCCGG
>CALMIL010000232.1 GCA_937864005.1 uncultured Burkholderiales bacterium
TTGATGCGCGACAGCAGGTCGCCCTGGCGGTCCTTGTCGACGAGCGCGATCAGCCGGTAGCCGACCTCGAGGCCGAGCGTATCGACCGGGCGCAGATCGTCCCAGCTGGCGTCGGCATTCGCATCCGGCATCGGCACCGGCGCGGGCGGCGCGTCTTTCGCCCGCTGGTTGCGCCGGTGCATCCAGTGCGACGCGGCGGCGAGCGCGGCGGCGATCAGCAGGAAGACGACATGCGGCATGCCGGGGATGGCGCCGAGCAGCCCGATCACGCCGGCGGTGACGGCGAAGGCGCGCGGCGAATCGAACAACTGGCGCGCGACCTGGCCGCCGATATCCTGCTCCTTGCCGACGCGCGAGACGACCATCGCCGCGGCGACCGAGATGAGGAGCGCCGGAATCTGCGCGACGAGCGCGTCGCCGACCGCGAGCAGCACATAGCTGTTGGCCGCCTGCGAGACCGACAGGTCGTGCTGCGCGACGCCGATCACGAAACCGCCGACGATATTGATGACGAGGATCAGGAGGCCCGCCATCGCATCGCCGCGCACATATTTGCTCGCGCCGTCCATCGAGCCGAAGAATTCCGCCTCGTCGCCGACCTCGGCGCGGCGGCGCTTGGCCTCGGCCTCGTCGATCAGCCCGGCGTTCAGGTCGGCGTCGATCGCCATCTGCTTGCCCGGCATCGCATCGAGCGTGAAGCGCGCGCCGACCTCGGCGATGCGCTCGGCGCCCTTCGTGACGACGATGAAATTGATGACGACGAGGATCGCGAACACGATCAGCCCGACCGCGAAGTTGCCGCCGATCAGGAAGTGGCCGAACGACTCGATCACCTTGCCCGCCGCCGCCGTGCCGGTGTGGCCGTCGAGCAGCACGATGCGCGTGGACGCGACGTTGAGCGACAGCCGCAGCAGCGTCGTCAGCAGGATCACCGCGGGGAAGGCCGAGAAGTCGAGCGGCTTGACCATGTAGGCCGCCATAAGCATCACCATCAGCGCGGTCGCGATGTTGAAGGTGAATAGCAGGTCGAGCGCGAACGGCGGCAGTGGCAGCACCATCATCGCGAGCACGAGGATGATGAAGACCGGCGCCATCAGCGCCTTGATCGCGCCCGCGTTCGGGCCGAGCCAGGCTTGCAGGCGCTGCATCACGAGGTTCATGCGGCGTCACCCTCGACGTCCCGCGCAGGGTGTGGATCGAGCCCGGCGGGCACGTCGATCGCCGGCAGATCGCCCGGCATCGGCGCCCTGCCCTGCATCGCCGCGCGCAGCTGGTAGACGTAGGCCAGCACCTGGGCGACGGCGGCAAAGAGGGCGGCCGGAATCTCGCGGTCGATCTCGGCGTGCGCATAGAGCGCACGTGCGAGCACCGGCGCCTGCAGCACCGGCACGGCAGCACCCTTCGCCACATCGCGGATGCGCATCGCGAGCAGGTCCGCTCCCTTCGCCACGACGCGCGGCGCGCCCATGCTCGCCTCGTCGTACCTGAGCGCGACCGCATAGTGGGTCGGGTTCATGACGACCAGGTCGGCCTTCGGGACGGCGGCGATCATGCGGCGGTTCGCCATCTCGCGCATCCGCGCCTTGACCTTGCCCTTGACCTCGACGTTGCCCTCGAGCTCCTTGAGTTCCTGCTTCGCCTCCTGGCGGCTCATCTTCAGCCGCGAGCGGTGCCGGTAGCGCTGCCACGGGACGTCGAACAACGCGAACGCGCCGAGCAGCAGCACGAGCAGCAGCAACCCGGTCGTCAGCGTGGCGCCGACGTGCGGCAGCGCGGCCGGCAGCGGCAGGCCGAGCGCGGCGCCGAAGTCCGGCAGGTGCGAGCGCAGGTAGATCGCGCCGATGCCGACCAGCAGCACCGCAAGCGCGCTCGCCTTGGCGGTATCGACGAGCTGCTGCTTCGACGCGATGCGCTTGATGCCGGCAAACGGGTCGAGCTTCTCGAACTTGAATCCAAGCGGCTTCAGGCTCCAGACCCAGCCGCCCGCGATCGCGCTCCCGGCGGCGGCAACGAGCGCGAGTAGCACGCCGAGCGGCACCGCGACGAGCAGCACCGCGGGTGCGAGTTCGGCCAGCCGCTCGGTCATGAAGCCGGGTTCGACGACCGCATGGACGTCGAAGCGCAGCGCGCGGCGCACCATCTGCGCAAGCCAATCGGCAAGCGTCGGCGCCATGACGACGAGCGCCGCGCCGCCCGCCGCGATCGCCGCGAAGTGGCCGAGGTCGCGCGAACGCGCGACCTGTCCGTCCTCGCGCGCCTTGTCCAGCTTGCGCTGCGAGGCGGGAAGGTTGCGGTCCTGTGCGTCTTGGTCGGCCATGAAAACGATGCAGCGCCCTGTGCGCGGGCGATGCCATTGTTCCGGCCGGGGGCGCAAACCTGAGCTCGAAAAGAAGGGTCTTGGCGTGCCAGTTCGGCGCCGCTGGCGGTGGGCGCGATGGTTGCCGGCATCCGGGGCTTCGGGCCGACCTCACGCACCGGGCGCGGCTCCTTGCGTTCCCTTCTGCATTACAATCAGGCCCTCAGTAAGGAGATCGTCATGGCCGAATCCACCATCACGACGAAAGGTCAGACAACCGTGCCGGCCGACATCCGGGCTTTGGTGGACGCCAAGGCAGGGACCCGACTCGTCTGGTCGGTGATGCCAGACGGCACGATCATCGTCAGGGCAAAGAGCAAGTCGATCCTCGACATGGCCGGCATGCTCGACACGCCGAAGGGCAAGCGGGTGCGTATCGAAGACATGAACCCCTGGCGCTGAGGGCTTCATGCCGGCACTCGACACGAACGTGCTGGTCCGCTATGTCGTGCGTGACGACGCCGCGCAGCTTGCCGCCGCAAGGCGCCTGATCGCCAGGCTTGTCGCCGAGCGCGAGTCGATCTTCGTTCCGGTGACGGTGGTTCTCGAACTCGAATGGGTGCTGCGCGCAAGCTTCGGGTACGGGAAGGAAGATGTGCTGCGGGTGCTTTCGAGCCTGTTCTCGGCGGCGGAGACGAGCTTCGAGTCCGAACGGGCTCTCGAAGTCGCGCTGCAGCTCTATCGCGAGGGCGCGGCCGATTTCGCCGACTGTCTGCACGTCGCGTTGGCGGCGCAGGCCGGCGAGCAACCGCTATGGAGTTTCGACAAGGCTGCCGCGAAAGTGCCTGGCACCGAGTTTCTTCGCACCCGTTGAACGCGGACCTGCGCTGGAAACAAGCGATCGCGTTGCACCCGCCGCGCGCTCTTGCGACTGCGCGCCCGCCGGCGAGTCCCTGTCAGAACCCCAGGCTCGCCAGCAGATCATCGACCTCGCGCTGGCTCGCGACAGCATCGGCGCGTGCGGCCGGTTCGACGACCGGGCCGTCCAGCGTCGCGGGTTGCGCGGTGCGCGGCGGATCGCCCGGCGCGGCCTGCAGCAGAAGCTTCACGAGACTGTCCTCGAGGTCGACGGCGAGCGTGACGACCTTTGCGACGACCTGGCCGGTGAGGTCGTGGAAGTCCTGCGCGAGCATGATGTCGGTCAGGTGGCGGCCGGTGTTCGCGCTCGCGGCTTCGATCCCGGCGGCGATCTCGATCAGCGCTGCGGCGCTCGGCGCGCGCGCCGGATCGGCGGTGATCGCCGCACCGATGCGGCGCGCCTGCTCGCCGATGCGCGCCTGTTCGAGCTTGGCGGCGTCGACCGCATCGAGCACCTTCTCGGCCGCTTCGCCGGTCTTGCGGGCGACGTAGCCGAGGCGGCTGCGGGCGTCGGGCAGGCCGTCGGCGGCGAGCTGCAGTTGCGTCATCACGCCGAGCTGCTCGAGCGCGTCGTGCAGCAGGCGCGTCAGCTGGCCGAGCTGGCGATAGACGGCGGGCGAGGCGCCGGCCTCGGGCGGCTGTGCGGGCAGGTCATCCATCTTCATCGCGGCACCCTCAGACCGTCGCCACGAGCTTTTGCATGATCTTGGCGACCTTCTCCTCGAGCGTGGCCTTCGTGAACGGCTTGACGATATAGCCGGCGGCGCCTTCCTGCGCGGCGCGCACGATATCTTCCTTGCGCGCCTCGGCGGTCACCATCAGCACCGGCAGGTGCCTGAGCGTTTCGTCGCTCTTGATCAGCTTCAACAGCTCGAAGCCGTTCATGTTGGGCATGTTGATATCGCTGATGACGAAGTCGAATGCGGCATTGCGCAGCACGTCGAGCGCGCGCACGCCGTCCTCGGCCTCGTCGGCGTTCTCGTAGCCGATTTCCTTCAACAGGCCGCGGATGATGCGGCGCATGGTCGAAAAATCGTCGACGATCAGGAATCGCATGTCGGTCGGCATCTTCATCGGGGTGGCTCGTGCGGCGTGGCGGGTTGTGCGGGCGCGTCGGCGGAAGACGCGCCAATCGCCGGCAGCGCCTGCGCAAGCTCGGCGCCGGAAGCGAGGAGCCGGTCTTCGGCCTCGCGGTTCATGACGATGAGGCTGATGCGCCGGTTCACCGGGGAGAGCGGCGCATCGCGCTCGTACAGCGCGCTCGACGCCAGGCCCTGCACGCGCAGCACGCGCGCCTCGGGCAGGCCGCCTGCGAGCAGTTCGCGGCGCGACGCATTCGCACGGTCGCTCGACAGCTCCCAGTTGCTGTAGCCGCGTTCGCCGCCCGCGAAGGGCGCGGCGTCGGTGTGGCCCTCGATCGTCAGGCGGTTCGGCACCTCGGCGAGCACCTGCGCGATCTCGTGCAGCAGCTCGCGCATGTAGGGTTTGACGACGGCGCTGCCGCTGTCGAACATCGCGCGGTTTTGCTCGTCGACGATCTGGATGCGCAACCCGTCGGGCGTCATGTCGAGCCGGATCTGCGAGCTCATCGCCGCCAACCGGGGGTTGTCCGCGATCATCTCCTGCATCTTCTTCTGCAACGCCTGCAGCCGTGCCGCCTCGGCCCGCCGCGCCTCGTGCTTGATCGTCTGCAGGTTGATCGTCTTGCGCTTCTCGTCGATCTCGCCGCGCTTGACCTGGCCTTCGCTGCGCGTCAGGTCGGTGCCGCCGCCCTTCACGACGCTGGACGAATCGCCCGAGCCGCTGCCCTGGCTCAGCAGCGCAACCTTGAGCGGATTCTGGAAATAGTCGGCGATCCCCTTGCGGTCGCCCTCGGTCGTCGAGCCGAGCAGCCACATCAGCAGGAAGAACGCCATCATCGCCGTCACGAAGTCGGCATACGCGATCTTCCACGCCCCGCCGTGCGCCGCGTGCCCGCCGCGCTTGATGCGCTTGACGATGATGGGCTGGAGTTTCTTCGAGTCGCCGGCCATGGTTCAAGCCTTCTTGCCCTTGACGTGGCTTTCGAGTTCATTGAAGGTCGGCCGCTCGGTCGAATACAGCACCTTGCGGCCGAACTCGACGGCGACCTGCGGCGCGTAGCCCTGCATGCTCGCAAGCAGCGTGACCTTGATGCATTGCAGCTCCTTGGAGCTTTCGTCGACCTTCTGCTCCATCAGCCCGGCGAGCGGCTCGACGACCGCGTAGGCGAGCAGGATGCCGAGAAAGGTGCCGACCAGCGCCGAGCCGATCATTGCGCCGAGGATCGCCGGCGGCTGGCCGACCGAGCCCATCGTGTTGACGACGCCGAGCACCGCGGCGACGATGCCGAACGCCGGCAGCGCACCGGCCAGGCGCTGGATCGCGGCCGCCGGCGCGTGCGCCTCGGCGTGGTGGGTCTCGATCTCGTTGTCCATCAGGCTTTCGATCTCGTGCGCGTTCAGGTTGCCCGAGACCATCATGCGCAGGTAGTCGGTCATGAACTCGACGACGTGGTGGTCGGCGCCGATCGTCGGGTACTTCTGGAACAGCGGCGATTCGTGCGGCGACTCGACGTCGTTCTCGATCGCCATCAGCCCTTCCTTGCGCGCCTTTTGCAGGATGTCGTAGAGCAGCGCCATCATCTCCATGTAGCGCGCCTTGGTGTACTTGGACGCCTTCAGCAGCTTCGGCAGCGCGGCAACCGTCGCCTTCAGCACGCGCGGCTGGTTGGTGACGACGAAGGCACCAAGCGAGCCGCCGGCGATCGCCATCATCTCGGTCGGGATCGCATGCAGGATGACCTGGATGTTGCCGCCATGGATGATGTAGGCGCCGAAGATGCAGCCGAAGGCGATCGCATAACCGATGAGTACGACCATGTCGCGGGGGTTTCCGTGGCGTGTTCCAGCCGTCGCGTCCGACAGCTCTCGTTACGACATTTATCGGCCCGCCGCGCGGGCGCTTGAGTGCGCCGCCGTGCGCGCCGCTCAGGGCGTGCGCAGCGCCGCCGCCAGCGCGTCGGCCAGGATCACGACGCGCGCCGCGCCCTTGCGTGGCCGCCCCCCGGACTTCAAGCCGCGAAAGGGCGAGGCCAGCCGCGCCAGCGCGGCCCCCCAAGGCATGCCGCGGCGCATGACGGCGCGCACCTGCGGATCGGGATTGGCCGCGAAATAGGCGGCCAGCAGCCGCGGCAGCAGCTCCCGCGACTCGGCCTCCGAAATCGGGCCGGCGAGCGAGACCGAGTTCAGGAACAGCACCAGGTCGAGTGCCTGCGTCGCCGCGAGCGGCCCGAATTCGCCGAAGTCCTCCTCGAAATCGATCCGGTAGGTGTGGCCCTCGCGGCGGGTCAGATTCTTGATCTGCGCCGCGCCGTGCCAGTGCCCGGCGCGGTGGAATGCGCCGAGTTGCGCCGCGAGCTGCTCCATCTCGGCGCGGGCAAGATCGATCGGCCAGCGCTCGAGCAGCGTCGCGACCGTTTCGCCGCAGTGCTCCATCAGCAGATAGCCGGCCTCCTGATGCACGACGCGCGGCACGCGCTCGCCGGCCCGCGCGAGCGATGCGAGGCGCCGCGCCTCGTAATCCAGGCTGGATGCCGCATCCGACAGCAGCATCGTGCGCATCGGCAGCGTCTGCCCGGTGATGCGCTTGACCAGCCAGCGCAGCACGAGCGCCTGCGACAGGCGGCGCGGCCGCTCGGCCGGACGCTTGGCCACGTAGCGCACGCCCAGGTGCTCGACCACCACGATGCGCGCGGTGCTGGCCGCGAGCGCCGCGGCCGCGGCGCTCGTCAACGCAGCGTCCGCGCAGTCGGCGGGCTGCGGCAGGTTCGACATGGGCAGGGATCGGGCAGGCTCGGGCTGGCCGGATTATCGGCCGCTGCTTTGCCACCGACGCACGCCACCGGCGCCCGGGCCGCGACGCGCGCGCCATCGCACCGGCAGCCGCCGCCCGCACCGCACGCCGGGCAGATCCATGCCCCTTCGGCGACCGCGCCGGGTTTGTAGAATGCGCGCCTTGCACGGCACGCAGCACGTTCGAAAGTCTCGTCGGGGACGGCCCTCGCGACGGTCGGAAAGGCCCGGCCCAGCCGCGCAACCGTCACCATTTCCAAGCCGCGGCCGATGCGCCGGCTGCGCCCGCCGGGCCCGCGCCGTCGCGGTTGGCGCCACGGCCAAGGCCATGCCATGCGATTTCTTCTGACATCCCTGACGCGCGTCCCGCTGGGCCTGCTCTACGGCATCGGATGGGTCGTCGACCTGATCATCTATCACCTGCTGCGCTGGCGCCGCGACCAGGTCGAGGGCGACGTCGCGAAGGCGTTTCCCGACAAGCCGGCCGACGAGCGCGCCGCCATCGTCCGGGCCTCGTATCGCAATCTTGCCGAGATCGTGATGGAGACCTTCTGGGGCTTCGGTGCGAGCGCCGACGAACTGCGGCGCCGGGTCGTCTTCGAGAACCCGGAAGTCGTCGACCGCTGCGCCGCCGCGAAGCAATCGGTGGTGCTGCTGACGCCGCACTTGTGCAACTGGGAGTGGCTGCTGCTGGCCGGCGGGGCGACCTTCGGGCTGCCGATCGACGCCGTCTACCAGACCGTGCGCCTGCGCTCGGTCGACGCATTCCTGCGCGACGCGCGGTCGCGCTTCGGCGGCAGGCCGTTTCCGCGCGAGGATTTCGTCTACGAGCTGATGGCGCGCGCCGGCACCCCGCGCGCCTACGGCCTGATCGCCGACCAGACGCCGCCGCCGAGCCAGCGCAAGCACTGGACGCGCATGCTCAATCGCGACACCGCATTTTTCGTCGGCGCCGAGAGCATCACCAAATTCCTGGATGCGACCGTGCTCTACGTCGATATGCGCCGCGTGCGCAAGGGCCACTATGCGGTGCGCTTCACGGTGCTGGCCGAACCGCCGTACGAAGCCGAAGTCGGGCCCGACGAGTCGCCGATCATGGAAGCCTTCGCGCGCCAGCTCGAGCGCGCCGTCATCGAGCGGCCGGCGCAGTGGCTGTGGGTTCAGAAGCGATGGAAATATCCCAAGCCCGCCGACGAATGAGCCGCGCAAAAAAGAGCGGGCCCCGAAGAGCCCGCTTTGAATGACACTTGGAGGTGCCAGGAGGAGACTAGCAAGAAATCCTGCCCGTCCCTTGCCGTATCGGCGCGGACGGACGCAACTTGAGCGCCGGGGCGCTCCCCGGCGCAAAATTCAGTGCACCCGGATCGAGCCCGCCGCGCGGCCCTTGCCGGCGCGCGCCGGCGGCACGCACAGCCCGCAGACATAGTGCTTCGCGATCTCGTGCGGATGGGTCACGAAATGGCCGCCGCACTTCGAGCACTTGGTCATCGTCAGCATGCCGTTGTCGATGAACTTCACGAGCCGCCAGGCGCGCGTCACCGACAGCATCGCCTCCAGGCCTTGCGCCGCCGTTTGCTCGGCATAGAGCTGGTAGGCCTTGATGACGTTGTCGATCTCGTCCATCTCGGCGACCTTGTTCAGGTACTCGTGGATGTTGAGGAAGAGCGAGGCGTGGATGTTGGGCTGCCAGGTCATGAACCAGTCGGTCGAGAACGGCAACTGGCCCTTGCTCGGCGACTTGCCGGCCACTTCCTTGTACAGGCGCAGCAGCCGTTCGTAGGACAGGTCGGTCTCGGATTCGAGCACCTGCAGCCGCGCGCCGAGCTGGATCAGCGTGACGGCGCGGTCGATCTGCTTCGCTTCGGTGAGGATGCTCTTGTTGCGTGCCATGACCGGCTCCGCTCAGGCCGCTTCCTGATGCCGGCCGGCCATCAGGATGCTTGCGTGCAGGCGGGTCGTCACGTCGTTGGCGGCCGACTTGCCGTGGTTGGTGAGCAGGCCCCAGACCAGGTCGTCGTCCATCCGGAAGCGGCACAGCAGCGTGTTGCCCGAGGCGATCTTCATCATCTGCGACGGCGCGAGCAGCGCGATCATCTCGGCCGACTCTTCCGAGATGCCGAGGCGGTACAGCGCCTGCTCGCGATCGGCGCGGATCAGGCTTTGCGCCAGCATCAGGTACGAAAGATTGGCTTCGCGGATTTCGCTCAGGATCTGGTCTGCGTTCATTTCGATGTCCTTCGGGTTTCTGCTCGGTCTCGGGGGTTTGCTTCGCCGGGGTCATCACCCCAACGTGAAACCGATTGTGATGAGCAGCCGAGAGCTGCAACATCAGCCCGCTTCTGTCGCTGCAGTCCCGTTTCGCCTATCGCGCTTGTCAGGCAAATTCCTACACGGCCGCGTTTGCGAGACGAATTGCGGCACGGCAGCGGCGCTGTTTCGGCGAGCGCTTGACAGATCGATGCGCATGTGCTGCGCGCCAAACTGCAACTATTTCTCTCAAGTCGCGCGGCGGGCACTCCGATATGCCCCTCAACGTACCTGAAGTTCGGGGCGTGGTCCGGTTGGCCGGCCGACGGTGATGCCGCCCAGAAGGCAGCAAGACACAGCGGACGACTGGCGCGGGCGTTACCCGAGGCAGCAGCCGCTGCCGGAGGTGGACAACAGTGCGGCGAGAGGATCGCCCTCCACTGCGCTTTGTTTGTATTGACGCCGGCTGCCACGCCGGGATTCGTTTCAACCGTAAGGAGCCTTCTCCGCCATGCCCCAGACCATCAATACCAACGTCAGCTCGCTCAATGCGCAGCGCAACCTCAACACGTCGCAATCATCGCTCGCGATCTCGATGCAGCGCCTGTCGTCGGGCCTGCGCGTCAACTCGTCGAAAGACGATGCCGCCGGCCTTGCGATCGCCGACCGCATGAACGCGCAGATCCGCGGCATCGCGGTCGCAATCCGCAACGCCAACGACGGCATCTCGCTGGCGCAGACCGCCGAAGGCGCGCTCGCCACCGTCACCGACGCGCTGCAACGCATGCGCGAACTCGCGGTGCAGGCCGCCAACGGCTCGAACGGCGCCGGCGACCTCGCCAACCTGAACGCCGAATACCAGGAACTCTCGTCCGAGGTGACGCGCGTCGCTGACCAGACCAAGTTCAACGGCAAGGCGATCATCGGCAGCGGCGCCGGCACGCAGACCTTCCAGGTCGGCGCCAACGTCGGCGACACGCTCACCGTCACCACCTCGGGCATCACGACGGTAGCGGGCGATCTGCTGAGCGCCGCCAACGCGAACGCCGCGATCACCGCCATCGACACCAAGCTCGACGCGATCACGACCGATCGCGCCAAGTACGGCGCGGCGATGAGCCGCTTTTCGTTCGCCGTGTCCAACCTGCAGATCACCGGTGAGAACCAGACCGCTGCCCGAGGCCGGATCATGGACGCCGACTTCGCCGCCGAAACGGCCAACCTGTCGCGCGCACAAATCCTGCAGCAGGCCGGCACGGCGATGGTGGCACAGGCGAATCAGCAACCGCAGACGGTGCTGCAGCTGCTGAAATAGAAGCTGAGCCGCACCCGCTCGAGCCGCCCTTCGGGCGGCTTTTTGTTGCGAGAGCGCGCCGCGCGGCCCGCGAACTGGCAGTCGATTCCCGCCTTGTTCGAGCAAACGTCGCACTGCCGGTGCCGGGAGAATTCGCTTCACAGGCCGCGATCTCCGATCGAGCCTGAAGCAGCCGGAAGCCGTACCGGCGATCGATTCAGTCCTCCGGAGTCCACGCATGCCGCAAACCATCAACACCAACGTCAGTTCGCTCAATGCGCAGCGCAACCTCAACACGTCGCAATCGTCACTCGCGACGTCGATGCAGCGCCTGTCGTCGGGCCTGCGCGTCAACTCGTCGAAAGACGATGCCGCCGGCCTTGCGATCGCCGACCGCATGAACGCGCAGATCCGCGGCATCGCGGTCGCAATCCGCAACGCCAACGACGGCATCTCGCTGGCGCAGACCGCCGAAGGCGCGCTCGCCACCGTCACCGACGCGCTGCAACGCATGCGCGAACTCGCGGTGCAGGCCGCCAACGGCTCGAACGGCGCCGGCGACCTCGCCAACCTGAACGCCGAATACCAGGAACTCTCGTCCGAGGTGACGCGCGTCGCTGACCAGACCAAGTTCAACGGCAAGGCGATCATCGGCAGCGGCGCCGGCACGCAGACCTTCCAGGTCGGCGCCAACGTCGGCGACACGCTCACCGTCACCACCTCGGGCATCACGACGGTAGCGGGCGATCTGCTGAGCGCCGCCAACGCGAACGCCGCGATCACCGCCATCGACACCAAGCTCGACGCGATCACGACCGATCGCGCCAAGTACGGCGCGGCGATGAGCCGCTTTTCGTTCGCCGTGTCCAACCTGCAGATCACCGGTGAGAACCAGACCGCTGCCCGAGGCCGGATCATGGACGCCGACTTCGCCGCCGAAACCGCCAATCTGGCACGCGCCCAGATCCTGCAACAGGCCGGCACGGCGATGGTGGCACAGGCGAATCAGCAACCGCAGACGGTGCTGCAACTGCTGAAGTAGACGCCGCGCCCGGGCCTCAAGCGGGCCCCATAACTGCCGAAACCCGATGAGCGAGGTTCGCCTGCGCCGCATCGGGCTTTTCGATTGCGGCATCGACCGCCAGCAGCTTCCTGAATCGTTCCCCTTCCCCTCCCTGCGAAGGACGCACCATGACCATCAGCTCGCCCGGCATCGGCAGCGGCCTCGACGTCAATTCGATCATCACGCAGTTGATGGCTATCGAACGCAAACCGCTCGACGCGCTGCAAACCAAGAGCACGGCGATCAAGGCGCAGATCTCGGAATTCGGCAAGATCAAGAGTGCGATGTCGACGCTTCGCGATGCGGCGCGCGCGCTGACCGACAACACCACCTGGGGCATGACGCTCGGCACCTCGAGCGACGCGGCGTCGGTCGCCGTCAACGTCACCGGCGGGGCGGCGGTAGGAAACTTCTCGGTGCAGGTGCTGGCGCTGGCGCGGGCGCAGTCGCTCGCGAGCCAGTCGTTCGCGGCGGCCACCGCAAAGCCGGGCGCCGGCACGCTGCACATCGAAACCGGCACATGGGACTCCGGCCAGACTGCGTTCACTCCAGGCGCGGCGCCCGGTGTCGACATCGCGGTCGCTGCGACCGACACGCTCGCCGATGTCCGCGACAAGATCAACGCCGCCGGCGCC
This sequence comes from uncultured Burkholderiales bacterium, assembly GCA_937864005.1. Lineage (GTDB taxonomy): Bacteria > Pseudomonadota > Gammaproteobacteria > Burkholderiales > Burkholderiaceae_C > CAIKUF01. The sequence goes on from CALMIL010000232.1 coordinate 12,326, forward strand.
GGCGTGACGGCGACGATCCTCACCGACGCGGGCGGGGCGCGCCTGTTGCTGCGATCGGGCACGACGGGACTCGGCAATGCGTTTCGCACGTCGGTCACCGACGCCGACGGCAACAACGCGGACGCGCTCGGCCTGTCCGCGTTCGCCTTCGACCCCTCCACGGGCGCGGCCGTAATGAGCCAGACGGAGACCGCTGCCGACGCATCGGCGACTTTCAACGGTCTGGCGATCAGTTCGGCGAGCAATACGCTCGCCAATCTCGTCGATGGCGTCACGCTGACGCTCGCCGGCGTCACGCCCGCGCCGGTCGCAATCTCGATCACGCAGGACAGCGCGGGAATGAAGAAGTCGGTACAGGCCTTCGTCGACGCCTACAACGCGCTGGCCAAGCTGATCGGCGGTCAGGTCAAATACGACGCGGCGAACAAGGTGGCCGGCCCGCTGCAGGGTGACAGCGCAGCGGTAGGCATTCAGCGTCAGATGCGCAGCCTTGTCGGCGCGGCCTCGGGTGCATCGAGCGCCTTTTCGCGCCTTTCCGACATTGGTCTGCAGATGCAGCAGGACGGATCGCTGAGCGTCGACGGGACCAAACTCGATGCCGCCTTCGCCAAGCTGCCCGAACTGAAGAAGTTGCTCGCCAATTCCGACCCGCTGGTCTCCGCCAACAATGGCATTGCACGCCAGTTCCGCATGATGGGCGACGCGCTGCTCGGAGCGACCGGCGCCATCACGACACGCACCGACGGTCTGAACCAGCGCATCGAAACCAACCAGGATCAGCAAGACCGCCTTCAGACGCGACTCGCACAGACCCAGCAAAGGCTTCTCGCGCAGTACACGGCGCTCGATGCCCGTCTGGGCCAGATGAACGCCCTGAGCACCTACGTGACGCAGCAGATGACGATGCTCATGAACAGCAGCAAGAAGGACTGACCGGGCCCCGCATCGAGGCTTTGGAGCCGGTCGCCGGGCGGGAAGAGCAGTCGTTCGCGGCTCAAGTCGTCCGGGGCGTCGCCGATATTCAGGCAGCCCCGAAGCCCCACCCAGACGACCCGCATGTCCAGACTCCCGCAAGCCAGCCGCGCGTCCAGCGCCTACCGCCAGATCGGCGTCGAAACCGGCGTCGGCGCGGCTTCGCCGCACGAACTCATTGCCATGCTCCTCGGCGGATTCTTCGACGCCCTCGCCCAGGCACGCGGAGCGCTGCAGGCCGGACACGTCGAGCTCAAAGGACGCGCGATCGGCCGCGCGGTGCGCATCGTCGAGGAAGGCCTGCGCTCGAGCCTCGACGACAGACAGGGCGGACCGCTGGCGGCAAATCTGAGGGCGCTCTATGGGTACGTCGTCCTGCGCCTGACCCAAGCCAATCTGCACAACGACGCCGTGCTACTGGACGAATGCGCGCACCTCATGGAACCTGTGCGCGCGGCGTGGCAGGCCATCGGTCCGGCAGCCGCGGCACCGGCGCGCTGAACCAACATGTCTGACACTTCTTCGTTGCCCGACTGCCCGCACCCCCCTGGAGCCTGCATGAATTCTGCGCTGCTGAACTACTACGAAGCCATCGAGCAGGCGAGCCACGAGATGCTCGAAGCGGCGCGCACCGGCAACTGGGACCATGTCGTCAAGCTCGAGGGCGCGTGCGCGCTCCTCATCTCGCAGCTCAAGCACGCCGCCGTCGATCACAAGCTCGGGCCGGAAGAGGCGAAGATCAAGTCGCGCATCATGCAGCGCATCCTGCTGAACGACGCCGAGCTGCGCCATCTCGCCGAGCCCTGGCTGGAAGACCTGGACGACCTGCTCGCCGGGCGACCGAAGACGCTGCACTGAAGCCGGCGGCCGGGCCGCGATGGATACGCAGCCGATGCCGCTCGAGGCGATCGCCGCCGCGGGCGGCGGGCTCGACACCTTTCGCCTCGCGACGCCGGCCGAGATTGCCGCCACGTTGCGCCGGCTGCAGGACGGCAACGTGCTCGTCAACCTGAACGGCCCGCACGGCAGCGTCTATACGACCTCGCTGTGGACATCCGACGCCGGGCGCGACACGCTCGCCTTCGCCGCCGACGCGGGCGACCCGCAGCTGCAGGCGGTGCTCGAAGGCGGCGAGGCAGTCGTCGTCGCCTACCTCGACAAGGTCAGGATCCAGTTCGACGTCGGCCACCTCGTCCTCGTGCGCGGCGCGCGCAGTTGCGCGCTGACAGGCAGCTATCCGCGCGAACTGTTCCGCGTGCAGCGCCGCGAGAGCTTTCGCGTCCGCCCGCTGCTGCGCGACGCGCCGCTCGCCCGACTGCAGCACCCGATGATTCCCGACATGGCGCTCGCGCTGCGCATCCTCGACCTGAGCGCCGGCGGCTGTGCGCTGCTGCTGCCGCAGGACGTGCCGATGCTCGAGCCCGGCATCCTCGTCAACCGCGTGCAGCTCGAACTCGACGCGACGACCCGCTTCGAGTGCGGCCTGCGCCTGCACCACGTGACTTCGATCCACACCGAGGCGAGCGGCGTGCGTCTGGGCTGCGAGATCGTGCGCCTCGGCCAGGACGCCGAGCGCACGCTGCAGCGCTATATCGACCGCACGCAAAAGCACCGGCGCGCGCTGCGGCTCGAATAGGATCTTGCGCAGCCGGCGAAGGCCCGGCGCGTCAGACCTGCATGTTCATGATGTCGCTGTAGGCCTGCACGAGGCGGTTTCGCACCTGCAGCGTCGCCTGAAAGCCGAGCTGGGCCTTCTGCATCGCGATCATCGTCTCCTCGAGGCTGACGGTCGGGTTGTCGAGCTGCACCTCGCGCTGCAGCCGGGCGGCCTCGTTCTGGCTCGCGCTGACCGCACCGAGCGCCTGCGTCAGCGCCTGCGCGAAGCCGCCGCCCTGCACCGCCGTGGCGCCGGCGATCGGCTCGCCGCGCGTCGTGAGGCCGGCGCGGGCGACCGCCTGCGCGAAATCGAAGGGCTTCAGGGTGACGTTCATCGTTGCATCTCCGTCGGGCTGGCGGCGCCCGATGCGCGGCCGAGGCAGGTGTGCATGGCGGGCCTTCGCATGCCGTCATCGTAGGCGTGACGCAGGTCTCTCTGCGGGGTGAACTGACGCCCGTTTGACAGCCTGTTCGCTGCATCCGGCGCGCATCGCGCCGGAATAATCGATGCCATCCGGAATCCCCGCGGGTCGCCCTGCGCGCAACTGTCCACTCCATGGAAACAGCCGTCGTTCGCCAGCCAGCCCTTTCTGCCCAACCCGTCGCCGTCGACTTCACCGCGCGGCTCGTCAACCTGCCGCTGCGCTCCAAGCTCTCGCTCGGGCTCGGCCTCGCGGCGCTCGCGGCGGTCGTCCTCTCGCTCACGCTGTGGACGAGCCAGGGCGACTACAAGGTGCTCTACGCCAACCTGTCGGACAAGGACGGCGGCGCGATCATCGCCCAGCTCGCGCAGATGAACGTGCCGTATCGCCACGCGGACGGCGGTGCCGCGATCCTGGTGCCGGCATCGCAGGTGCACGATGCGCGCCTGAAGCTCGCCTCGGTCGGCCTGCCCAAGGGATCGGTCGTCGGCTACGAGCTGATGGATTCGGCGCGCTTCGGCCTGACGCAGTTCGGCGAGCGGCTGAACTTCCAGCGCGGCCTCGAAGGCGAGCTGACGCGATCCATCACCGCGCTCGCCGCGGTGCAGGCGGCGCGCGTGCACCTCGCGCTGCCGAACCAGAACGGCTTCTTTCGAGAGCAGCAAAAACCCTCGGCTTCGGTCGTGCTGACGCTCTTTCCGGGGCGCACGCTCGACCGCACGCAGATCGCCGGCATCGTGCATCTGGTCGCCTCCAGCGTCGCCGAGCTCAATCCGAAGAATGTCAGCGTGCTCGACCAGACCGGCACGCTGCTCAGCGGCGGCAGCGACGCGGCGGCAACGAGCGGACTCGATGCCCAGCAGTTGCAATACGTCAGCCAGGTCGAACAGGGCATGACCCGGCGCATCTTCGACCTGCTCGAGCCGGTCGTCGGGCGCGACAACCTGCGCGCCAGCGTGACCGCCGAGCTCGATTTCTCGCAGTCCGAATCGACGTCCGAGCTCTTCACGCCGAACCAGGGCCCGCAGGCCGATCGCGCGGTGCGCAGCCAGCAAAGCAGCGAGGTCGGCACGAGCAGCGCCGCACAGCCCGCCGGCGTGCCGGGTGCGACGTCCAACCAGCCGCCGCAGCAGGCGACGGCGCCGATCAACGGCGCCGCCGCGCCGCTGCAGGCGGCGCAGACCGGCGGCGCGAGCGGCAACCTGCGCCGCGACAGCGTGACGAACTACGAAGTCGACAAGACGGTGCGCGTGACGCGCAATGCCACCGGCAGCGTCAAGCGCCTGAACGCGGCGGTCGTCGTCAACAACCGCAGCGTGACGGATGCGAAGGGCAAGACGACGACCCAGCCGCTCGGCGCCGAAGAGATCGCCAAGCTCACCGCCCTCGTCAAGGAAAGCATCGGCTTCAACGCCGAGCGCGGCGATTCGGTCAAGGTCATCAATGCGCCGTTTCGCGTCGAACCGCAGACCAACGTCGAGCTGCCGATGTGGAAGCAGCCCGAGACGCTCGACCTCGTTCGCACGCTCGCCGTGCCGGGTGCGCTGGCGGGTGTCGCGCTGCTCGTCTTCCTCGGGCTCGTGCGCCCCGCACTGCGCGCGCTGCAGTCCGCGGCGACCGCGCCCGCACCCGGGCAGCGGCTGCACGCGGTCGCGGACGATGCCCTGCCGCTGCCGGAGCAGGAGTCGACGGCGCTCGCCGTCCTCGAGGCGCCGCGCTCGAGCGCGCACCTCGAACAGGCGCGCGCACTGGCGAAGCAGAACCCGGCGGCGGTCGCCGGCATCGTGCGCGACTGGGTCGCGAGCGGCCAGGCTGCCTGAGACGCCGCGAGCCGGACAACCGCCCAATGGCCAACGAAGCTGCTGCCAAGCCGGGCGCCGACGGCGACAACGGCGCCGAAGACGCGGCGATCCTCTTGATGTCGCTCGGCGAGGAGGAAGCCGCAGCCGTCTTCAAGCACCTCGCGCCAAAGGATGTGCAAAAGCTCGGCGAGACGATCGCCCGCCTGAAGGCGGTGCCGCGCGAGCGCGTCGACCGCGTCCTCGAGCGCTTTCGCGCCCGCGCCGGCGAGCAGAGCATGCTGGTCGCCGACAACGACGAATACGTCAAGTCGGTCCTGCGCAAGGCGCTCGGCGACGAGAAGGCCAATCTGCTGATCGACCGCATCCTCGAAGGCAGCGACGTGAACGGCATCGAGAGCCTGAAGTGGATGGACCCGGCCGCGGTCGCCGAACTGCTGCGCAACGAACACCCGCAGATCGTCGCCGCGATCCTCGTCCACCTCGACTTCGATCAGTCGGCGGCGATCCTGAAAGCGATGCCCGAGCGCCAGCGCAACGAGGCGGTATTGCGCATCGCGACGCTCGACGGCATCCAGCCGACGGCGCTGCGCGACCTGAACGACGTCATGGCGCAGGTGCTCGCCGGCGGCGAACGCCAGCGCAAGAGCTCGCTCGGCGGCGCGAAGACGGCCGCCGAGATGATCAACCTGATGGGCGCGAGCCTGGAGACCGCGGTGCTCGACTTCGTGCGCGACGCCGACAACGACCTCGCGCAACGCATCATGGACAACATGTTCACCTTCGACGACCTGGAGAGCATCGACGACAAGGGCATCCAGTCGCTGCTCAAGGAGGTGCAGTCCGAGTCGCTCGTCATCGCCCTCAAGGGCGCGACGCCGGAGCTGCGCGAAAAGGTCTTCCGCAACATGTCGACGCGCGCCGCCGAGACGCTGCGCGAGGACCTCGAATCGCGCGGCCCGGTGCGTGTCTCCGAGGTCGAGGCCGAGCAGAAGGAACTGCTCAAGGTCGTGCGCCGGCTGGCCGACGAGGGCCAGATCGTGCTCGGCGGAGCGGGCGACGATGAGTTCGTCTGACGCCAGGCGCGCGCCGCGCCAGGTGCCGCCGCCGGCCGGCGGCCAGAAGAATGCCGCCTACACGCGCTTCATTCCACGCGAGGAGCTCGGCAGCTTCGCGGCGTGGAATCCGGCCGCGCTCTCCGGCGGCACGCCGCCGCCTTCGCCACTGCGCCGCGCGACCGACGCCGCCGCGGCCGCCGGCGACGCCGCGAGCGCCGCCGACGCGCTTGCCGCCCAGCTGCGCGTGGCGCGCCAGTCGGGCTACCAGGATGGCTACCGCGACGGGCTCGTCGGGCTCGATGCCTTCAAGCAGAGCTATGCAAGCCAGGTCACGGCCCAGCTCGGCGCGCTGACGACGGCCTACCACGCCGAGCTCGACGCGCTGCGCCAGCAGCTCGCGAATGCGGTCGCCGCGACCGCCGCGAGCGTCGCGCGCCAGACGGTGCGCAGCGAACTCGCGACGCGGCCCGAGCTGATCGCCGCGGTCGCCGCGGAGGCGGTCGACACCCTGCTCGCGAGTGCGCGCCACATCGCACTGCGCGTGCATCCGGACGACGAGCCGCTCGTCGCGCTGGGCGCCGGCGAGGCGCTGGCCGCGCGCGGCGC
>CALMIL010000233.1 GCA_937864005.1 uncultured Burkholderiales bacterium
CTAGACTTGACCGACCTGCGGGTCGTGCCAGCCGCCGGGCGGCGCGATCGCCTTCGCCTCGGCCGGCCCCCAACTGCCGGGCGCATACGGATGCACCGGCGTGCAGGCGGCAAGCGCCGGATCGACGATGCGCCACGCCTCTTCGACATAGTCCTCGCGCGCGAACAGCGTCGAATCGCCGCGCAGGGCGTCGCCGAGCACGCGCTCGTAGGCGTCCATCTCCTGCGCGCCGGGGTGGCGGCTGGCCGTCATCTCGGCCGGCAGGCTCGCCGCGCCATCCTCGGGCGAGAGCACGTTCATGCCGACTGCGATCTCGATCTCGGGGCTGATCCTGAAACGGACGTGGTTGCACGCCGCGTTGTGCGCCGAGTAGAACGACGGCGACCGCCGCAGCCGCACGAGCACCTCGGTGCATGTGACCGGCAGGCTCTTGCCGGCGCGGATGAAGAACGGCACGCCCTGCCAGCGCCAGGAGTCGATCGCCAGCCGCAGTGCCGCGAAGGTCTCGGTCTTCGACCCCTTCGCAACGCCCGGCTCGCCGAGATAGCCGGCGAACTGGCCGCGCACGATATCGCCGGCGCCGACCGGCGGCATCGCCTTCAGGACCTTCACCTTCTCCTCGCGAATCGATTCGCTGTCGGCGCGCACCGGCGGCTCCATCGCGAGGTTGGTCAGCAGCTGGAACAGGTGGTTCTGCACGACATCGCGCGTCGTGCCCGTCGCGTCGTAGAACGCGCCGCGGCCCTGCACGCCGAACGCCTCGGCCATCGTGATCTGCACGCTCTGGACGTGGTCGCGGTTCCAGAACGGCTCGAGAAAACTGTTCGCGAACCTGAAGTGCAGCATGTTGTGCACCGGGTTCTTGCCGAGGTAATGGTCGATGCGAAAGATGTGCGCCTCGTCGAAGCTTTGCAGCAGCACGCGGTTGAGCGCCTGCGCCGACGCGAGGTCGTGGCCGAAGGGCTTTTCGACGATGATGCGCGCGCCCGCCGTCGAGCCCGATTGCGCGAGTTGCTCGACGACCGCGCCGAAGAGCGCCGGCGGGATCGCCATGTAGTGCGCCGGGTGCCTGGCATCGCCGAGTGCATGGCGCAACGCCTGGAAGGTCGATGCATCGGCATAGTCGCCATCGACATAGCGCAAGAGGCGGCAGAGCTTCTCGAACGCCTGCGCGTCGAGCCCGCCGTGCTTTGTCACGCTGTCGCGCGCGCGCTCGCGCAGCTGGTCGATCGTCCAGCCGGCCTTGGCGACGCCGATCACCGGCACGTCGAGATGGCCGCGCCGGACCATCGCCTGCAGCGACGGAAAGATCTTCTTGTACGCGAGGTCGCCGGTCGCGCCGAAGAACACGAGCGCGTCTGCGGCCTGGGCGGCGGGTGTCGTCATCGCGCGGCTCCAGGCGTCATTCGCGTCATTCCTCTGCGCCGTGCTTCTCGAGGTGGCCGCCGAAGCCGAAGCGCATCGCCGACAGCACCCGGTTCTGGAACTCCGCGTTGCCGCGCGACGCGAAGCGCTCGTAGAGCGCCGTCGTCAGCACCGGCGCCGGCACCGCGGTGTCGATCGCGGCCTTGATCGTCCAGCGCCCCTCGCCCGAATCGGAGACGTGGCCGGCGAAGCCGCCGAGCACCGGATCGCTCGCGAGCGCGGCGGCCGTCAGGTCGAGCAGCCAGGACGTGATCACGCTGCCGCGCCGCCAGACCTCGGCGACCGCCGGCAGGTCGATGTCGTACTGGTAGTGCTCGGGGTCGCGCAGCGGCGTCGTCTCGGCGTCCTGCGCATGCGCGGCGCGGCCGATATTGGCCGCCTTCAGGATCGACAGGCCCTCCGCGTACGCCGCCATCAGGCCGTACTCGATGCCATTGTGGACCATCTTCACGAAGTGGCCGGCGCCGCTCTCTCCGCAGTGCAAATAGCCCTGCTCGGCAGTTGTGTCCGCCGGCCCGCGCCCGGGCGTGCGCTCGATGGTCCCGATGCCCGGCGCGAGCGTCTCGAAGACCGGGTCGAGCCGCTGCACCGTCGCCTTCGGCCCGCCGATCATCAGGCAGTAGCCGCGCTCCAGGCCCCACACGCCGCCGCTCGTGCCGACATCAAGGTAGTCGATGCGCCGCTGCGAAAGCGTCTTTGCGCGCCGGATATCGTCGATGTAGTACGAATTGCCGCCGTCGATGATCGCATCGCCCGACGACAGCAGCGGCGCAAGTTCGACTATCGCCGAATCGACGACCGCCGCCGGCACCATCAGCCAGACCGCGCGCGGCGGCTTCAACGCGGCGACGAGCTCGGCAAGCGTCGCCGCGCCGATCGCGTGCTCGGCAACGAGCGCCTGCACGGCGTCGGGCGAGCGGTCGTGGACAACGCACTCGTGCCCGCCGCGCACCAGCCGGCGCACCATATTCGCCCCCATCCGACCGAGGCCGATCATTCCGAGTTGCATCCCATGGACTCCTTGCGGGTCGAAGCCGGTGCCCGATCAGCGCGTGCCGCGCAGCGCGCGCACGCGCCGGATCAGGGCATTCGTCGAACTGTCGTGCGCCGGCGCCGTGCCGCCGCCCAGTTCGGGAACGATACGCTTGGCGAGCAGCTTGCCCAGCTCGACCCCCCATTGGTCGAACGGATCGATGCCCCAGATCGCCGCCTGCGTGAAGACGCTGTGCTCGTAGAGCGCGACGAGGCTGCCGAGCGCGGCCGGCGTCAGGCGGTCGAGCAGCAGCGTGTTCGACGGCCGGTTGCCTTCGAACACGCGGTGCGGCACGAGCCACTCGGGCGTGCCTTCGGCGCGCACCTCGTCGGCCGTCTTGCCGAAGGCGAGCGCCTCGCCCTGCGCGATCACGTTGGCGAGCAGCAGGTCGTGGTGCACGCCGAGGGGGTTCAGCGATTGGCCGAACGCGATGAAGTCGCAGGCAATGCGCCGCGTCCCCTGGTGGATCAGCTGATAGAACGAATGCTGACCGTTCGTCCCCGGCTCGCCCCAGTAGACGGGGCCCGTCTCGCAGCCGACCGGCGTGCCGTCGGCGCGCACATGCTTGCCGTTGCTCTCCATCGTGAGTTGCTGCAGGTAGGCCGGGAAGCGTTTCAGATATTGCTCGTAGGGCAGCACGGCGACCGTCGGCGCGCCGAGGAAGTTGTTGTTCCAGACGCCGAGCAGCCCCATCAGCACCGGCAGGTTGCGCTCGAACGGCGCGCTGCGGAAGTGCAGGTCGAGTTCGTGAAAGCCGGCCAGCATCGCGCGAAAGTGCTCTGGCCCGATCGCGAGCATCGTCGACAGACCGATCGCCGAATCCATCGAGTAGCGCCCGCCGACCCAGTCCCAGAAGCCGAACATATTGTCGGTCGCGATGCCGAACGCCGCGACCGCTTCGGCGTTCGTCGATACCGCGACGAAGTGCTTCGCGATCGCGGTCTCGTTGCCGCCGAACGCGGCGAGCGCCCAGTCGCGCGCCGCATGCGCATTCGTCATCGTCTCCTGCGTCGTGAAGGTCTTGGACGAGACGATGAAGAGCGTCTCGTCGGCCGCGAGGTCGCGCGTCGCCTCGACGAAGTCGGTCGCATCGACATTCGAGACGAAGCGCAAGACGAGGTCGCGCCGGCTGTAGTGGCGCAGTGCCTCGTAGGCCATCACCGGGCCGAGGTCGGAGCCGCCGATGCCGATGTTGACGATGTTCCTGATCGGCTTGCCGGTATGTCCGCGCCACGCGCCACCGCGCACGCGCCCGGCGAAAGCCGCCATCCGGTCCAGCACGCCGTGCACCGCAGGCACGACGTTCTTGCCGTCGACTTCGAAGACGGCGCCCGGCGGCGCACGCAGTGCGATGTGCAGCGCGGCGCGGCCCTCGGACACATTGACCTTGTCGCCGCCGAACATCGCATCGATGCGCGCGCGCAGCCCGGCCTCTTCGGCAAGCGCGACGAGCAGGCGCAGCGTCTCGTCGGTGATGCGGTTCTTCGAGTAGTCGAGGTAGATGCCGGCCGCATCGAGCGCGAGGCGGTCGCCGCGCCCGGGATCGGCGGCAAATATCGCCCGCAGATGCAGCGGCTCGATTTCGCGCGCATGCGCGGCGAGCGCATTCCAGGCGGGGCTGCGGGACGCCGATGCGTTCTCTGTCACGGGCATGTCGCTCATCTCGTGCTCGCCTTCGTCGCCTTCGTCGCCTTCGTCGCCTTCGCTGCCTTGCGCTGCACCGGCGCGCGCCTGGAAGCCTGCTTCGCGCCCGGCCCGGACGCCCAAAGGCGAAAGCCGCCGGCGAAGGCGTTGGCGTTGTCGCCGGCGCGGCAGCCTATCGGAAGCTTCTTCAGCAGACGCAGATTGCCGCCGCCGATCACGACGTCGTCCGGGATGAAGGCGGCCTTCAGGCGCTCGGCGACATCGAATACCCGCTTGCGCCACTTCTTCCTGCCCTCGCGCTCGTAGGCGCGCTCGCCGACGTAGTCCTCGAAGGTGCGCCGCCGGTACGGAAGATGGGCGAGTTCCATCGGCACGACGACGCCGTCGACGATCAATGTCGTGCCAAGCCCGGTGCCGAGGCCGAGGAACAGCATCTTGCCTTCTCGATAGCCGCCGAGCGCCTGCATCGCCGCATCGTTGAGGATCCTGACCGGGCAGCCGAAGGCCTTGCGGTAGTCGAACGCAACCCAGCCCGGCGCCAGGTTGTAGGGCTCGGTGGCAGGCTGGTCACGGACGACGACCCCCGGATAGCCGATCGCGACGGCGTCGTAGGCCCAGCCTGCGGCGAGCGCCTTCACGCCGTCGGCCATCTGCGCCGGCGTCATCGTCGGGCCCGATTCGAACCGGCGCTCCTCGGTGTGGCCGGTCGCCATGATCTTCACGTGACTGCCGCCGACATCGATGACCAGAACCTTCATGCCTTCCCTTCGCGCCGTCATGCGAGCGCCCTGCCCTTGGCCGATATCACGTCGAGCAACTCCTTCCACGACGCATCGAACGCCGTCGCGCCGTCTGCCTGAAGCTTGGCGGCGAGGGCATCGATGTCGATTCCGGCCTTCTCGAAGGCCCGCAGCATCTCGATCGACGCCTCGGCGCGGGCCGTTGGCGGCGCGATCGGATGGTCGAGCGCATCGAGCGCGTCGAGTGTCGCCTCGGGCAGTGTATCGATCGTGAACGGCTCTGCGAAGGCCTCGACATAGAGCGTCGCGGAAGCCGTCGGATCCTTCGTCCCGGTGCTCGCGAACAGCAGCCGCTGCGGCGGCGCGCCATGGTTCATCGCGCGCTGCCAGCGCGGCGAGGCGAGCAGCCGGCGATATTCGTCGCAGGCCTGCCGGCCGGCCGCGATGCCGAGCTTCATGCGCAATGCATCCGGCGCCTTGCCGGCGACTGCCACATCCCAGCGGCTGACGAAGATCGACGCCACCGAAGGTACCCACGGCGACAGCCCGGCGTCGATGCGGCGCTCGATGCCGCGCAGCCAGGCCTGCGCCGACGCGAGGTACTGCGCGGCAGAAAAGAGCAGCGTGACGTTGATCGGCACGCCGGCGAAGATGGATTCCTCGATCGCCGCGAGCCCCTGCCGCGTTCCCGGGATCTTGATGAACAGATTGGGCCGTGCGACGCGTGCGTGCAACTCGCGGGCGGCCGCGATCGTTGCAGGCGTGTCGTAGGCGAGCAGCGGCGAGACCTCGAGCGAAACCCAGCCGTCGATGCCGTGCGTGCGTTCGTGCACGGCGGCAAACAGATCCGCCGCGCGGCGGATATCGTCGATCGCCAGATCGAAGAACAGCGCCTCGCCCGAGCGGCCGCTTCTCGCGCCGGCGCGGATCGCGTCGTCGTAGTGGCCGCTGCCCTTGATCGCGTGGTCGAAGATCGTCGGATTGGACGTGAGCCCGGTGATCGAGCGCTCGTCGATATAGCGGCGCAGCCGGCCGCTATCCAGCAGTTCGCGCGTCAGGTTGTCCAGCCACAGGCTCTGGCCGAGCGCGTGCAACTGGCGGGAGGGAAGGACTTCCGGCATCGGCGTGACCGCTTCCACGGTTGGGAGCGGCCACGATACACCTGCAGTGCGGATGCAGCATCGTTGCGATGCTTGACCCGCAACCCGACGAAGTCATTCGCGGGCGCGGCGCGGAGGCGGCGTCACCCGGGGCGACGCCGCACCCGGCGCGCCGATCAGGGGACGTACTTCCAGTTGCCGTTGTCGATCAGCACCATCACGCGGGCGCGCTGGTCGAGGCCCAGATGGTCGGTCGGCGACATGTTGAAGATGCCGTGTGCGCCGGGGGCCTCGTGGACATTCTCGAGCGCGTCGCGAAGCGCGGCACGGAACTCGGGGGTTCCGGGCTGCGCCTTCTTCAGCGCCACCGGAATCGCCGCCTGCAGCAGCACGCCGGCGTCCCAGGCGTGGCCGCCGAAGGTCGAGACCGAGCCCTTGCCGTGCGCCGCCTCGTACTTGTTGATGTATTCGAGCGCCGACTTGCGAACCGGGTTGCTCGCCGGCAGCTGGTTCGCGACGAGCACCGGGCCGGAGGGCAGATAGGTGCCGTTCACGTCCTTGCCGCCGACGCGCAGGAAGTCGTTGTTCGCGACGCCGTGCGTCTGGTAGTACTTGCCGGTATAGCCGCGCTCCTTGAGCGTCTTTTGCGGCAGCACGGCCGGCGTGCCGGATGCGGCGATCAGCACCGCGTCCGGACTCGCGGCCATGATCTTCAAGACCTGCCCGGTGACCGATGTATCGGTGCGGTTGTAGCGCTCGTTGGAGACGATCTCGATGCCCTTGAGCGCGGCGACCTTGGCGAACTGGGTATACCAGCCTTCGCCGTAGGCGTCGGCAAAGCCGATGAAGGCGACCTTCTTGACGCCGGCATTGGCCATGTGCTGGGCGATCGCGAGCGACATCATGATGTCGTTCTGCGGTGTCTTGAAGACCCAGCGCCGCTTGTCGTCGACCGGCTCGACGATCATCGACGATGCGGCCATCGAGATCATCGGCACCTTCGCCTCGGCGACGACGTCGATCATCGCGATCGAGTTCGGACTCGTCGTCGAGCCGACGATGACGTCGGCCTTGTCCTCGGTGATCAGCTTTCTCGTATTCGCCACCGCGGCGGTGGTGTCGGACTTGTCGTCGAGCACGATGTAGTTGATCTTCTGGCCGCCGATCGTCGTCGGCATCAGCGCGATCGTATTTTTCTCGGGAATGCCGAGCGACGCCGCCGGCCCGGTCGCCGACAGCGTGACGCCGACCGTGACGTCGGCCTGCGCCGATGCGGCGACCAGCAGTGCCGCGCCGAACATGAGGGTTTTCACGAGTTTCATGGGCTGTCTCCCTTTCTGGATTGCCTGGGGTTGAAAAAGCGTTGCAATTTGCCCGCGATGCTCATGCCGCGATCGAAGCGTGCACACCCCGCCCGGCTTGCGGCAAGGTCACGGCGCCGACGCCGCCGAAGAAAAGATCGCAGACGACGGGTGCCATATCGTCGTAGCTGAAAACGCCATCGGGCTTGATCCAGGTAAACATCCAGTTGATCATCCCGAACAGCAGCATCGCGAGCGGCTTGTCCATCGCGACCGCGTCGGCTCCCGGCCGAACCGCGGCGACCGCCGCGGCGAATGCATCGACGACGCGGCGTTCGGCGGCGAGGACGCGCTCGCGGTCCTCGGCTTCGAGGAAGCGCACGTCCTCGGTCAGCACGCGGTGCGCGTCCTGCGCGCCCGCATATTCGGCGACGAAGCGCACGATGAGTTCGCGCAGCCGCGGCTGCGGTTCGAGCGCGAGGCGCTCGACATCGCGCACCACGGCCTCGAGACGCGCGACATGCTCCTGCGCGATGGTCGCGACCAGTTGCTGCTTGTCGCGCACATAGTGATAGAGCGCCGGCTTGGAAATGCCGCACGCCGCCGCGACCTGGTTCATCGACGTGCCCGAGTAGCCCTGGCGCGCAAAGAGCACGGCCGCCTGTGCGAGGATCGCCTCGCGCTGGCTGGCGTAGCTGGGGGCTCGTCCACGCGCCATCGGCTCGACCTCGGTTCAGCGATCGTCGTAGGAGACGACGACCCGCGCGCTGAGCGGATGCGCCTGGCAGGTGAGGATGAAGCCGGCCTCGACTTCGTGCGGTTCGAGCGCGAAATTTCGGTCCATGCGCACCTCGCCTTCGAGCAGCCGCGCGCGGCAGGTCGAGCACACGCCCGATTTGCACGAGAACGGCACGTCCATCCCGGCGCGGGCCGCGGCGTCGAGCAGGCTCGGATCGGCGGCGCTGAATTCGATCTCGCGCCGGTGGCCGTCACGAATCACCGTCACGCGCGCGAGCGGCGCGTCGCCGGCGAGAACGGGATGCGCCGGCCCGGCGCCGAGCGGCGGCGCGCCGAAGCGCTCGATGTGGATGCGGCCGCGTGCGACGCCGGCCGCGAGCAGCGCCGCCTCGGCCTCGTCATTCATCTCGTACGGGCCGCAGACGAAGACTTCGTCGACGCCGGCGGCATCGATCAGCGGCACCCGGATCTGCGCGCCGTCACTCGCTGCGCCGAAGAACTGGCCGAGCTTGTCGCGCGTCAGCCGCCCCTCGCTGATCGCCGCATCCTGCGGCTCGCGCGAGAAGACGTGGTGCAGCGCGAGGCGCGTCAGGTAGCGGTTCTTCAGATCCTCGATCTCTTCGCGAAACATCGTGCTCGCCTGGCGCCGGTTGCCGTAGATCAGCGTGAAGCGGCTTCCGGGCTCGCGCGCCAGCAGCGTCTTCATGATCGCGAGGATCGGCGTGATGCCGCTGCCGGCGGCGATGCCGAGCACATGGCGCCGCGCCGCCGCATCGAACGGCATGTGGAAGTGCCCCTGCGGCGGGAAGACCTGCAGCGCATCGCCCGCCTTCAGCCCCTCGTGCACCCAGCGCGAGAACGCACCGCCTGGCAGCAGGCGCACGCCGACGCGCAACTCGCCGTCGTCGGCGCCGGCGCAGATCGAGTACGAACGCCGCAGGTCCTCGCCGGCCACCTGCGCGCGCAGCGTCAGATACTGCCCCGGCTGAAAAGCGAACGCCTCGCCCAGATCGTCGGGGACCTCGAATCCGACGATCACCGATTCATCGGTATCGCGCTGCACGGATTTCACGCGCAGGTCGTGGAAGTGAAGGCTCATCTCGATCTATAGCGGCTTGAAATGCTCGAACGGTTCGCGGCACGCGAGGCAGCGGTGAAGCGACTTGCAGGCCGTCGCGCCGAATGCCGAGAGTTGCTCGGTTCTAAGGCTGCCGCAGCGCGGGCATTCGATGCGGCGCGAGACGAAGCGCAGCGGCATGCCGGCGTCGGCACCGCGGCCGGGCGGCGCGATGCCGTACTCGCGCAGCTTGCGCCGGCCCTCGTCGCTGATCCAGTCGGTCGTCCACGCCGGGGCGCGCCGCTGGCGGACCGTCACCGGGCCAAGGCCGGCCGCGTTCAGCGCATCGATCACGCTGCACTCGATGACTTCGGTCGCCGGACAGCCCGAATAGGTCGGCGTGAGGACGACTTCGATCGCATCGCCCGTCTCGCGGACCGCGCGCACGATGCCCAGGTCGACGAGCGAGAGCGCCGGCACTTCGGGATCGAGCACGCCGTGTAGCACGTCCCACGCCGCGGCTTCGCGCGGGCTGGCGAGCGCCGCGGCGTCGGGCGCCGCGTCGAGCGACAGGTCCGGCGTCACCATACCGCCCCCGGAAAGCTGCGATGCAGGTGCTGCATCTCGGCCAGCAGGTAGCCCATATGCTCGCTGTGGCGGCCGCGCTTGCCGTGGCTGCGAAACGGCGTCTGCGGCGGCGGCTCGATGCCGGCCTGCGCGAATACCGCCCCGAGTTCGTCGGCCCACGCGCCGCGCAACGCGCTGCACGCCGGGCCGAGGCCGGACGCGGCGGCATTCGCATCGGTCGCGTCGTCGTCGAACAGCTCGGCCGTATACGGCCACAGCGTCGCCATCGCCTCGCGCAGGCGGCGTGCCGATTCGTCGCTGCCGTCGCCGAGGCGGACGACCCAATCGGCGGCATGCCGGCAGTGGTAGCGCGCTTCCTTCGCCGCCTTGCCGGCGATCGCGGCGAGTTCGGCGTCGCTCGACGCCGCGAGCCGCTGCCAGTAGTGATGCAGCCAGGTCGAGAGCAGCAGGTTGCGCAGCACCGTGAATGCGAAATCGCCGCGCGGCAGCTCGGCAAGCGTCACGTTGCGAAACGAGCGCTCGTCGCGCAGGAAGGCGAGCTGGTCTTCGTCGAAGGTGTCGCCCGTTTCGCGCGCGCCGATCGCGCCGGCGTGCGTCAGCAGCGCGCGCGCCTGGCCGAGCAGGTCGAGCGCCATATTGGCGAGCGCGATGTCCTCTTCGAGCACCGGCGCATGGCCGCACCACTCGGCCAGGCGCTGGGCGTGGATCAGGCAGGTATCGGCGAGCCGCAGCACGAACTGCTGCGCCGGGTCATCGTGCAATGCGATCGAGGCCGTCATCATCACATGTGATCGACTTCGTCGGGCAGCCGATAGAAGGTCGGATGGCGGTAGACCTTGTCCTGGGCCGGATCGAAATAGCTCGGCTTCTCGCCTGGGTCGCTGGCAACGATCTGGTCCGATCGCACGACCCACAGGCTGGTGCCCTCCTGGCGCCGGGTATAGACGTCGCGCGCAAGCTGGATCGCCATCTGCGCGTCGGTCGCGTGCAGGCTGCCGCAGTGCTTGTGGTCGAGGCCGGCCTTGCTGCGCACGAAGACTTCCCACAGCGGCCATTCGGCGCTGCGGCTCGGGGCGGCGGCAGGGGCTTGCGTTTCGCTTGTGGTCGTCATGCCGGGTCCTTCGTCGGGCGCTTCATGCCGCGCGCAGCGCGTCGGCCTCGCGCGCCGCCTGCTTCGCGGCATGCGCGAGCGCCGCTTCGCGCACCCAGGCGCCGTCGTCGGCCGCCTTCACGCGCGCGGCCAGGCGCTCGCGGTTGCACGGGCCGTGGCCGTTGACGACATTCCAGAATTCGTCCCAGTCGATGGCGCCGAAATCCCAGTGGCCGCGCGCTTCGTTCCACTTCAGCTGCGGATCGGGCAGCGCGACGCCGAGCACCCTGGCCTGCTCGGCCGTGGCGTCGATGAATTTCTGGCGCAGCTCGTCGTTGCTGATGCGCTTGATGCCCCAGCGCATCGATTGCTCCGAATTCGGCGATGCATCGTCCGGCGGGCCGAACATCATGATCGACGGCCACCACCAGCGGTCGACCGCGTCCTGCACCATCGCGCGTTGCGCCTCGGTGCCGTCGCGCATCATCGTCAGCAGCGCGTCGAACCCCTGGCGCTGATGGAAGGATTCCTCGCGGCAGATGCGGATCATCGCGCGCGCGTACGGCCCGTACGAGCAGCGGCACAGCGGCACCTGGTTCATGATCGCCGCGCCGTCGACGAGCCAGCCGATCGCGCCGACATCGGCCCAGGTCAGCGTCGGGTAGTTGAAGATCGAGCTGTACTTGGCCTTGCCCGAATGCAGCGCCTCGATCATCTGCTCGCGCGAGGTGCCCAGCGTCTCGGCCGCGGCGTACAGGTACAGCCCGTGGCCGCCCTCGTCCTGCACCTTGGCGAGCAGGATCGCCTTGCGCTTCAAGCTCGGCGCGCGGCTGATCCAGTTGCCCTCGGGCAGCATGCCGACGATCTCGGAGTGCGCGTGCTGGCTGATCTGGCGCACGAGCGTCTTGCGGTAGTGCTCCGGCATCCAGTCCTTCGCCTCGACGAAGCCGCCGTCGGCGATATGCGCCTCGAATGCGGCTTCGCGCGCCGCGTCCTCGGCCGAGCGGACCGGCCGGCGATCGGCGGCGATCTCCTGCCTGCTCATCACGTCGAGCGCCTGGGTGTACATCGCCTTCTCCTCTCCTGTCCCGTTTCAGCGCGACCGCTGGTCGATCACGCGCCGCGCCTTGCCGACGAGCGTACGCTCGATGCTGTCGGGCATGCCGACCATGACGCGAGTCGATACGCCGACCATGGTCTTGATGCGCTCGCGCAAGCCGTCGGCAACCAGCTTGGGCTCGACCTTGCCGACCATCCCCGGCGTCAGCTCGCAGCGCACCTCGACTTCGTCGAGGTTGGCCTCGCGCGTGACGACGATCTGGTACTGGCCGCCGAGCTGGCCGTCCTGCAGCACCAGTTCCTCGATCTGGGTCGGGAACATGTTGACGCCGCGGATGATCAGCATGTCGTCGCTGCGGCCGACGATCTTGCCCATGCGGCGCATGCTGCGCGCGGTCGGCGCGTGCAGCCGCGTCAGGTCGCGCGTGCGGTAGCGGATCACCGGCAGCGCCTCCTTCGTCAGCGTCGTGAAGACGAGCTCGCCCTCCTCGCCGTCGGGCAGCACGGCGCCGGTGGCGGGATCGATGATCTCGGGATAGAAATGATCTTCCCAGACGACCGGGCCGTCCTTCGTCTCGACGCATTCGCTCGCGACGCCCGGGCCCATCACCTCGGACAGGCCGTAGATGTCGACGGCGTCCATATTCGCGCTCGCCTCGATATCGCGCCGCATCGCCTCGGTCCACGGCTCGGCGCCGAAGATGCCGACCTTCAGCGAGCTTGCTTTCGGGTCGAGCCCCTGGCGCGCCATCTCCTCGACGATCACCTGCATGTAGCTCGGCGTGACCATGATGATGTCGGGCTTGAAATCGTTGATCAGCTGCACCTGCTTCTCGGTCTGCCCGCCCGACATCGGGATCACGGTGCAGCCGAGACGTTCGGCGCCGTAGTGCGCGCCGAGCCCGCCGGTGAAGAGGCCGTAGCCGTAGGCGACGTGCACCAGGTCGCCGGCACGGCCGCCGGCGGCGCGGATCGAGCGCGCGACGAGATTCGACCAGTGATCGATATCGGCCGCGGTATAGCCGACGACGGTCGGCTTGCCGGTCGTCCCGGAGGACGCGTGGATGCGCATCACGCGCTCGCGCGGCACGGCGAACATGCCGAACGGATAGTTGTCGCGCAGTTCCTTCTTGGTCGTGAACGGAAACTTCGCCAGGTCGGCAAGTTGCTTCAACGCCGACGGATGCACGCCATGGGCGTCGAATGCCTTTCGGTAGTGCGGCACGTTGTCGTAGGCGTGCTGCAGGCTCCAGCGCAGGCGCTGCAGTTGCAGCGCCTGCAGTTCGTCCTTGCTGGCGCGCTCGATCGGGTCGAGTTTCGTGGGGCTGAAGGGGCGCTTCATGGTTCGGCCTCGGTGGGGTTCAGATCCGGGTGGCGGGCAGCTCGACGGTGGGCTTGCCCTTGGCGCTGTACGAGCGCCCGCGCATCAGCGCGACGCGCTCGCCGCGCTGGTTGGTGACGGCGACGTCGTAGATGCCGAGCCTGCCGCGGCGGCTCGCCTCGGTCGCCGCGGCGACCAGCACGTCGCCCTCGTGCGCCGGCGCGAGCAGCTCGACCGCAAGTCCCGACGCGACGGTGAGTTCGTTGTACGAATTGCAGGCGCAGGCGAACGCCGAGTCGGCAAGCGTCGTGATCAGTCCGCCGTGGCAGCTGCCCAGGCCATTGAGCATGTCGGGCCGCACCGTCATGCGCAGCGTCGCGCTGCCCGGCGCCATGGCATCGATCGTGATGCCGAGCGCCTGCGAAGCGCGGTCGGCCGCATACATGCCGACGCGCACCGCGTCGGCGATCTGCTGCGGCGTGAGGGCGCCGCCGGTCGCGGGTGTCGGCGATCTCATCGGTCGCTGAACCGGGGCTTGCGCTTGGCCATGAAGGCGGCCACGCCCTCGCGGTAGTCGGCCGCCGCGCCCATTTCGCTTTGCGCCCGCGCCTCGGCGGCGAGCGCCTGCGCGTAGTCGAGCCCGTCGGCGGCGTCGATCACCTGACGCGTTCGCGCGAGCGCCGCAACCGGCATCGCGGCCAGCCGCGCGCCGAGCGTCGCCACCTCCGGCTCGAAAATGGCATCGTCGACGCAGCGCCAGATGAGGCCGATGCGCTCGGCCTCTTCGGCGCCGAGCTTGTCGCCGAGCATCGCAAGTCCGAGCGCGCGGGCGCGCCCGACGAGCCGCGGCAGCAGCCAGGTGCCGCCGCAATCGGGGACGAGCGCGATCTTCGCGAAGGCCTGGATGAAGCTTGCCGAACGCGCCGCGAGCACGATGTCGCAGCCGAGCGCGAAGTTCGCACCTGCGCCGGCCGCGACGCCGTTCACCGCCGCGACGACCGGCACCGGCATCGAACGGATGCGCAGCGCAAGCGGCAGGTAGCAGCGCTCGATCAGTGCGCCGATGTCGGGCTGCTTCGCGCCGGGTGTCAGGTCGGGTGCGACCGCCGGGTCGGACAGATCCTGCCCGGCGCAAAAGGCGCGCCCGGCACCGGTGACGACGACGCAGCGCACGCCGGCATCGGCGGCCGCCGCCTCGAGCGCGGCAAGCAGCCCGGCGTGCATCGCGGTCGTGAAGCTGTTGAGCGACTGCGGCCGGTTGAGCGTCAGCGTGCGCACTGGGCCCTCGTCGGAGACGAGGATGAGTCGGTCGGCGTCTGGAGATGCAGGCATGATGGATGAGAGATCGAGTGGGAGTGCGCTTTCGACGGTCGAGGATCGCTTTCAGGAACCGCGAATCCGGGGCGCCGCAAAGCGCCATATTCATTACCGACCGGTCGGTTGAGTTTAACCATGCCGGAATGAGGGTGCAATCAAGAGTTTCCCGCCCGATCCGATGCCCCGCGCCGGGCGCCGGGCGCCGGCAGCGTATTCGATACCGCCGGGCACTTTAGAGAACCGATGACGTCGCCGTTCTGACAAGGCGCAAACTGCAGCGAGACTGGCAGAGGCACGATGAAAGTTTGCCGCGCGGCGCGGGTCGCAGCGCCGCGGACTTGTGTGCCAGGCAGAGCCCGAGGCTGCACTTGTGACACAGTAAGACAAGTCCACTGCGTCATTGAAATGCCACCCGAGGGTCGTCCGAGACGGGATGCGAAGCAAGGCGCAAAGCGCAGCGATACCCGCTGGTATCGCGAGTATTTGCAACGCCGCAGCGCGCCCGTATCGGGCGGACAGCGGGGGCGCGATTTCAGTGACGCAGTGGACTAGCATCCAGGCATGGTTGCGAGCGCCCTGTTCGCGACCGAACCGACAATGCGAGGAAGCAGATGAAGCGATCGACGTGGTTCACGATGGCGGTGCTTGCCGTGGCAAGCACCAGCGCGGCAGCGGAATGGTTGGCGATGGGCGACAACGGCCAGGCCGAGATCTACATCGACAAGTCGACCATCACCCGAAGCGGTGATACGGCAAGGATGTGGTCGCTGCAGGAATTGAAGCAGCCCGGTTCGGCAGGCGGTGCGGCCTATGTCTCGCTCAAGCGGCAGGACGAGTACGACTGCAAGGAGCCCCGATCGCGCGGCGTCGAGATTTCCGCTTTCCCGGAGCCGATGGCGCAGGGCAAGGCCGTTGCATCCGAGAAGGGCTCCAGCGCCTGGGTCAAGATCGCGCCCGGTTCGGTGAGCGACGGGATGTGGCGGATCGCATGCGGCAAGGAGTAGCGACCGCATCATCACTCGCCTGGACGGGCGAGGAATGCCGATCCCGATACGGGAAGGGGCGCCGCGCGGCGCCCCCGTTCATCGCCCGGCGTGGCCGTTCAAGCGCGGCGGCGCCTCGCCAGCATGCCGATGACGCCGAGCCCGGCGAGCATCAGCGCATACGTCTCGGGCTCGGGAACGGCGGCCGTCATGCCGACATTGAAGCCGTACCAGCCCTCGTAGGTCGGGTTGGTCCACGACAGGCTGCTGTAGGTGCCGACGAACATCACGGTGCCGTTGCCTTCCTTCCCCGACACGGAATTGCCGCTGATCGAGATCGAACTGCCGCCGTACTCGGCGTTCGGCCCGCCGGCGACGAAGACAGGCGTCGCACCGATGAAGTCGAAACTCGCGCTGGAGCCTGGGTTGCCCAGACTCCAGATCGCGAAGACGGGGTTGATGATGGCGGTCGAGAAGGTCAGCGTATTGACGTTGGCCGTGCCACCGTATAGCTGGATGATGCCGCCGCTCTGCGCCGGCCCGTTGTCGACCACCGAGCCGTCCGCCCAGGTGGAGGCCGGCGTCCAGCTCGGGTAATTCGCGACCAGCGCCGCCGGGTTGCCGCCGGCGGAAAACCCGACCGCCACCGGCCCCATTGCGCCCGCGGTGCCGGACGACCATTGGTTCCAGGTGATCGTCGCGGCCTGGGCGCTGACACCCGTGGTGACGAGGAGGGCTGCAAACAGGTACCTGACGTTCATATCGGCCTTCAAGGGAGTCGTTCTTCGGAGCGACTATGGACCGATTTGCCCGCCGCGCAAACCCCCTGAACAGGTGGTCGGGGACCGGGCGCGTGAACAGCGCGTCAGTTCGACTGCTTGATCAACCGCCCCGCCGCCTGCTGCAGCGGCCGCGCATTCATCGGATACAGGCGCGCGAAGATCGCGATCTGCGCGGCGGAAAGTTGCACCGGCTGGCGCATCACCATCCACAGCACACCTTCGGAGCACGGCGGCGTCGTCAGCGACCCCATGTAGGTGTAGTAGGCATGCTCCTCGGGAAGCAGCGCACCAGGCTCGAGGCGCTTGCGGGCAACGACCGGCTCGCCCTTCTCGAGCGGCAGGTTGTTCCACACCACCTGCACGATCGGATTCGCGCTGCCCGCCTCGAGCAGCACGGCGACCACCGCGAGCCGCCCATCGGCCGCCCGGTGCACGAGGTGCGCGGCCATCGCGAACTGCCGGCCGTCGATGCCCTCCTCGGCCGGGCGGTGGAAGTGGAATTGCTCCAGTGCATAGCGCCGCCCGAGGACCTCGATCGCGTTGCCGGCATCGACATCGACGCGCACCGTGTGCCCGTCGTCGATGACGCGAAAGCGGCTCGCGCGGTAGTCGAACGCGATCGACTCGAGATCGACCGCGATGCCGTCCTGGATGTCGATCGGGCTCTGGCGGCTGCCGCGCGCGCAGGCCGAGAACTCGGGCGCGAGCCGGGCCCAATGTGCCGGGCCGCCCGCGCCCTCGCAGCTCCAGGCAGGAACGCTGCCCTTCGCATCGCGCCGGGCGCCGGGTGCTGCCGGTGCCGCGGTTGCGGCCGAGCCCGAGGCGGGTTTGGCCGCAACGGCGGGTGCGGCGGCAGCAGGCGGCGGCGCCGCATCGCCGGCACGGTTCACGACCCGGATCACCCCCGCGTTCGACATTTCGAGCGCCGCGCCGCCGAGCTTGGCCGCGAGGCGCTCGCGCAGGAACTCCATCGGGTCCTGCGGACCCCTGTGCCGAGGCGCAGCGCGTGGCGTCTAACCTGCCGGCGCCGAGGCCGCAGGCTGCGCGGGCGATCGCACGGGCGATCGCGCGGACGACGGCAACGCCGGATCGGCAGCAGCGGCCGCCAACACGCCGCCGCTCGCAAGCGCGAATGCAGCCAGCCAGCGCATCGCAACGCGCATCCAGGAACTCCCACCGCGCCCCGAAGGCGGCGCTACGCGTCGTTATCGGCGCAGGCCGGCGGCAGTTGAACAATTGGACGAGGCGGGCAAGCCCCTCGCGCCGCTCCTGCTCAGCCCAATCCCTGCTTGACCCACAGCCAGGCGATCGCGCCGACCCCCATCATCGCAAGCGATGTGACGGCCAGTGCGACCGCGGAGTGCATGACGAGCGGTGCGATCGCGCCGGCGACGAAGCCGTTCGCCATGCTGCCGATGAAGGCCTGGATCGAAGACGCCATGCCGCGCCGCTCGGGCACGAGATCGAGCACCATCAGCGTCACGACCGGCACCATCAGCGCCCAGCCGAAGGCGTAGATCGCGATCGGCCACAGCGCCCACCACGCATTCGGCTCGAACGCGAGGTTGAGCGCGACGTTCAGCACCGACACCGTGACCATGACGATGAAGCCGCGCCGGATCTGGTGCTTGGGCCGGATGTTGCCGGCGAGCCGGCCCGACAGCCAGGCGCCACCCATGATGCCGGCGATCGTCATGCAGAAGAACCAGAAGAACTGCCCCGGCCCGAGGCCGAGGATGTCGCCGAGGAAGACCGGCGCCGACAGCACGTACAGGAACATGCCGTTGAACGGGATGCCGCTGGCAAGCGCAAGCAGCATGAAGCGCGGGTTCTTTCCCAGCTCCCAGTAGCCGCGCATCAGGTTGCGGACGTTGAAATGCTGCTTGAAGCCGTCGTGCAGCGTCTCGGGCAGCAGCCGGTAGTTGGCGATCCACAGCAGCAGTCCGATGATCGTCAGGAACCAGAAGATCGCGTGCCAGCCGACGTGAATGAAGAGGAAGCCGCCGACCATCGGCGCGACGGCCGGCGCGACGCCGAAGTAGATCGTCACCTGCGACATCACGCGCTGGGCGTCGGCCGGGTGGAACATGTCGCGGATCACCGCGCGCGAGACGACGACCCCCGCGCCGGCCGACATGCCCTGCACCGCGCGCCAGAAGACGAGCGCGCCGATGTTGTTCGACAGCGCGCAGCCGGCCGACGCGAGCGTGAAGAGCGCGATCCCCCACAGCACGACCGGGCGGCGCCCGAAGCTGTCGGACAGCGCGCCGTGAAAGAGATTCATGATCGCGAAGCCGAACAGGTAGGCCGACAGCGTCTGCTGCATCTCGACCGGCGACGCGCCGATCGACTGCGAGATGCCGGCGAACGCCGGCAGGTAGGTGTCGATCGAGAACGGCCCGAGCATCCCGAGGCAGGCGAGCAGCAGCGCGAGCGTCCATTTCGGTGCGCGCCACAGCAGGTGGGCATCGGGGTTCATCGACATTCGTTGTTCTTCGCAGATGCAGCCCAGCAAAAGTGTGAAGCGGGCCGATAGGCCGGATTCTGTGCGGCGCGGCCCTCTTGCGAAGGCCACGCCGTGACCGCCATTCCTCTGGGCCGTGCATCGCTGCACGGCTCGGTGCCACCTACCCGCCGGCTCCGCGGG
>CALMIL010000234.1 GCA_937864005.1 uncultured Burkholderiales bacterium
CGCTCGGCGACCTTGTCGTACAAGGCCCTCGCCTGCGCATTCGTCTCGTGCGTCAGCCAGTGCACCTTGGCGCAGCCGAGCGCACGCGCGCGTTCGCACACATGCGCGATCAGCGCGCGGCCGATGCCCTGCCCGCGCGCCTCGGGCGCGGTGAACAGATCCTGCAGATAGATTGCGTTCGCCTCGGTCCAGCACGTGCGGTGCTCGATGAAGTGCACCATGCCGACGACCGCGCCGCCGCGTTCGGCAAGCGCGAGATGCATCGGTTCTGCCGGATCGAGCAAGCGCTGCCACGTGATGCGCGTCTCATGCTCCGGCTGCTCGACCTTGTAGAACGCCTGGTAGCCGCGCCAAAGGGGCAGCCAGGCCGCGTGGTCGGCGGCGGTCGCGGGGCGGATCGTCGGTGTGTTCATGCAGAGCTTCGTTTCAGTCGAAGGCTACGCGCCGTCCGCTCAGCACGGTGTGTCCGGACTCGCCGCGCCGAAGTAGCGCTGGTCGAGCGCGCCGCGCCAGCGTCTGTTGAGTGCTGTTGGCGATGCTACGCGAGCCGGGTGCCGGAGCAGGGATGGCTCGACATGCGTCTTCGATGTCGTGGCGCGCGCCTTCGGTCGCCTGCAGCTTGACGAAAGGTACGCTTTTACGTACGCTACTGCTTCAGCATCCGGAGAACACCATGTCCGTCCTCACCGCCAGCGAAGCGCGCGCGAATCTGTATCGGCTGATCGATCAGGCCGCCGACTCGCACGAGCCGATCCTCATTGCCGGCAAGCGCACGTCCGCTGTGCTCGTGTCGGCCGACGACTGGCAGGCCATTCAGGAAACGCTGCACCTGATCTCGATACCTGGTATGCGCGAC
This sequence comes from uncultured Burkholderiales bacterium, assembly GCA_937864005.1. Classification (GTDB taxonomy): domain Bacteria; phylum Pseudomonadota; class Gammaproteobacteria; order Burkholderiales; family Burkholderiaceae_C; genus CAIKUF01. The sequence continues at coordinate 857 of CALMIL010000234.1, forward strand.
TCGATCCGCAAGGCGATGGCCGAGCCGCTCGCCAAGAGCGCCAAGGAACTCGACTGGTGAAGTGGGCGCTTGTCTATTCGAAGCAGGCACAGAAAGACGCGAAGAAGCTGGCCGCGGCAGGCCTGAAGACGAAGGCCATGGAGTTGCTGGACATCTTGCAGCGCGACCCTTTCCAGAACCCCCCCACCTTCGAAAAGCTGGTCGGCGACCTTGCGGGGGCCTATTCGCGCCGCATCAACATCCACAACCGGCTCGTCTACGAAGTGTTCGCCAAGGAGCGCACGGTTCGGGTCTTGCGCATGTGGACGCACTACGAGTGAGGTCCGCCCGTCATGCGGCGCCTCCGTTGAATCGCGGAGTTCACCGCGCCCGGTCGTCGGCGCGTCGCCGCATTCGCTCGCTTCGATCCCCGCTGCGCGGGGCCCCTCTTTCGCGTCTCATGCGGCGAGCTGCTGCCTGTAGCCGGCGAGCACTTCCTCGCGCAGCACGGCCCAGATCGCGGCGTGCAGTTCGACGAA
>CALMIL010000235.1 GCA_937864005.1 uncultured Burkholderiales bacterium
GACGAACTCGACGCCGAGCGCGTCGCGTCGCGCATCCTCGATCTGATGAAGGATCCGATCTTCGTCGGCGGCCAGGAGTGCTTCGTCACGGCAAGCGTCGGCGTCGCGCTCTTCCCGCGCGACGGCAATTCGGTCGCCGACCTGATGCGCAGTGCCGACGTCGCGATGTACGCCGCCAAGTCGCAGGGACCGAATACGCATGCGATCTACAGCCCCGTCCTCGCCGGCAAGGGGCGCGAGAAGATCGAGATCGAGAGCGCACTGCACAAGGCGATCGAGCGCAACGAACTGGTGCTGCACTATCAGCCCAAGGTCGACGCGCGCAGCGTGCGCATGATCGGCGTCGAGGCGCTGATGCGCTGGAACCGGAACGGCGTTCTCGTGCCGCCGGGCGACTTCATCCCGCTCGCCGAAGAGACTGGCCTGATCGTTCCGCTCAGCGAATGGGCGATCCGCGAGGCGGCGCGCCAGACGCGGATCTGGCAGGACCGCTTCGGCTTCTCCGATGCGATCGCGGTCAACCTGCCGAACCGGTTGTTCGAGCGCACCGACCTGCTCGAGCACATCCACGCCGCGGTCAGCCAGAACGGCGTGCCGCACCATTCGATCCAACTCGAGATCACCGAGACCGGGCTGATGAAGGACTCGGGCAACGTCAACATGACGCTGCACCGCCTGAACGAGATGGGCGTCGAGATCTCGATCGACGATTTCGGCACCGGCTACTCGTCGCTCTCCTACCTGACCAACATGCCGATCAACGAGCTGAAGATCGACCGCGCCTTCGTCCACAACCTCGGCCTCACGCCGCAGAGCTCGGCGATCGTCACCGCGATCATCGCCATCGCGCGCTCGCTCGGCCTGCGCGTCGTCGCCGAGGGGGTCGAAACGCTGCGCCAGATGGAACAGCTGCATCGCCTCGGCTGCCGCTTCATGCAGGGCTTCCTCTTCAGCCGGCCGCTCGCGCCGGAGCAGCTCGAAATCTGGCGCAACCAGATGCTGCTCGACCGCAAGGCGCCGTGGATCGTCGATTCGGCCGACGACGGGCCGGCAACGTCGGGCCCGCTGCTGCGGGCCGCGAGCGCCGCGCCCAGGGCATGAACGAGGCGGCGTTCGCTTCTTGAACCCGACGATGGATACGCGCGCAACGATCGCCGCCGGCACGCCGCAGCCGGCCCAGGTGGCGAAGGCCGCTCTCAAGCGGTTGGTCGAGAGCAAGCTCGAACCGACGCCGGAGAACTATGCCCGGGCCTATCGGGCCGAGGGCGGGCACAACGGCACGCCGATGCACTCCGAGCGCGCGTTGCATCTGCTGGATCGGCTGTCGCTTGCCGCCGGGCCGAATGTGCCGGCGGCGGATCGGCGCGCACTGGCGGCGGCGATTCTCGACGGGCGCTGGGAGCAGGCCGAGCGCGCGCTCGACAAGCTGACGGTCGAGAACGATCGCGGCGCTGCGCTCGCGAGCCTGATCGGGCGCATCGTGCGCGGCGTCGAGCGCGGCGGGCGGCAGTGGACCAGCGGACGGCGCAAGGAGAGCCTGCAGCGTGTTCTGGCCGGCAGCCACGGCGACGCCGGCGTGCTTCAGACGCGCCTGACGCAGCTGCTCGGCACCTGGGACAAGGATTGCGCGGACGAGGTCGTCGCCGCATTCGACCCTGCGCCCGGGATCGAGGCGGCAGCCCAACCGGCGCCCGTGGCGGCGGTGACGGGGCCGCAAGAGCTCGACGGCGTCGATCGTGCCGGCGCGCCGGCTCGCGGCGCGGACCACGCTGCCTGGGCCGCGAGCGTTGCGCATCTGAGCGCCAGCCTGCACCGTGCACTCGCTGCGACGGGCGCCGACGAGCAGGCGGCACCGCTGGCCGCCTTGACGCAAGCGATCGTCGAGCGCGGTGCGACGGTGCAGCGTGCCGAGGCGCTGCTGGCGCAGTGCGAGGCGATCGACAGGGTGCTGCAGCACCGCCACCATCTGGTCGATCAGCTCGGCGGCCTGTGTCGCGAGCTGACGGCCGGACTCACCGACCTGGCCGAGGACGACAGCTGGGCGAAGGGGCAGCTCGATTCGATGCTGCAAAAGCTCGACGACGGCATCAACGCGCGCGGCGTCAAGGCGGCGACCGAAGTGCTGCGCCACACGCGCGAGCGCCAGCGCGAGCTGCGCGACGAACGCAGCCGGGCGCGCGATGCGCTGAAGTCGCTGATGAGCCAGATGCTGCAGGAGATGGGCGAACTCGGTTCGCGCACTGGCAGGTTTCACGACAATATCGGGCGCTACGCGCAGGTCATCAACGGCGCGCAATCGCTCGAAGGCCTGACCGGCGTCGTCGGCGAGATGCTCGAAGAGACGCGCAGCGTGCAGGATGTCGTCGGCCAGACCCAGCAGCGGCTGCAGGCCGAGCACGCGCGCGCGGCGCAGCTGACCGAACGTGTCGCGACGCTCGAATCCGAGCTGCGGCGCCTGTCCGACGAGGTGACGACCGACCAGCTGACGCGCGTTGCCAATCGGCGCGGCCTGCTGCAAGCGTTCGAGGTCGCGCGCGCGCGCGCCGAGCGCGACGGCCAGCCGCTTTCGATCGGGCTGCTCGACGTGGACAATTTCAAGCGCCTGAACGATGAACTCGGCCACGGGGTTGGCGATGTCGCGCTCAGATCGCTTGCCGAGGCGGTCGCCAAGTCGCTGCGGCCGGACGACGTCGTGGCGCGCTATGGCGGCGAGGAGTTCGTCGTCTTGCTGCCGGCGACTGACGTCGATGAGGGCCAGCAAATCCTCACCCGCCTGCAGCGCTCGCTGTCAGGCGGGCTCTTCATGCACGAGCGCCGGCAGGTGCTGGTGACGTTCTCGGCCGGCGTCACGCTCCACCGCGCCGGCGATGCGATCGAGCCGGCGCTCGAACGCGCCGACCAGGCGCTGTACGAAGCCAAGCGAACCGGCAAGAACCGGACCTGCGTCGCCTGAGCGAGCAGCGCGCCTGCGGGCAAGCGGTCTCGTGCAGGGAACGCCAAAAGCAAAAGGCGGCGCCGGAAACCCGTGCGCCGCCTTCGCGGATCCGTTGCCGGCCGTTCGCGCCGGCAACCCAATTTACTTCTGCTGCTTCGGCGGGCCCTTGTCCTGATTGGCAACCGACGATTGACCCTCGACGATCGTCCCCGCCTTGTTGGCGGCCTTGGCCTCTTCCTTGGTCGCGGCGCGGTCGCCGGTCTTGGCGGGCTTCGTGGGCATGTCCTGATGCGTCACCGTTTCGGTGCCGTGCGGAATCTCGCCAGCCTTGTTGGCGGCCTTGGCTTCCGCCTTGGTCGCGGCGCGGTCGCCGGTCTTGGCGGGCTTCTTCGGGGTCGCCTGTTCGGTCGTCGATTGCTGACCCGTAGGAATTTCACCGGCCTTCTTGGCGGCGGCGGTTTCGGCCTTGACTTCCGCGCGGGTCGGCGCCGAAGCGGATTGGGCCGAAGCCGAGACGGCAAAGGCCGAGATCAGGGCGAGCGTAAAGAGGGAGGGAGCGAATTTCATGCGAATCTCCAGTTGCAAGGATATTGACTTAGGGCGGTTGCCATCGACTCACTGCCGGTCATTCGTGGACCGAAGTCCATGCGCCGACCGTGGTGATGATTAGCGCTCTCTCAACGCTTGGCACTACCGGTCCGTTTACAGGGGACGACAAATTCTACATGGAGCGGGGGGCATGGGGCGATTTGTTGTCATCGTGCAACCGGGCCCGTTCCACAGGGCCCGACGCCGGCCCGCGCTGGCGGAGACGGTGAGATTCGAACTCACGGAGGAGTCGCCCCCTCGGCAGTTTTCAAGACTGCTGCCTTAGACCGCTCGGCCACGTCTCCAGCGCCGAACCGATTCTAGTGGCCGGGTCAGTCTGCGCGCCCGGGCTTGCGCGCCTGCGAGCAACGGATCTGGTGCAGTTCGCGGCGGCCGCCATCGATGCGCACCGCGGTGAGTACCCCGCCCCAGACGCAACCGGTATCGAGCGAGAGCAGTTCGGGCGTATCGATCAAGCCGAGGGTGGACCAGTGGCCGAAAGCGATCGGCGTCCCCGCCGTCTTGCGGGCGGGCACCTCGAACCAGGGCATGTAGCCCTTGGGCGCGGTGCCGGCGCCGTCCTTGGTCGCGAATTCGAGGCGGCCGCGGGCGTCGCAGAACCGCATGCGTGTCAATGCGTTGACGATGAAGCGCAGCCGGGCGGTGCCCGCGAGCTCATCGCTCCAGCGCGCCGGGGCATCGCCGTACATCTTGCGCAGGAAGGCGGCGCGATCGGGTCCGCGCAGCACGGCTTCGACCTCGGCGGCAAGGGCGAGCGTCGCCGCGCAATCCCATTGCGGCGCAACCCCGGCGTGCACGAGCAGCCAGCCGGCGTCGAAGGCAGCGAGCCGTTGCGAGCCGAGCCAGGCGAGCAGTTCTTCGCGGTCCGCGGCGTCGAGGATGTCGCCGAGCGTGTCCTGGCGCTTGAGCGGCTGCGCGCCGGCGGCCACGGCGAGCAGGTGCAGGTCATGGTTGCCGAGCAGGCAATCGGCCGCCCCGTCGAGAGCCTTGACGCGCCGCATCGTCGCGAGCGACTGCGGACCCCGGTTGACGAGGTCGCCGAGGAGCCAGAGGTGGTCGCGCGACGGCGAGAAGCCGATTTCGGCGAGCAGGCGATCGAGGGCGTCGCAGCAGCCCTGCACGTCGCCGATGAGGAAGATCATGGCGTCGATTCTGCTACGCTTTGCGGCCCCACCATTCGAAGGGAACTGCGCAGCGGCCGGCGGTCCGTGACGCGCGCCGCATGGACGTCCTCCTCCTCGCCTGCCTGATCCTGCTCAACGGGTTGTTCGCCATGTCGGAGATGGCGCTCACGGCGAGCCGCAAGGTCCGTCTGGCCGCGATGATCGAAGCCGGCGACCCGAAGGCGCAGGCGGCGCTCGCGCTGCACCTGAACCCGACCAAGTTCCTGTCGGTGGTGCAGATCGGCATCACGTCGATCGGCATCCTGAACGGCATCGTCGGCGACGCCGCGTTCTCGGAGCCGCTTTCCGCGCTGCTGAAGGACGCGCTGCACATCAGTCCGAAGGCGGCGGCGATCAGCGCGACCGGCCTCGTCGTCGTCTTCATCACGGTGTTGACGATCATCTTCGGCGAGCTCGTACCGAAGCGGCTCGGGCAGATGTTTCCGGAAGCCGTCGCGCGTCTCGTCGCGCAGCCGATGGAGTGGCTGTCGTGGCTCGCGCGTCCGCTCGTCAGGTTCCTGTCCTGGTGCACGGTCGTGACGCTGCACCTGCTGGGTGCCAAGGGGCAGGCCCGCGTCGTGACCGAGGAGGAGATCGCCGCCAGTCTGGAGGAGGGGCTGGACGCCGGCGTGATCGAGGTGCAGGAGCACCAGATGGTGCGCAATGTCTTTCGCCTCGACGACCGGCCGATCGGCTCGATGATGATTCCGCGCAACGAGATCGTCTGGCTCGATGTCGGCGCGCCGCAGGCGGCGGTGCTCGACGTGCTCGGACGCACGGCGCATTCGCGCTACCCCGTCTGCCGTGGCGGACTCGACGACGTGCTCGGCGTTGTCTCGGCACAGAGCCTGCTGCTGCAGGCCTTGCGGGGCGAAGCGCTCGCACTGACCGAGCAGCTGCAGGCGGCGGTCTATGTGCCGGAGACCCTCTCGGGGATGGACCTGTTGGAGCAGTTTCGAGCGACGAGCGTCGAACTCGTCTTCGTCGTCGACGAATATGGCGATGTGCAGGGCGTCATCACCGCGCGCGACGTGCTAGAGGCGATCGCCGGCGAGTTCACGAATCCGGCCGACCTCGATGCCTGGGCCGTCGCGCAGCCCGACGGAAGCTGGACCTTCGACGGCCTGATCCCGGTGCCCGAACTCAAGGACCGCCTGGGCCTGAAGGATCTGCCGCAGGAGGAGCGCGGCCTCTACAACACGCTTGCCGGCATGGTCGTGCTGCTGCTCGGCCGGCTCGCGCGGACGGCCGACGCCGTCGAGTGGAGCGGTTGGCGCTTCGAGGTCGTCGCGCTCGAAGGCAAGCGGATCGACAAGGTGCGCGCCATGCGCCTGCCGGATCTGCCCGACGCCGACGCCGGCTGAGCGTCGCGGCGCGCGCCGGCATCGCTGAGCCGGCAGCGTGCGCGCAGCGAGGGTGGCGAATCGGGCGATGTCGTATGGCGGCGCTGAATTGGCTACCATCGGCGATGAAGGTCGCGCCCGCTGCGGCGTCGCGGCCTGCCGCCAATTCCGAAACCGCTGCTGGAGCCGCCGATGAGCAAAGCCTTCGCATCCCAGGCCGATCTGGTCGAGAAGAAAGTCAGCTTCGACAAGCTGTCCGACAACGCCTACGCCTACACCGCCGAGGGCGACCCGAATACCGGCATCATCGTCGGCGACGATGCGGTGATGGTGGTCGATACGCAGGCGACGCCGGTGATGGCCGCCGACGTCATCCGGCGCATCCGCGAAGTAACCGACAAGCCGATCAAGTACGTCGTGCTGAGCCACTACCACGCCGTGCGCGTGCTCGGCGCGAGCGCCTACAAGGCCCAGCAGGTGATCGCGAGCCAGGATACCTACGACCTGATCGTCGAGCGCGGCGAGCAGGACAAGGCAAGCGAGATCGGGCGCTTTCCGCGCCTCTTCAACGCCGTCGAATCGGTGCCGCCGGGTATGACCTGGCCGACGCTGACCTTCAGCGGACGCATGACGGTCTGGCTCGGCAAGCTCGAAGTGCAGCTCCTGCAGCTCGGCCGCGGCCACACGAAGGGCGACACGGTGGCGTGGCTGCCGGCGCAGAAGATCCTCTTCAGCGGCGACCTCGTCGAGTTCGACGCCACGCCATACGCGGGCGATGCCTACTTCCAGGACTGGCCGGCGACGCTCGATGCGATCGCCGCGCTCGCGCCGCAAAAGCTCGTTCCGGGGCGCGGCGCCTCGCTGCAGACGCCGCAGCAGGTGCAGGCCGGACTGGCCGGCACGCGCGGCTTCGTCTCCGAGTTGTTCGCCCAGGTGCGCACCGGCGCAGCGGCCGGTCGCCCGCTGCGCGAGGTCTATCGCGAAACCATCGATGCGCTGCGCCCGCGCTACGGGCAGTGGGTGATCTTCGATCATTGCATGCCGTTCGACGTGACGCGCGCCTACGACGAAGCGACGAAGTTTCCCGATCCGCGCATCTGGACCGCCGAACGCGACATCGAGATGTGGCAGTCGCTCGAGGGCCGCTGAGCGGCGCGCCCCGATGCACAGCACGTATACCTATCCGACGCTGCCCTACCGCAAGCCGGCCGAGCTGGCCAGCGGCAAGGCGTCGCGTCACGCGGTCGTCGTCGTCGGCGGCGGCCCGGTCGGCCTCGCGGCGGCGATCGACTGCGCGCAGCGCGGGCTCGAGGTGCTGCTGCTGGACGACGACAATACGGTCAGCGTCGGCTCGCGCGGGCTGTGCTATGCCAAGCGCACGCTCGAAGTGCTCGACCGCCTGGGTTGCGGCCAGCCGCTGGTCGACAAGGGCGTGACGTGGAACGTCGGACGCACCTTCCACGGCGACGGCGAGGTCTACAACTTCAACCTGTTGCCCGAAGCCGACCATCAGCGCCCCGGCATGATCAACCTGCAGCAGTACTACCTCGAGGAGTATCTGGTGCAGCGCGCGAATGCGCAGCCCGGGCTCGAGATGCGCTGGAAGAACAAGGTCGTCGGCGTCGCGCCGGACGACGCCGGCGTGACGCTCGAGGTCGAGACCGAGGACGGCCGCTACCGCGTCCATGCCGACTGGCTGATCGTCGCCGACGGCGCGCGCAGTTCGGTGCGCCGCATGCTCGGTCTGGATATCCAGGGCAAGATCTTCCAGGATCGCTTCCTGATCGCCGATGTCGTGATGAAGGCGGATTTCCCCGCCGAGCGCTGGTTCTGGTTCGATCCGCCGTTTCACCCCGGGCAGAGCGTGCTGCTGCACCGCGAGGCCGACAATGTCTGGCGCATCGACTTCCAGCTCGGCTGGGACGCCGACCCCGATGTCGAGAAGCAGCCGGCGCGCGTCATCCCGCGCATCCAGGCGATGCTGGCGCACCGGCAAGACCAGGCTGGAGCGTCGCGATCCGCGCCGGGCGCGCCGGACTTCGAGCTCGAATGGGTCAGCGTCTACACCTTCACCTGCCGCTGCATGGAGTCCTTCCGGCACGGCCGCGTGCTGTTCGTCGGCGACGCCGCGCATCAGGTCTCCCCGTTCGGCGCGCGCGGCGCCAACTCCGGCATCCAGGACACCGACAACCTGGCGTGGAAACTCGCGCTCGTCGCCTGCGGCAAGGCGCCGGCCACGCTGCTCGATACGTACAGCGAAGAGCGTGTCGCCGCTGCGCAGGAGAACCTGCTCAACTCGACGCGCTCGACCGATTTCATCACCCCCAAGAGCAATGTCTCGCGCTGCTTTCGCAACGCCGTGCTGACGCTTGCCGGCAAGCACGCATTCGCGCGCATGCTCGTCAATTCGGGACGCTTGTCGGTGCCGGCCTTCCTGACCGCATCGCGCCTGAATACGCCGGACGGCGATGCGTTCGACGGCCACATGGCACCCGGCGCACCGATGGACGACGCGCCGGTGCGCGCCGGCGGGCGCGACGACTGGCTGCTGCGCCACGCAGGCGAGCGCTTCACGCTGATGCTGTTCGCCGACGATGCGGCCGCGCTCGATGCGGCGACGCTCGCCGATCTGGCGACGCTGGCGCAGGGGCCGCTGGGCGTCGCGACACTCGTCGTCGCGCCGCGCGCGGGCGCCGCGCCGCGCGGGGCGCCGGAGGGCACGACCGTGATCGAGGACGTGAAGGGCCTGGTTCGCAGGCGCTACGACGCGCGTGCGGGAACGGCCTACCTGCTGCGCCCCGATCAGCATGTCGCCGCGCGCTGGCGGCGTCTGCATGCGCCGGCCGTGCAGGCCGCGCTGGCGCGCGCTACCTGCAACCTTTGAGGGTGCTTGCGATGCAATACCTGAACACCGAGCCCAATTTCGGCATTCCCGGCCAGCGCTATCTGCGCGAGTTCACGCCGGGAGACGATTTCTACGAACGTCTGATCGAAGCCCATCGCGGCCTGAGCGACGAGCAAAGCCAGCTCGTGAATGCGCGCCTCGTGCTGCTGCTGGCGAATCATGTCGGCGATCTGCGCGTGCTCGACGAGGCGCTTGCCGCGGCGCGCGACGGCGTTTGAACGCCGCGTCGAAGCGCACCGCGAGAGCCGACGATATGGACCTGGACGCCACGCACGACCCCGCCGCGCGCTGCTGGGTCGCATCGGCGAACGAGGCGGGAAGCGACTTTCCGATCCAGAACCTGCCCTACGGGCGATTCCGGCGCGTCGCCAGCGACGAGCCGTGGCGCATCGGGGTTGGGATCGGCGACCAGATTCTCGACCTTGAGCTCGCCCTGGCGCAGTGCCCGTGGGACCCGGAGGTGGCCGCCCTGCTCGAGCCGCTCGCCGCCGGCGACCTCGAGCCGCTGATGGCGGCGAGCCTCGAAGAGCGCCGGCTGCTGCGCGTGGCGCTGTCCACCGCGCTGCGCGACGGCAGCATGCAGGGGCCGTTTCTCGAGCTGTGCGTGCTGCCGCAGGCGCAGGCGCAGATGACCCTGCCGTGCCGGATCGGCGATTACACCGACTTCTATACCAGCATCCATCACGCGATCGCGGTCGGCAGCCTCTTTCGGCCCGATCAGCCGCTGCTGCCGAACTACAAGTGGGTGCCGATCGGCTACCACGGCCGCAGTTCGTCGATCCGCGCAAGCGGCGTCGACTTCCGCCGTCCGCAGGGACAGTTTCGCCTCGCGGCCGATGCACCGCCCGTCTTCGGCCCTTCGCGCCGGGTCGACTACGAGCTCGAGCTCGGCGCCTTCGTGGCGCAGGGCAACGCGCTGGGCGAGCCGATTGCGATCGCCGATGCGGAAGATCACCTGTTCGGCGTGTGCCTGCTCAACGACTGGTCGGCGCGCGATATCCAGCCCTGGGAATACCAGCCGCTCGGCCCGTTCCTGTCCAAGAATTTCGCGACCACGATCTCGCCCTGGATCGTGACGATGGAAGCGCTCGCGCCGTACCGCTGTGCCTGGACGCGGCCGGACGGCGATCCGCAGCCGCTTGCCTACCTCGATTCGGCGGCGAACCGCGCGCGCGGCGCGATCGATATCGCGCTCGAGGTCTGGCTGCAGACGGCGGCGATGCGCGAGCGCGGCGAGGGCGCGGTGCGGCTGAGCGAGTCGAATTTCCGCGACGCCTACTGGACGCTGGCGCAGCTCGTCGCGCACCACAGCAGCAACGGCTGCAACCTCGGCCCGGGCGATCTGCTCGGTACCGGCACGCAGTCGGGGCCGCGGCCGGGACAGGGCGGTTCGCTGATCGAGCTGTCGCAAGGCGGGCGTCAGCCGGTGACGCTGCCGGGCGGCGAGAAGCGGAGCTTTCTGCAGGACGGCGATACGGTTGCGCTGCGCGCGTACTGCGTGCGCGAGGGCGCGGCGCGGATCGGCTTCGGCGATTGCACGGCGACGGTTCTCGGCGTTGCCTAGGCGACGCGCGGATGCCGGCGATCTATCATCTGCACCGCAGATACATTCTGCGAAATCCAACCACCTCGAGGAGCGACGATGACGATACGCGCAACGAAGTTTGCGAACCGCAACCTGTCCGCCATCGCGCTCGCGGCGGGAGCGTCGTTCTCGGCCCATGCGCAGACCGCGGGCGACGGCTGGCAATGGCAGGCCGCGATGTACGGCTACTTCCCGGCGCTCGGCGGGACGACCCAGTTTCCGTCCGGAGCAGGCGGGCCCGATATCCATATTTCGTCCGACAAGCTGATCGACCATCTGAAGTTCGCCTTCATGGGGACGCTCGGCGCGAAGAAGGGGCAATGGGGCTTCTGGACCGACGTGTTCTACACCGATGTCGGCGACTCCAAGAGCGGCACGCGCGACTTCGAGATCGTCGGCCATCCACTGCCGGACAGCGTGAACGGCAACTTCAGCCTGGACGTGAAGACGACGCTGTGGACGCTGGCCGGCACCTACGAGATCGGCAAGTCGCCCACGTATACGCTCGACCTGCTGGCCGGCACGCGCTGGGCCGACATGAGCCAGACGCTCGACTGGACGATCAACGGCGACATCTCGGGCATCCCGCTTCCGGGCCGCAGCGGCACGCGCAAGGTGGACGGCACGAACTGGGACGCGATCGTCGGCATCAAGGGCCTGGCCTACATCGGCGGCGGGCAAACGTGGTTCCTGCCCTACTACGTCGATGTCGGTGCCGGCCAGTCCAAGCTCACCTGGCAGTTCAATGCCGGCATCGGCTATCAGTTCGGCTGGGGCGCGCTCGTCGCTTCCTGGCGCTACATCGACTACGAGATGAAGTCGGACAAGCCGATCCAGAGCCTGACCTTCAACGGCCCGCTGATCGGCGCCGTATTCCGGTTCTGATCCTGCCGCCGGGCGCGCGGCGCGATCAGACGAGCCTCAGATGCGGCGCGGCGCTCGTCGCGGCGACGCCGCCGACGACGGCGGCTTGTCCGAAACCGTGGCGCTCGAAGATCGCGAGCACCTCCTGCACTGCATCCGGTGCGCAGGAAACAAGAAGCCCGCCGCTGGTCTGCGGATCGCTCAGAAGCGCCTTGTCCTCGGCCGCAAAATCTCGCGGCAGCGTTACTTCAGCGCCGTAGGCGGCCCAGTTGCGGCCCGAGGCGCCGGTGACGAAACCGTGGCCGGCCAGCTCGCGCACGCCCGCCATCAGCGGCACCGACGCCCACTCGATCCACACCTCGCAGCGCGCGCCGCGTGCCAGCTCGAGGGCGTGACCGGCAAGACCGAAGCCGGTCACGTCGGTCAAGGCGTGCACGCCGGGCAGGGCGGCGAGATCGGGCCCCGGCGTATTGAGCTGCGTCGTCGTCGCGATCATCTGCGCATAGCCGGCGGCGCCGAGTTCACCTTTCTTCAGCGCGGCCGACATGACGCCGACGCCGAGCGGCTTGCCGAGCACGAGCACGTCGCCGGGCCGGGCGTCCGCGTTGCGCTTGACGTGCTTCGGGTGGACCAGCCCGATCGCGACCAGGCCGTAGATCGCCTCGACCGAGTCGATCGTGTGGCCGCCGGCGATCGGGATGCCCGCATCGCGGCACACCGCGGCGCCGCCTTCGAGGATGCGGCCGATGGTCTGCGCTGACAGCACGTTGATCGGCATGCCGACGAGCGCCAGCGCGAGGATCGGTGAGCCGCCCATCGCGTAGACGTCGCTGATCGCGTTCGTCGCCGCGATGCGGCCGAAGTCGAACGGATCGTCGACGATGGGCATGAAGAAGTCGGTCGTCGCGATCAGTGCCTGCTCGTCGTTGAGCTGGTAGACCGCGGCATCGTCGGCGGTCTCGATGCCGACCAGCAGCGCCGGCGGAATCGGCATCGCCGCCGTGCCCTTCAGGATCTCGGACAGCACGCCCGGGGCGATCTTGCAGCCGCAGCCGCCGCCATGCGACAGCGTCGTCAGGCGGGGTTCGGCGGGATGGCAGGTTGTAGTCATCTGTGGTCGATTGGCGAAGAAGGTTTGGCGAGGATGACTGACCCGGCCGCCGATGGCGGGTCAACGTCCACGGGTACGCGGGTGTCGGCCCGGCTTGCGCTCGTTGCCGTGCTTGTAGTTGCCGGTGACGCGCGCCATCAGTTGCTGTGCGGCGGCCTCGCCCTCGTCTTCCACTTGCCGCCGGAAGGCCTGCGAGACATCGCCGCGCAACGTCGATGCCAGCCGCGCACGATGGAAGATGTCGATGCTGCCGTTCTTGCGGATGCGACAGCTGAAGCCGAGATCGGCTGCCTGCTCGGCCTTCGCTTCATTTGCGGAATCGGTGTTCATCGGCGCGCCTACGGCCGCTGGGCGTGCGCCACCGCGAGCACGATCGGCAGTATCAGCTCGGGCGCGAGATAGCCGAGCCAGACCGCCCTGGGCTCGGGCAGGCCCACCTTGCTGATCGAGAGCAGGCGCCCGCAGCCGGCGACGAACACACCGCCCGCGATCAGGTAGACGAGCGTTCCCTGCTCCCTGACCGTGATCGCCGCCCAGCCGCAGATGACGCCGAGCGACAGATAGACGCCCGCCATGAAGCGATGGACGTTGTCGAGCCGGGCCGTGGTTTGTGGTTGTCCGAGCGCCATCTGGAGCGAACCGCCGAAGATCGCGATCGCGCAGAAGACGAACAGGCAGACGCGCACGACGAGTTGCGGCGCGGACAGCGTTGTTTCCATGGGTCGGTGCCTGAGACGAGGCGATGGGTCAAAGCCTGCGGCCGATTGCCGCAGGCGCCGGTGGACGTGCGCGATGGTAGTGCGCCACGCACTTGCGCGCGCGAGACCTTGCGCCGCCCGCGTGCGTGTCGGGGATTCCCTGTCACGCGCGGGCGCATCGCGCTATACATTCGGGCAAGCGCCTTGCCGCGCGCCACGGGCGCGCGCGCGGGGCATCCGCCAACTTTCTTTCCGGAGACTGCACAATGAAGAGAGCGTTGATCGGATTCCTGGCCGCTGTGGCGCTTTGTTTCGCCGGCCCCGCTTCGGCGCAGACCACGACCCGGCTGGCGATCGGCACCGGCGGCACCGGCGGCGTCTACTACCCGCTGGGCGGCGGCATGGCGGCGATCCTGTCCAAGCACGTTCCGGGCTGGGAGGCGACCGCCGAAGTGACCGGCGCGTCGGTCGCCAACCTGCAGTTGATCGGCCAGGGCAAGCAGGACTTCGGCTTTTCGATGTCCGATTCCGCCTATGACGCGACGAAGGGCGATGGCAAGTTCAAGGGCCACCCGGTCGATGCGCGCACGCTGATGGTGCTCTACCCGAACAAGATGCACGTCGTCACCGTGCAAGGCAACGGCATCAATCAGCTGACCGACTTCAAGGGCAAGCGCATTTCCACCGGCGAACCCAACAGCGGCACCGAGGTGATGGCGCTGCGCCTGCTCGAAGCCGCGGGCATCGCCAAGGATGTCGATCGCGAGCGGCTGTCGGTCGCCGAAGGCGTGAATGCGATGAAGGACCGCAAGCTCGACGGCCTGATCTGGGTCGGCGGCGTGCCCACCGCGGCAATCACCGACCTGGCGGCGACGCCGGGCATCACGATCCACTTGCTCGATCACGCCCAATATGCCGACGCGATGAACAAGAAGTGGGGGCCGCTGTACGTCAAGGGCACCATCCCGGCCGGCTCGTACAAGGGCCAGGACAAGGACGTCACGAATATCGACGTCTGGAACCTGCTCGTGGCCGACAAGAAGATGTCCGACCAGATGGCGTACACGATCGTGAAGACGCTGATGGAGCACAAGGATGACCTGGTCGCGGTGCACCGCGAGGCCAAGAACATCACGCTCGAGGCGCAGGGGAGCGGGTCGCCGATTCCGATGCACCCCGGTGCGCGCAAATACTGGGAAGAGCGCGGCGTCAAGTTCGCCAATTGAGCCTGCCCGTGAGTGCCGATGACGTCGTCTCCGACGATCGGCTGAAGGCCGCCGAGCACTTCATCGAGGAGGAGGAGGGCGCCACCAGCCGGTTCGGCGGCCGTCTCGATCTGCTGATCACCACCCTGCTGGTGGTGATGTCGCTGTTCCATCTGTACGCGGCGGCGGCCATCGTTCCGACGACCGTGCTGCGGCCGGTGCATGTCGGCTTCGTCCTGCTGCTGATCTACCTCATCTTCCCGGCGACGGCGCGGCTGCGCAATCGGCTGATGTGGTATGACGTGCTGCTCGGCCTGCTGGGCGTGGCCACGATCGTCTACATCCTGGTGGGCGGCGACGACTTCTGGGACCGCAGCACCCTCCCCGACAACTGGGACGTCGCCTTCGGCATCGCCTTCGTGCTGCTGGTGCTCGAGGCCTGTCGGCGCACGACCGGCTGGATCATGCCGTTCGTCGTCGTGCTGTTCGCCGCCTATGCCTTTGCCGGCCCGATCCTGCCCGGCCAGTGGACGCACCGCGGCTACGATATTTCGAGCATGGTCGGCGTGATGTACATGTCGCTCGAAGGCATCTTCGGCACGGCGATCGACGTCTCGGCGACGCTGATCATCATGTTCACGATCTTCGGCGCATTCCTGCAGCATTCGGGCGCCGGCAAATTCTTCCTCGACTTCAGCTTCGCGCTGCTCGGCGGCAAGCGCTCGGGCGCCGGGCGCACCGTCGTGCTGTCGTCGTTCCTGCTCGGCGGGCCTTCGGGCTCTGGCGTGGCGACGACGGTGACGATCGGCACCGTCGCCTGGCCGATGCTGCGCCGGGCTCACTACGACGCCGATTCTGCCGGCGGCCTGCTCGCGGCCGGCGGGCTGGGCGCGATCATCTCGCCGCCGGTGCTCGGCGCGGCGGCCTTCCTGATCGCCGAATTCCTGAAGATCTCGTACCTCGACGTGCTGCTGATGGCGTCGATCCCGACCTGCCTGTACTACCTGTCGCTGTTCCTGATGGTCGAGTTGGACGCCAAGAAGTTCAGCAGCGACGGACCCGCGATGGACGTGCGCTCGGGCCCGACGGCGCTCCAGCTTGCGGCGAAGTTCTGGTTCCACTTCCTGTCGCTGATCGCCATCGTCGGCTTCATGGTCTACGGCTTCTCGCCGCTGATGTCGGTGTTCTGGGCCACCGTCACGGCCTTCGTCGTCAGCTTCTTCAGCCGCGAGACGGCGATGTGGCCGCCCAAGCTGATCGCCGCGCTTGCCGACGGCTCGAGGCAGGCCTTGAACGTCGCGGCCACCTGCGCCGCGGCCGGCGTGATAGTCGGCGTCGTCGGCAAGACCGGGCTGGGCCTGAAATTCAGCTCGATCGTCATCGACTATGCGGGCGGCAATCTGCTGCTGACGGCCATCTACACGTCGCTGATCGTCTGGGTCATCGGCCTGGCGGTGCCGGTGACGGCGAGCTACATCATCTGCGCCGTGATCGCTGCGCCTGCGCTCACCAAGCTCGGCGTTCCCGACTATGCCGCGCACATGTTCATCTTCTACTATGCGGTGCTATCCGAAGTTTCGCCGCCGACGGCGCTGTCGCCGTTTGCCGCGGCCGCGATCACCGGCGGTGACCCGTACAAGACGACGATGCAGTCGTGGAAGTACACGCTGCCGGCGTTCCTGCTGCCGTTCGTCTTCGTGCTCGATCCGGCCGGCGCCGGGCTGCTGCTCAAGCCTCCGGCGGGCGTGTCGTGGTGGGAGGTCGCATGGATCGTTGCCACCGCGTCCGCCGGCATCGCCGCACTGGCCTGCGGCGCGCAGAACTGGGCCCTGCTGCGCTGCCGCTGGTGGGAACGCTTCGCCTTCATCGTCGCCGGCCTGCTGCTCGTCTACCCGAGCGCCTGGGCCGACGCGGTGGGCCTCAGTCTGATTGCACTGGCGCTGCTGATGCAGTGGCTGCGAAGGTCGCCAGGGAGCCTCAGCCCCGGGAGCGCTTGAGACCCGAGGCGCAAGTCCTCGCGCGGCAGCGCGCGAGACTGATGTCGCATGCGGACTTCGTTCAGGAAGCGCGCTCCACGGTCGTCGTGCCGAGCGCACCGCGCGCCGACCGGCCGCTTCAGCGATCCGCCAGCCTGGCGTAGACGCAGGTGTTGCGAAGGCTGCCGTCTGGTGCGCGCCGTTCGCGCCGCAGGAGGCCTTCGAGCGTGAAGCCGCAGCGCTCGGCGACGCGGCGCGAGGCGAGGTTCTCGGCGTCGGTGATGATCTCGATCCGCTCGGCCGCGAGCGCCTCGAATGCGAAGGCCACGAGGCGCGTCACCGCTTCGGTGACGTAGCCCTTGCCGGATTCGGAGCTTCGTACCCAGTAGCCGACCTCGGTCTTTGGCACGTCCCAGACCGTGCGGTGCAGGCCGCAGACGCCAATCAGGCAACCCGACTCCTTCGCGAACATCAGAAAGGGCAAGTTCCTTCGGGTCAGGAAGTTCGATTCAGCATTGCGGCAGAAGACCTCGGCCGATTCGCGCGTCTGCTCTTCGGCGACCCACGGCAGCGAAGCAAGAAAGCGCCTGAGTTCGGGCAGCGACTCGACGATCGTCTCGTGCAGCGCCGCACCGTCCCCACTTCGCGGGCTGCGCAGCAGTAGCCGCTGGCTCTGGATCGCCGCCGGCAGGTCGAGAAGAACCGGGTTCTTCATCGCTTGTCGATGCTGCCATGCATCGCTGCGTTCCGAACCGGTCCGCTTCGGCTAATAGGTCGACGCCGGCAGGCCGCCGCCAGGCTTGAAGCGCTGCGCGAGTGCGCGCGCGGCGTTGACGAGCAGGCTCGAATCCAGACCGACGGCGACGAAGAGAGCGCCGGCATTCAGATACTGCTGGGCGAGCGCCGGGTCGGTGGCGAGGATGCCGGGGGCCTTGCCGGCGGCGCGCACCGTCGCGATGCCTTCGAGGATCGCGCGCTGCACCTCGGGATGGGTCGGCTGGCCGCGAAAGCCCATCGATGCCGACAGGTCGGCCGGCCCGAAGAAGACGCCATCGACGCCTTCGGTGGCGGCGATCGCGGCGAGGTTGCGCATCGCCTCGACCGTCTCGGCCTGCACCAGCAGGCACATCTGCGCATCGGCCTGGTGCAGATAGTCGTCGACCTGGCTCCAGCGCGACGCGCGCGCCAGCGCCGCACCCATGCCGCGAATGCCTGCCGGCGCATAGCGCATCGCGCGCACCATCAGCGCGGCGTGCTCGGGGGTGTCGATCATCGGCACGAGCAGCGTCTGCGCGCCGATATCGAGGTACTGCTTGACGAGCGCGACGTCGCCCTGCACCGGGCGCACGATCGGATGGACGGGGTAGGGCGCGACGGCACGCAACTGCTCGAGCACGCTGCGCGGGTCGTTCGGCGCGTGCTCGCCGTCGAGCAGCAGCCAGTCGAATCCGGTGGAAGCGAGCGCTTCGGCCGTGTTGGCGCTCGCCAGGCCGGCCCACAGGCCGATCTGCGGCCGGCCGGCGCGCAGGGCGTCGCGAAAGGTGTTCTGTGCGATCTGCATGGTCTGCCTCGCAGGGTCAGCGGGAGAGGAAAGGGTTGGCCAGGCGCATGCCGCGGCGCCTCAAACGAAGCGAAACGATACCGTGCCGAGCGCTCCGTAGTCGGCGTGGAGCGTGTCGCCGGCAACTGCGGTCGTCGGCCGCGTGAACGAGCCGGCGAGCACGACGTTGCCGGCGTCGAGCTGCTCGTCGTGCGGCGCGATCTTGTTGGCGAGCCAGGCAACGCCCGTTGCCGGGTGGTTGAGCACGCCGGCGGCAAGCCCGGTCTCCTCGATCACGCCGTTCTTGAACAGCATCGCGCCGGCCCAGCGCAGGTCGATCGCGTCGGGCCGCACCGGCCGCCCGCCGAGCACGATGCCGGCGTTGGCGGCGAAGTCCGAGATCGTGTCGAAGACCTTGCGCGGCGCCTTGGTCTCGCGGTCGAACTGCTCGATGCGCGCATCGATGATCTCGAGCGCCGGGCTCACGTAGTCGGTCGCGGCGAGCACGTCGAAGAGCGTCACGCCCGGCCCCTTCAGCGGCCGGCCGAGGATGAAGGCGAGCTCGACCTCGACGCGCGGCGCGATGAAGCGGTCGATCGCGATGTCGGTGCCCTGCTCGAAGAACATGTCGTCCATCAGCGGCGCGTAGTCGGGCTCGGTGATCTGGCTCGCCTGCTGCATCGCGCGCGACGTGAGGCCGATCTTGCGGCCCTCGATGCTGCGGCCGTCGGCGATTTCGAGCGCGACCCAGGCGCGCTGGATCGCGTAGCCGTCGGCGACCGTCATCGACGGATGGCGCCGCGAGAAGTGGCGCAGTGGTGTGCGCGTCTTGCGCGCGTCGTAGAGCTCGCGTGCGAGCTGCGTGATCGTCGGCGTGTCCAGCATGGATCTCAGCCCTTCGGTGCGAACAGCGCGTGCAGGTTGCCGAACCTGGCATCGTAGACCTCCTGGCCCTCGTCGATCTGCAGCGTAAGGCCGAGACGGCGCCGCTCGAGGAGCGGTGCGAAATGCGCCCGCGCCACGGCGGCGAGCGCATCGCCCGCCGCCTCGAGCGTCGCCGCGCTGCGGCCGCGCCCGATGCGCAGATTGAGGTAGACGAAGCCATGTTCGCCCGAGCCGTCGGCCACCGCGGCGTGCGCCGCCGGGTAGGCCAGCACGCGCACGCCGCCGGTCGGAAAGACCTGCCGGCCGGCCTCGTCGCGCACCGCGAGCATCGCATCGGCAAGCCTGCGGCAAAGCATCGTCATATCGGTCTCGGCGTCGAGGCCGGGGGTGTAGAGCACGACGAGGTGCGGCACGTGCGAAGTCTCCGCCTCAGAGCCGGCCGCCCGCCAGCGCCGGTGTGCTGGGGTCGCCGATGCCCGATAGATGTGCCGGCATCGGCGAGACCGGAAAGATCGCATTGATCTGGCCGGTGCCCGAACTCGGGAAGTAGGGCGTGACGATATCGACGCCCTGGTCGTAGTGGTTCCAGCCGAGCGCGCCAAGCAGCATCGCGGTATCGTGCATGAAGCCCTCGCCGTGACCCTTGGCGGCGTACTCGGGCAGCATGTCGCAGAAGTCGCGCCATTCGCCGCGCTGCCACATGCCGACCACGTCGTGGTCGAGCCGCTCGAGGAAGGGGCTCCAGATCCTGTCGCGATAGGCGTCGGCGCTGCCGTTCTGCGCGAAGCGGTGGCTGAGCGATCCGCTCGCGAAGATCGCGACGGTGCCGTCGTAGCGATCCTCGATTGCGCGCCGGATCGCCCAGCCTAGGCGCGCGCTGTCGGCAAGGTAGTGCACCGTGCACAGCGCCGAGACCGAGACCGCCTTGAAGTGGCGATCGTTGTTCATGTAGCGCATCGGCACCAGCGTGCCGTACTCGGGCGCGAGCGTCGTCGCCGGATGGGCGCGCGTGAAGACACCCATTGCGGTCGCGACCTCGGCGATCAGCGTGCCGAGCGCCGGGTTGCCGTCGAGCTCGAAGGGCATGTTGCTGATGAAGTGCGGCAGCTCGTTGCTCGTATAGACGCCGCTCCAGTGCGGCGCGCAGTTGACGTGATAGTCGGCGTTGACGAGCCAGTGGGTATCGAAGACGACGATGGTGTCGACGCCGAGCGCACGGCAGCGGCCGCCGATCTCGATATGGCCGTCGATCGCCGCCTGTCGTTTGCCTTTGCTCGGGCCGTCGAGCTCGCTCAGGTACATCGACGGCACGTGCGTGATCTTCGCGGCGAGCGCGAGCTTACCCATGGCGGGCTCCTGGTGTGGGATCGAATCCGCGCATCGTCACGTTCCCCAGCGCGGCAGGTGGTGGCTGCCGAGCGAGACGGCGACATTCTTCGGCTCGAGGAAGACCTCGTAGCTCCAGGTGCCGCCTTCGCGCCCGGTGCCGCTCGCCTTCGTGCCGCCGAAGGGCTGGCGCAGATCGCGCACGTTCTGGCTGTTGACGAAGCACATCCCGGCCTCGATCGCCGCGGCGACGCGGTGCGCGCGGCCGAGGTTCTCGGTCCAGACGTAGCTCGACAGCCCGTAGGCGATGTCGTTGGCCTGGCGAATCGCGTCGGCTTCGTCGTCGAACGGGATCAGGCAGGCGACGGGGCCGAAGATCTCCTCCTGCGCGATGCGCATCCGGTTGTCGACGTCGGCGAAAACCGTCGGCAGCACGAAGTTGCCCTTCGCGACGTGTGCCGGCACGTCCGGCGCGTCCAGTCCGCCGCACAGCAGCGTCGCGCCTTCCTTAGTGCCGAGCTCGATATAGCTGCGCACCTTGGCCAGATGCCCCTGGCTGATCATCGGGCCGACGATCGTCTTCTCGACGAGTGGGTCGCCGACCGCGATGCGCTTCGCGCGCGCGACGAACTTCGCGGCGAAGTCGGCGTAGATCGACCTTTGCACGAGGATGCGGCTGCCGGCGGTGCAGCGCTCGCCGTTGTTGGAGAAGATCATGAAGACCGCGGCGTCGAGCGCGCGCTGCGGGTCGGCGTCGTCGAAGATCACGAACGGGCTCTTGCCGCCGAGCTCCATGCTGAATTTCTTCAGGCCCGCCGTCTGCACGATGCGATTGCCGGTCGCGGTGCTGCCGGTAAACGAGATCGCGCGCACGTCCGGATGCCGGCACAGCGGCTCGCCGGCATCGCGGCCGTAGCCGTGCACGACGTTGAGCACGCCGGGCGGAATGCCCGCTTCGAGCGCGAGTTCGCCGAGCCGCGCGGCCGTCAGCGGCGACAGCTCGCTCATCTTCAGCACCGCGGTATTGCCGAAGGCGAGCGCCGGCGCGACCTTCCACGTCGACGTCATGAACGGCACGTTCC
Organism: uncultured Burkholderiales bacterium; assembly: GCA_937864005.1. Taxonomy (GTDB): domain Bacteria; phylum Pseudomonadota; class Gammaproteobacteria; order Burkholderiales; family Burkholderiaceae_C; genus CAIKUF01. The sequence goes on from CALMIL010000235.1 coordinate 21,228, forward strand.
ACGGGCTGATCAGCGCGCAGACGCCGACCGGGTGGTACAGCGTGTAGTTCAGGTGCGTCGGCGTCGGATAGGTGTGGCCGTCGACGCGGGTGCACATCTCGGCGAAATAGTGGAAGTTGTCCGCCGCGCGCGGGATCAACTGCCTGCCGGTCTGCGCGATCACCTGCCCGGTGTCCATCGTCTCGGTGCGCGCGATCTCGGACGCCTGGGCGGCGATCAGGTCGCCGAGCCTGCGCAGGAGGCGGGCGCGTTCGGTCGCGGCAAGCCCGGCCCACTTCGGGAAGGCGGCCTTCGCGGCGGCGACCGCGGCCTCGACCTCGGCTTCGCCGCCGCTTGCGACCTCGGCCAGGATCTCCTGGTTCGACGGATCCACGGTCTCGAAATAGTCGCGGCTCTTGACGGCCTGGCCGTCGATCAGATGCTCGATGCGCATGAAATGCTGCTCCTGTGCCCGCGCTCAGCGCCCGAACGCGGCGTCGCCGACGAGCGTATTGACGAGGCGGCCGATGCCGTCGATCTCGCAGACCACCTCGTCGCCCTCGTTGACGTTGACGACGCCGTCGGGCGTGCCGGTGAGGATCACGTCGCCCGCCTGCAGCGTCATGAAGCCACTCAGGTACTCGATCAGCGCGGAAATGTCATTGACCATGTCGGAAGTGTGGCCCTGCTGCGTGACCTTGCCATTGACGAGGGTTCGCAACCGCAGGTCGTGCGGGTCGGCAATGTCGGCGGCATTGACGAACCAGGGGCCGAGGACGGTCGCGCCATCGCGGTTCTTCACGCGCAGGTTGGGGCGGTACCAGTTCTCGAGATAGTCGCGGATCGCATAGTCGTTGCACACCGTATAGCCGGCGACATGGTGCATCGCATCCGCCGCCTTCACGCGCCGTGCGGTGGCGCCGATGACGACCGCGAGTTCGCATTCGTAGTGCATGAAGGCCACGCCCTGCGGCCGGCGCGTGAAGCCGCGGTGGCCGATCAGGCTGCCGGGGCCCTTGAGGAAGACGAGCGGCTCGTCGCGTGCGGTGACGGTCAGCTCCTTCGAGAGTTCCTTCACGTGGTCGGCATAGTTCAGGCCGAGGGCGATGATCGTTCCGACCTCGAACGGCGGCAGCCAGACCACGTCCGCTTCGGCGAGCACCCGGCCGTCGGCCAGGCGCAGCCCGGCGGGGTCGGGCGTGGCGGCGTGGATCGCACCGCCGTAGGCAACGCGCGCGGTCTTCATGCCGGCACGCCTTCGGTGACGACGCGGCCTTCGAGGGTGCCGATCGGCTCGCAGTCGATTGCGAAGGATTGCCCCGCAGCGCAGCGCGGCGCGTCGGCGGCGCTGCCTGCCATCAGGATATCGCCCGGCGCGAGGGTCATGAATTCGGAGACGTCCTGCAGCAATTGCGCGATGGGCCGCAGCATCCCGCCGGTGGACGCTCGATGGACGACTTCGCCGTCGATGCGCACGCGCAGTTCCAGGCCTTGCGGATCGGCAATCGCCGCGGCCGGCACGACGCGCGGGCCGACGAGGCACGAACCGTCGCGCGCCTTGAAGCTCACATTCGGCCGATACAGGCTCGGCTGCGGCAATCCCAGGTCAGCGACGAGCGTCCAGCCGGCGATATGCGCCGCGGCGTCGGCGGCGCGCACCCGGCATGTGGCGCGCCCGATGACGACGGCGAGCGCGGCGCCGATTTCGAAGGCATTGCCACCGGCCGGCAATTCGACCACCGCGCCGCTCGTGCGCAGCGTATTGCGTGGCTTCAGGTAGAGCACCGGGGCCCTCGGCGGCGCCTTGTACGGCGGCGCGCTTGCCGCGGCGCCGAGCGCCGCGAGCGCCTGCGGGTCGTTCAGCAGCGTGCCGTAGACGATGCCCGACAGGTGCCACGGCGCGAATTCGAACCGCAACGGGAGGGGCGGCAGCATCGGGTGAAAGCTCACCGGGGTTGAATCGCTAACATGTGAGCAATATACTCGCTCACATGTGAGTGAGTCAAGCGCCATGACGACATCCGGTTCATCGCCCGTCTTGCGCGGGATCGCCGCGTGAAGCGGCGCGCCGCGCAGGCGCGGCAGCAGCCCGCGTTCGCCCATCGCAATCTGCCGCTGCTGCTGTTGCAGGCGCGCGAGCGCGTGATCGCGCGCTTTCGGCCGCTCCTCAATGCGAATGGCGTGACCGAGCAGCAGTGGCGCATCGTGCGCGCGCTTCTCGAGACCGGGCCGCTCGAGCCGCGCCAGATCGTCGCGCTGTGCGGCATCTCGAGCCCGAGCCTTGCGGGCATCTTGACGCGCATGGAAGAGGTCGGCCTCGTGCGGCGGGTGCGGCTCGACCACGACCAGCGGCGTCTCGAGGTTTCGCTGACGCCCAAGAGCCGAGCGCTGGCCGCTGCGATGGCGCCGCAGGTCGAAGCCGCCTATGCCGAGCTCGAAGCCGCCGTCGGCCCCGAACTCGTCGCGCAGGCCTATCGGCTGCTCGATCGGCTCGTCAGTGCGCTCGACGCGCAAGCCGGATCGGATGCGCCGAGCGTTTGACCGCATCGACGCGGCGGGCAGCCGACGGGCCGGCGCGGCCTCAGAGTCGGCCAAGCTCCATTTCGATGTGCAGCACGCCGCCCTCGCGGCGCTGCGTCAACGACAGGCCGCTGCGCCGAAACACCGACAGCATCGGAGCATTGGCCGCTAGCACCTCGGCGTGGAAACGCTCGATGCCGTGGCGGCGCGCGATGCCGGCGAGCGCCGCGAGCAGGCGGCCGGCCAGGCCCTGGCGCTGGTAGTCTTCTTCGATCGTGAACGCAAGCTCGGCCGCGCGAACGCCGTCGGGCGCGGTGTCGGCCACGTACGTCGCACTGCCGACGATCGCCTCGTCGCTGCCGTCGCCGACGCCGACGACGACGACGATCGCGGCGAGGCGAACGAGGTCGATTCGATCGATGCGGTTCAGCGGGCCCTCGGGAAGTTGCTTCAGGTGGGCGAAGAAGCGGGTGTAGACCGTCTGCCGGTCGAGCTTGGCGAAGGCCACAATCAACCGCTCCTTGTCGTCGGGCCGCATCAGCCGCAGCGTCGCCTGCGTGCCGTCGGGCAGCATCAGTTGCTCATGGAACCGGAAGTCGGCGTCGGTCATGCGGGTGTGTCCGTGTCAGGTGTCTTTCGCAGCCTGTCGATGGCTGTCGAGCAGCGCGGCGATCGACTGGTCGGCGGCAATCGGGCCGAAGTGTGCCTCGACGCCGGCGGCGCGCAGGTTGTCGCGTACCGGTCCACGTGCATCGGCGAGCTGCAGCGCGATGCCGCGCGCTTGCAGTTCGCGGCGCAGTTGCAGCAGCATCTCGGCGCCGGCCAGATCGACCGTGCCCGCTGTGGTCAGGCTCCAGATCGCAAGCGTCGCGTCTGGCGCTTCGGCGGCGAGCAGTTCGAGGAAGCGCTCGCGCAGGTACTCGCAGTTGAAGTACAGGATCGCCGCGTCGGCGCGAAAGATGAACACCCCCGGCGTGCGCTCGTTCTCCGGATTCGGCGCCACGTCGCCGAAGCGTGCCGTTCCAGGGATGCGGCCGAGCACCGCGACGTGCGGCTGCGATGCGCGCCGCAGCAGCAGCACGAGCGAGATCGCGGCGCCGATCAGCACGCCCTGCAGCAGCCCGGCAGCGAGCACGCCGGCCAGCGCCGCGGCGGCGATCGCGAACTCGCGCCGGTCGTAGCGCCACAGGCGCGCGAGCTCGTCGGTCCGGAAGAGCCCCGCGACCGCGGCCAGCACGATCGCCGCCAGCACCGGTTGCGGCAGGTTGCGCAGCAGGTCCGAGAAGAACAGCACGACGACACCGATGACGAGGGCCGCGACGAGCCCGGACAGCGGCGTGCGCCCTCCGGCGTTCTCGTTGACGAGCGACTGCGACATGCCGCCGCTGACCGCGAAGCCACCTCCGACCCCGGCGCCGAGATTGGCGGCGGCGAGGCCGAGGAACTCCTGGTTCGGGTCGAACCGCACGCCACTCTTGATCGCGAACATGCGGCCGATCGCTGCCGTCTCGACCGCGCCGACCATAAAGCACGCCATCGCCAACGGCAGCAGTTCGCTCAGCTCGCTCCAGCGCAGCGCCGGCAGGCCGATCGGCGGAATCCCCTGCGGCACGCTGCCCAGCAGCTTGACGCCGTGCGCGCCGGCATCCAACACCGATGCGGCGGCGATGCCGCCGATGACGACGAGCAATGCGATCGGCTTGTTGGCGAAGAACACCTTGCCGAGCACGAGCGCGGCGAGCGCGGCAGCGCCCATCGTCAGCGCAAGCGCGTTGGCTTCGTGCAGGTGGGCGAGAAAGACCGACGCGCGCTCGATGAAGCTACCGTGCCCGCTGCTGACGCCGAACAGCTTGGGCACTTGCGTGCTCGCGATGAAGAGCGCGACGCCCGCCTTCCAGCCGATCAGCACGGTCTCCGAGACGAAGCTGACGATGACGCCGGCGCGCAGCAGCCAGGCAACCAACGCCAGCATCGCGACGAGCAGCGCGGTGCCCGCCGCGAGCGCGCCGAAGCGCGCGGCGTCGCCGCTGGCCAGCGTGCCGAGCGTCGCACCGACAAGCACGGAGATCGCCGACGTGACGCTGACGGCCGTCTGGCGCGAACTGCAAAACAGCCAGAACACCAGCCCCGAGAAGAGGCAAGCGTACAGGCCAGCCTGCGGCGGCAGGTTGGCGAGCGATGCATCGCCTAGCCCTGCCGGCAGCATGTAGGCCGCGAGCGTGATGCCGGCGACGAGGTCGCCGCGCAGCGACGGCGGGTTCGACTGCGGCAGCCAGCCAAGCGCGGGCAGGGCGCGACGCAGCGGCGAGACCGCTGTCGCCGCGCCGCCTTGGGTCATCAGAATGCCTGCGGGATGACGCGCATCGGCCGGTCGGGCTCCTTGTAGTCGCCTGGCTTCTGGCGCGCCGGCAGCTTCGGCTTGTCCTGCGGCAGATCCTCGTACGGCACCCGGCTCAGGATGTGGCTGATGATGTTGAGCCGCACCTTCTTCTTGTCGTCCGACGGGGCGACGTACCAGGGCGCGAACTCGGTGTCGGTCTGGGCGAACATCGCGTCGCGCGCGCGCGAGTAGTCGTACCAGCGGCTGTAGGACTTCAGGTCCATCGGCGAGAGCTTCCAGGTCTTGCGGCCGTCTGCGAAGCGATCCTTCAGGCGGCGCGTCTGCTCGTCGGGGCTGACTTCGAGCCAGTACTTGAGCAGGATGACGCCCGAGTTGACGATCGCGCGCTCGACGAGCGGCGTGGCCCGAAGGAAGGCGTCGGTCTGCTCCTCGGTGCAAAAGCCCATCACGCGCTCGACGCCGGCGCGGTTGTACCAGCTGCGGTCGAAGATCACGACCTCGCCCGCCGCCGGCAGATGGCGAATGTAGCGCTGCACGTACATCTGGCTCTTCTCGCGCTCGGTCGGCGCCGGCAGCGCGACGACGCGGAACACGCGCGGGCTGACACGCTCGGTCAGCGCCTTGATCGTTCCGCCCTTGCCGGCGCCGTCGCGGCCCTCGAACAGGATGCAGACCTTGAGCCCCTTGTGCAGTACCCATTCCTGCAGTCTGACGAGCTCGATGTGCAATTTCTTCAGCGCCTTGTCGTAGTCCTTGCCCGACATCGGCTGCGCCACCTCCTGGTCCGCAGTCGCGGGCGCGGCACCGCTTGCTTCGGCCGCTGCGGACGACTTGCCCTTCTTCTTAGAGTGCTTCATGGCGTGATGCCTCCTTCGAGTGGTGAGACAGAGATCGGATGTGCGGGCGAGTGCGGCCTCAGCGCGCGGCGACGGGAATCGCCGGTGCATCGTCGAAGGCGCCGCCGAGCGCGAGGTGCAGATTGACGCGCTGCGCGAGCTGTTCGGTGCGCACCTTCAGCCGCGCCGTGCGCGCCGAGTAGAGCGCGAGCTGGCGCTGCTGCACGGCGCGCGCATCGGCCGAGCCGATGCGGTATTGAACCTGCGCCAGTTGCAGCGCGCGCTCGTTGTCGCGCACGACGGTGTCGAGCTGTTGCGCGCGGTCGCGCAGCGCGAACTCGGCGGCGAGGGCGCTTTCGACCTCGCCGAATGCGCGCTGCCCGGTGCTTGCGTACGCGGCGACGGCCTCCTTCTGCTCGGCGCTGCGGATTTCGACCTGCGCGCGCAGCACGCCGCCCTGGTAGAGCGGCGCGAGCAGGTTGGCGCCGACGCCCCAGGCCGGGTTGTCGCGGCTCTGCAGGACGAGCACGTCGCTCGAGATGCCGCTCAGCCCGGCGGTCAGGCTGATGCGCGGAAGCTGCGCGGCGCGCGCCTCGCCGACGCGGTCGAAGGCGGCGGCGACGCGGCGCTCGGCGGCGATCACGTCGGGTCGGCGCTCGAGCAACTGCGATGGCAGGCCGACCGGCACCGGCGGCGGCAGGGGCGAGAGGGTCTGCGCGACGCCGATCTCGGCGGCCGGATAGCGGCCGAGCAGCAGTTCGAGCGCGCGCAGCGCCTGCTCGCGCGACAGCTCGGTCTGGCGCAGGGCGTCGCGAGTGCTTGCGACGTTCGCCTGCGCATCGGCGACCGCCTGCTCGTTGCCGATGCCCACACGCTGCCGGTCCTGCGCGAGCTGCAGCAGCGCTTCGGCCGAATGCAGCATGTCGCGCACGATCGCGAGTTGCAGGCTCGCTTCGATCGCGACGAACCAGCTCTTGGCGACCGTCGCCGCGAGCGACTGGCGCGCATAGGCGTAGTCGGCCTGAACCGCCAGCGCCTGCTGCTGCGCCGCCGCTTCGCCATAGCGTAGCCGCCCCCAGACGTCGAGCTCGAGCGACGCGTTCAGGAAGATCGCATTTAGCCCGCCGCCGGAGCCGGTCGCACCGCTCCAGGTGCCCGCCACGCCGACCGAAGGCAGCAGCGAGCCGCTCGCGACCTTCAGATAGCCGCCCGCCTGCTCGACGCGTGCCGCGGCGACCTGCAGATCGGCGTTGTAGGCGAGGGCCTCGGCGACCAGCGCCGAGAGCGCCGGGTCGTCGAAGGTGGCGAGCCAGCGGCCGGCGACCGGCTGCGCGGGCGCGTCGCCGGCCTTCCACGCCGGCGGCACGGCGGTGTGCGGCAGGGCGTCCTTCTGCAACTCGGCTGTCGATGGCGGATCCTTCAACGCGCAGCCGCCGAGTGCCGCCGCGAGTGCGGCGAGCGCGAGGGCGGCGCGCGGCAGGGTAGGGCGCATCAGTGCAGCTTCAGCACGAGGTAGTCGGTGATTGCGCCGACCCGCACGATGACCTTGCGCACGATGTGGATCATCTCGACATGGTCGGTATAGATCGCACCGTGCCCCGACGCGCCGGCGGCGAGGAAGAGTTCCGGGTCGGGGTCGACGACATCGAGCCGCACCGGAAAGCGCCCCGGCGCCTGCGGGAAGTTGCCGGTCTGCGGCACCGTGCCGGATTGCTGCAGCTGGCCCTGGCCCTGGGCCCAGACGATCGAATCGACCTTCGCCTTGATGATGCGGCCCGGCATCGTGCTGAGCGCGAACTCCGCTTCGTCGCCCGGCTTGACCCACACCAGTTCGTTCTGCTGGTACAGCGCGATGACCTGGTACTGCTGCTCGATGAAGCTCATCGCCGGCGCAAGCGGCACCGAGACCACATACGAGCCCGGCCGCAGCTGCAGGTTGATCGCGTAGCCGTCGGCCGGCGCGTAGACCGCCGTTTGATCGAGGTTCCACTGCGCGTTGGCCACATCGGCGCGGCTCGAATCGACCTGCGCCTTGGCGGTCGCGAACTGCGCGCGCGCCGCCGCGACGCTCGCCAGTTCGCCGTCGACCCGGCCGGAGAGCTTTTGCGCCACCTGCGCCTCGTTGGCGGTCGCGGTCGCGATCTGCGCCTCGAGCTCGATCACGTTGGCCTCGGACTGCTCGAGCGCGAAGCGGTCGCCGGCGCCGGTGGCGACGAGCTCGCGGTTCTGCCGCACGCGCAGCCGGGCGAGGTCGAGCCGCGGCTGCAGCGAACGCACCTCGGCGCTCGCCGCCTTGAGCTGCTCGTTCAACTGGCGGCCGGCGGCCGATGCATCGACCACATTCGCGCCGGCCTGCGCGAGCTTGGCTTGGTCGGCCGCGAGGCGTGCCTTGGCGACGTTCAGATCGTTCTGGTAGGGCGTCGGGTCGATGCGAAACAGCAGCGATCCCTTCTTCACGAGGCGGTTCGGCTCGACCGGCACCTCGAGGACGCGGCCGCGCACCTGCGGCAGGATCTGCACCACGTACTTGAAGACGCGCACGTCGGGCGACGACGGCGCGACGACGTTCAGGGTCAGGATCAGCGCGGTGAGCGCGACGACCGGAATGATGACGACGATGACCTGCGACGTGATGTTCCACGGCAGCCACTTGAACTTGATGAAGATGAGCCAGACGAAGAAGGCATAGATGCCGAGCAGCAGGGCTTCCATCAGGCGGCTCCCCCCACGGCCTGTTCGGCGGCGATCGCCGGCGAGGCTTTCGCCGCCGCGACCGCGTCCAGCCGCTCGCGTGCGCGGCGCAGCTCCGGCGTCAGGCTGCCGCGCGCTTCGATGGCGACGAGTTCATCGTGCAGGTGCTGCAGTTCGTGGCCGCCGACCTCGCCCTTCTCGGCGAGCTCCGCCATGTGCGTGAAGTAGTCGTCGTGCTTGTCGGTGCCCCAGGCCATGCGGTGCAGCGTCGGCTTGGTGTAGGCCCAGAGCCACGCGATCGGCCACAGCAGCCCGCCGAAGACGAGCGACAGCAGGCACAGCACCTGGATCGCGTCGCGCTGCGGATGGTGCCGCTTGTGCGCGATCTTCTCGGGCAGCACGTGCACCATCCAGAACAGCACGATGGCGCCGATCGGCACCGCGAAGACGATGAACCAGGCGAGGTACATCGCCGCGGTGTCCATCACCTCCGGCGGCAGAAACGAGGCGTGCGCAGCCCCGGGCAGCGTCAAAAGGGTCGCGCAGGCGGCGGCCGTTCGCGATCGAAGTACCGCAGATGATTTCGCCATTCGAATCTCGAACTTTTGCCGAAGCTTCTCGGGGAGCGCGATTCTAGTGCGCGCCCATCGTCGCCCGGCGGATCGCGGCGATGATCTCGGCGCCCGGGGTCGACTTGCTGTAGAAGCCGGCGCAGCCCAGCGCCTGCGCCCGCGCGCGCGCGGCGGGATCGTCGAGCGCCGAGATGAAGACGACCGGCGGGTGGGCGCGGTCGGCGGCGATGTGCTCGAACAGCTCGAGCCCCGACATGCCGCCCATGCGAACGTCGAATACCAGGCAGTCGAAGCGGACATGCGTGTCATCGGCGAGGAAGGCTTCCGCCGAGGGATAGCTGACCGGCTCGAAATGCGCCAGGCGCAGCAAGCGGCTCAGCGACGTGCAGACGCTGATGTCGTCATCGACGACGGCGATGCAGGGGTGATCGGCCATGAGCAGGAGCGCAAGGGCGCAGGCTAGCCCCGCGCCCGCTGCGGTGTCTACTTCCCATTCGGGAAGGTTGTTCCGTCGCCGTCGAGCAGCCCGGCCGCCTGCGCGAGGCGCACGAGCTCGGCGCCCGAGTGCACGGCGAGCTTGGTCGTCATCGCGGTGCGGTGCAGCTTGACGGTGCGTTCGTGGATGCCGAGGTCGGCGGCGATCTGCTTGTTCATGCGGCCGCGCAGCACATGCGACAGCACCTCGCGCTCGCGCCGGCTCAATGCTTGGAAGCGTGCGCGCAGTGCCTGCAGGCGCTCGCGTTCGGCGCGTGCGCTGGCGTCGCGCTCGAGGGCACGCTGCACGGCGGCGACGAGGTGTGCCTCGGGGCAGCGCTTCTCCAGAAAGTCCTCGGCGCCGCTGCGCATCGCGCGCACCGTCGAGGCGATATCGGCCGCGCCGGTCAGGAAGACGATCGGCAGCCTGGAGCCTGTGCCCGCCAGCGCATCCTGCAGCTCGAGCCCGTTCATGCCTGGCATGCGCAGGTCGGCGATCACGCAGCCGCGGGTGTCGGCCGAGATTGCCTTCAGCAACTGGTCGGCGGCGGCGAAGCCGTGGACGGCAAAGCCGTGCGCCCGCAGCAGCCGCTCGGCAGCGGTGCGAAACGAGCGGTCGTCATCGACCAGGTGGACGACGCCATCGGCAGCGTTCATGGCGCCTCGCCGGCTGCCGTCGGCAGCGTGAAGTGGATGCTCGCGCCGCGTTGGCCGCTCGCACCCTGGTCGCCGACCCAGATGCGGCCGCCCTGCGCCTCGATCAACGAGCGCGAGATCGTCAGACCCATCCCCATGCCGGTGGGCTTGGTCGTGAAATAGGGCTCGAACAGCTTGCCTCGTGCGCCGGCCGCAATCCCCGGACCGGTATCGCTGATGCAGACCTCGACCAGACCATCGCCGGCCTCCTTCGCGTCGATCGTGACGCACGACGGCAGCGTCGCGGGCGCCAGGCTGATCGCGTCGATCGCGTTCATCAGCAGATTGAGGAGCACCTGCTGCACCTGCACGCGATCGCAGCGCACGCTGAGTGCCCCGGCTGTCCCAACCTTGTTGACGACCTCGATGCTGCGCGACGTAGCCCTCGACTGCACGATCGCGACGACCTCGTCGACGAGGAGAGCAAGCTCGAGCGTCTGCGGCTCGATGTTGCGATAGCGCAGCAATCTGCGCAGGCTGTCGATGACGCCGCCGGCGCGCGCGTCGTCGTGCTTGATATCGACGACGATCGCGCGCAGCTCGGCGAGATCGGGCGCCGCCGCCTGCAACAGCAGCTCGGCGGCTTCGGCGTTGCGCAGAATGGCGCCCAGCGGCTGGTTCAACTCGTGCGCCAGCGCCGTCGTCAGTTCGCCCATCGCGGCGACGCGGTTCAGGTGGGCGAGCTGGCACAGGCGCACCTGCGCCAGCGCATGCGCTTCCTTGCGCGCCAGCGCGGTCGCAAAGATCTGGGCAACCAGTTGCAGCCGCTTGATGATGGCGTCGGTCCAGGCGCGCGGCTCTCGCATGGTATTGAACGTCAGCAGGCCCAATGGCGCCCCGCCGCCGACGCGCAGCGGCAGGCCGACGTTAGACCTCACCCGGTAGCGCTGCAGCGTGGCCTTGTCGCAGGCCGCCTCGGGCGGCAGATCGTCGAGCGACGCGTGGGCGTACATCCTGCCGGCGAGCACATGCTCGTAGGTCCAGGGGAAGGCGGCGCGGGCCTCGGCTTGGGTCGGCGCGGGCGGAGCGGCGAGCGGCCGGTGCATGTGGGTGACCTTGAGCCGGGCCGACGGATCGTCAGTCCATTGCCACAGCAGCGAGGCGTCGAGTCCGAGGCATTCGCAGACCTGGCGCTGGGCCTCCTCGATCTCGCTGTCGACCCGGTCGGGTTCGACGTTGACGAAGCGCGTCGACAACTCCATCAACAGGGACTCGAATCGGTCGCGCTCGTCGACCTCGGATGGTATGGGATCGCGGCTCGGGCTCATGGCGCAGGAAGTGGGTGGGGTCGTCGGGGCCCGGCGTCTGGCGCGCGGCCGAAGGCATCGCCGATGCCGTCGAGCCCGTCGCTGCCTCGCGTCGATCCATGCGACCTTCCCGAAAGGGAAGTAGACGACCCACCGTGTTCTTGCATAGTCTAGCGGCAGCGGCGTAACGGCGTGTCGAGGCAGACGCGGGAGACGAGAATGAAGGTGCGCATCGCAGCGGCGGCAATCGCGGCCGGCATGGCGGCAGGCGGCGTGCAGGCCCAGTCGAACGAAGAGCTCAAGGCCAGGCTTGATCAGGCGCTGAAGACGATCGAGGATCTGCAGGGCCGGGTCAAGGCGCTCGAGGATCAGAAGACGGCGCCGGCGGCCGCCGCGGCCGCAACGCCCGGCGCCGCCGCCTCCGCGCCGGCGCCGGCGACCTGGGGCGCTCCGGTGGTGTCGGTCGGCACCCGCGCCGAGGATGCGAGCACGCCCGACGCCGAGAAGGCGCGCGTCGAGGTCTACGGGCAGGTCATGCTCGATACGATCTACGACTTCAAGCGCATGAATCCGGACTTCGCGGCGACGCTGCGGCCGTCGCAGATCCCGGTGGTCTGCCCCGGGTCGGCCGGCTGCGGGAAGGACGGCGACTGGATCTTCAGCGCGCGCCAGTCGAGCCTCGGTCTGCGCAGCTTCATCCCGACCTCGTTCGGTCTCGTGAAGACCGACCTCAGCTTCGACCTGTTCGGCAGCGACGGCAGCACCTCGATCCACTGGCTGAGCATCTGGGCCGAGCTCGGCAAGTTCGGCGTCGGTCAGACGTACTCCAACTTCATGGATATCGACGTCTTCCCGAACACGATCGACTACTGGGGGCCGAGCGGCATGGTGTTCGTGCGCAACCCGCAGTTGCGCTTCACGCCGTGGTCCGACGACAAGAGCTCGATCGCGTTCGCGCTCGAGGCGCCGAACTCGGCGCTCGACACCGGCAAGATCAGCGAGATCTCGCCCGATTTCGGCGCCGGCTTCACGGGCTGGAACCGGCTGCCCGATCTGACCGCATCGTGGCGCACGAACGGCGACTGGGGCCACTTCAAGGCGTCGGGAATCCTGCGCCAGGTCGGCTACCAGAACACGCTGACGCCGGACAACAACCCATCGGGCCACGAAACCGGCTATGGCATCAACCTGACCGGCAGCCTGAACGTATTCGGCAAGGACCGGATCAACGCCGGTTTCGTCTGGGGCAAGGCGATCGCGAGCTACATGAACGACGGCGGCGTCGACCTCGCGCCGGGGCAGGGGCTGCGTGCCGAGACGGTGCAGACGATCGGCTGGCTCGCCTACTACAACCACGTCTGGGCGCCAAACTGGAGCAGCGCGATCGGCTACTCGCAGCACCAGCAGGACAACACTTCCGGCCAGACGGCGACGGCGTTCCGCCGCGGCAGCTACGCCAACGTGAATCTGCTCTACACGCCGTGGAAGAACGTGCTCACCGGCCTCGAATTCGTCTGGGGCGAGTTGGAACAGAAGGACGGCCAGTCGGCGACCGACTACCGGCTGCAGTTCTCGACCAAGGTGACGTTCTGAGCTCGCCGCCGGTTTGACCGCCCCATCCCGCAAACGGAGACGCAGATGAGTCTGAAGGCACACTTCCCGATCCTGATCGCGCACCCCGAGGTGGGCAGGCAAAGCGTTGCGGGCGTGCGGCTGCGGCAGATCGAGCAGGCGCTGCAGGCCGAAGGGTGGCGAACGCTGATGGTCGACAACGGCGCCGACGCCGGTATCGTCGCCGGCGCCCATCGCGGCCTCGCGGCGATCGTCTTCGAGGCCGAGGCGATCCGCAAGGACAGCGGCGCCGGCCAGCGGCTGATCGACCTGATGAACAGGGTGCACGAGCGCGCGCCGGGGCTCCCGGTGATCGCGCTCGGCGAGACGGTGACGCTCGAAGGCACGTCGCCAAAGGCGGTGGCGGCGCTGCGCAACCTGCGCGGTATCCTGTATCTCTACGAGGACACGGCATCGTTCCTCGCGCGTCAGATCATGCGCGCCGCCGAGGACTATCTGGCTGATCTGCTGCCGCCGTTCTTCAAGGCGCTGGTGCAGCACGCCGAACGCTCGGCGTACTCTTGGCACACACCGGGGCACGCCGGCGGCGTCGGCTTCCTGAAGTCGCCCGCCGGCTATGCGCTGCACCAGTTCTTCGGCGAGAACACCTTGCGATCGGACCTGTCGGTCTCGGTGCCGGAACTCGGCTCGCTGCTCGACCACACCGGGCCGGTGAAGGAAGCCGAAGCCTATGCGGCGAAGGTCTTCGGCGCCGACCACACCTACTTCGTCACGAACGGCACGTCGACCGCGAACAAGATCGTCTGGCACTCGATGGCCGGGCGCGGCGACCTCGTGATCGTCGACCGCAACTGCCACAAGAGCCTGCTGCACTCGCTGATCATGACCGGCGCGACGCCGATCTACTTCATGCCGTCGCGCAATGACTACGGCATCATCGGCCCGATCGCGCTCGAGCAGTTCTCGCCGCAGGCGATCAAGAAGAAGATCGAGGCCAGCCCGCTCGCGCGCAAGCACAAGGGCAACGTGCGCATCGCGGTGGTGACCAACTCCACCTACGACGGCCTTTGCTACAACGCCGAGAAGATCAAGGACGTCGCCGCGAACCAGGTCGACGCGCTGCACTTCGACGAGGCCTGGTACGCCTACGCCGCGTTCCACGAGTTCTACGCCGGCCGGCACGCGATGGGCGTGCCGCGCGGCCACCCGCGCGCCGACCATACGCTCGTCTTCGCGACGCACTCGACGCACAAGCTGCTGGCGGCGTTTTCGCAGGCGTCGATGATCCACATCCAGGAGTCACAGACGCGCAAGATCGACACGACGCGCTTCAACGACGCCTTCATGATGCACGGCTCGACGTCGCCACACTACGGCATCATGGCTTCGCTCGACGTCTCGTCCGCGATGATGGAAGGATCGAGCGGGCGCGCGATCGTGCAGGAGACGCACGACGAGGCGATGCACTTCCGCCGCGCGCTGGCCGCGCTCGGCGCCGGTTTCAAGAAGCACGACTGGTGGTTCCAGGTCTGGCAGCCCGACGGGCTCGATCTGTCCAAGGCGCCAGCCACCGCCGACTGGGTGCTCGACCCGAAGGCCGACTGGCACGGCTTCGGCAAGCTCGCCGACGACTACGTGATGCTCGACCCGATCAAGGTCACGCTGCTTACGCCGGGTCTCGGCAAGGGCGGCAAGCTTGGCAAGAGCGGCATCCCGGCGGCGGTCGTCAGCAAGTATTTGTGGCAGCGCGGGCTCGTCGTCGAGAAGACCGGCCTGTACAGCTTCCTGATCCTGTTCTCGCTCGGCATCACGCGCGGCAAGTGGAGCTCGATGGTCGACGCGCTGGTCGACTTCAAGACGGACTACGACCGCAACGCGCCGCTGAACGACACGCTGCCCACGATCGCCGACGCTGGAAAGCACGCCTACGCCGGCTGGGGTCTGCGCGACCTGTGCGATGCGCTGCACGCCTTCTACCGCGACAACGACACTGCGGTCGCGATGAACGCGATGTACACCGAGCTGCCGGAGCCGGCGATGACGCCGTCCGAGGCCTACGACCGCATGGTGCACGGCCGCGTCGAGCCGGTGGCGATCGACAAGCTCAGGGGCCGCGTCACCGCGGTGATGCTGGTGCCCTACCCACCCGGCATCCCGCTCATCATGCCCGGCGAACGCTTCACGACTGGCTCGATCGTCGACTACCTGAAGTTCGCGCGCGACTCCGATGACCGCTTCCCGGGCTTCGAGGCCGACATCCACGGCCCGCGCTTCGACATCGACAAGAAAGGCCACAAGACGTGGCTGGTGGACTGCGTGAAGGAGGGCTGAAGCCGTGAACCGGTATTCGAACTATTCGCTCGCGCCGCAGGCGGTGCCGATTCCGTTCCACAAGCTGCTGAAGGTGGTGGCGATCGTCGACCCGGCGGATCCGGCAACGAAGGATCTGCTGGCGCAGATCGCCGCCGAAGGCTACGAGATCGAAGTCAGCGCGCAGGCGCAACGCGACCTCGGCGAGGACGCCTCGGTCGGCGCCTACATCGTGCTCACCGACGGATCGCACCTCGAGTCGGCGAAGGCGCTGGTGCGCGGCGTGCGCGCACTCGGCTTTCGCACGCCGCTGTGGGCGCTCGCCGACAGCCACCGCATCAGCGACCTGCCGGTGGTCGGCGGCCTGGGCGAGGTCGAGGGCTACATCTATCTCGGCCAGCAATCGCCGACCTTCTACGCCAAGCAGGTCATCGCCAGCCTCATGCGCTACGGCATGAGCCTGCTGCCGCCGTTCTTCGGCAAGCTGATGGCCTACGACGGCAAGGCGACGATCGCCTTCGACTGCCCCGGCCACCAGGGCGGGCAGTTCTACAAGAAGTCGCCGCCCGGGCAGTTGTTCTTCAAGCACTTCGGCGAGGCGATCTTTCGCAACGACCTGTGCAACGCCGACGTCGAACTCGGCGACCTGCTGATCCATGAGGGCGCGGCCGAGCAGGCGCAGGCGCATGCGGCCGAGGTCTTCGGCGCCGACCGCACCTACTTCGTGCTCAACGGCACCAGCACCTCGAACAAGATCGTCACCGGCGCGCTGCTGCGGCGCGGCGACCTCGTGCTGTTCGACCGCAACAACCACAAGTCGCTGCACCAGGGCGCGCTGGTGCAGGCGGGCGCGGTGCCAATCTTCCTGCCGACCGCGCGCAACGCCTTCGGCATGATCGGCCCGGTCGACTTCGACACCTGGGACGAGGCCGCGCTGCGCGAGCAGATCCGCCAGCACGGCCAAGTCGAGGACAAGTCGCGCGCCGATGCACCAAGGCCGTTTCGCCTGGCCTGCATCCAGCTGTGCACCTACGACGGCACGGTCTACAACGTGCGCAAGGTACTCGAGAGGATCGGCCACCTGTGCGACTACGTGCTGTGGGACGAAGCCTGGATCGGCTACAACGCCTTTCATCCGCTGTTCGAAGGCCACAGCCCGATGCGCCTCGAACCGGCGGCGCTGACGGCCGAGATGCCCGGCCTTTTTTCGACGCAGTCGGTGCACAAGCAGGGCGCCGGCTTCTCGCAGGCGAGCCAGATCCACAAGCGCGACGAGCACCTGCGCGGGCAGAAGCGCTTCGTCGACCATGCGCGCTTCAACGAATCGTTCCTGCAGCACGTCTCGACCTCGCCGTTCTACCCGCTGTTCGCGTCGCTCGACGTCAACGCCAAGGTGCACGAAGGCAAGGCCGGCGAGATGCTGTGGGACCGCTGCATCGAGCTGACGATCGAGGCGCGCAAGAAGCTGCGCGAGTTCGGCGCGCACTACGCGCGCAGCGGCCGCGGCCCCGAGGAGCAGTGGTTCTTCGACCCCTTCGTGCCGGACCGCGTCAGCGTGCGCAAGTCCGCCCACGGCGCCGATGCGATCGACGTGCCGTGGGAGAGCCTGCCGACCGACCTGCTCAAGCGCGAGCAGCAATGCTGGAACTTCGAGCCCGGCGCCGCCTGGCACGGCTATGCCGGCATGGCGCCCGGCTACGCGATGGTCGACCCGAACAAGCTGATGCTGCTGACGCCCGGCATCGACCGCAAGACCGGCAACTACGCCGACTTCGGCGTGCCGGCCACGGTGGTCGCGAACTTCCTGCGCGAGCAGCGCATCGTGCCCGAGAAGTGCGATCTGAACAGCATCCTCTTTCTGATGACGCCGGCCGAGGACGAAAGCAAGCTCAACACGCTGATCGCCAAGCTGGTGATGTTCAAGACCGCGTGGGACGCCGACGCGCCGCTTTCGCAGGTGCTACCGTCGCTCTATGCAGCCAACAGCGGGCGCTACGGCGGCGCGACGATCCGCGGCGTGTGCCGCGAGATGCACGAGTTCTACCGCAGCCGCGACATCAAGGGCCTGCAGCGCAAGTGCTTCCGCGCCGAGAGCTTCCCGGAACTGGCGATGCTGCCGCAGGACGCCTACCGCAAGCTGGTGGGAAACGAGGTCGAGTACCTGCCGCTGGATCAGTGCAAGGGCCGCGTCGCGGCGACGCTGGCGCTGATCTACCCGCCCGGCATCGGTGTCGTCGTTCCCGGCGAGCGCTGGGACGACCGTGCGCAGCCGATGCTCGACTACCTGCACGCCTTCGAGGAATCGTTCAACCGCTTCCCCGGCTTCAACTACGAGGTGCAGGGCGTGTTCCAGGAGCGGATCGACGGCCGCATCGTCTTCCACACCTACGTCGTCCGAGACTAAGGAGACAAGGCCATGGCCGCACCGCAGAAGAAGATGAACGTCGTGCAACTGACGTTCATCGTGATGGTCAACATGATGGGCTCGGGCATCATCATGCTGCCGTCGAACATGGCCAAGGTCGGCGCGATCTCGCTGACCTCGTGGCTCGTCACCGCGCTCGGTTCGCTCGCCATCGCCTGGGGCTTCGCGCAGGCCGGCCTCTTCAACCAGCGCGCCGGGGGGCTGGCCGCCTATGCCGAGGACGCCTACGGCAAGGACGGCTACTTCCAGGTCTTCTTTCTCTACTTCATCTCGCTCGCCATCGCCAACGTCGCGGTCGCGATCTCGGCGCTCGGCTACCTGTCGAGCTTCTTCCCGGCACTCACCTCGACGCCGATCGCAACCACGCTCGGCGTCATCGCGCTCTTGTGGATCACGACCGTCGCCAACTTCGGGGGCCCCAGTGTGACCGGCAAGATCGGCTCGGTCACGGTCTGGGGCGTGATCCTGCCGGTCGGCTTCATGGCGCTGGGCGGCTGGATCTGGTTCAGCGGCGAGACCTTCGCCGCGGCGTGGAACCCGAAGGGCATCAGCCTCGCCGAAGGCATGGGCTCGTCGATCGCTCTCACGCTCTGGGCCTTCCTCGGTCTGGAGTCGGCGTCGCAGAATGCGTCGGCGGTCGAGAACCCGAAGCGCGACGTGCCACTCGCCTGCATGTTCGGCACGCTCGGCGCGGCGGCAATCTACATCCTGTCGAC
>CALMIL010000236.1 GCA_937864005.1 uncultured Burkholderiales bacterium
TCGGACGCGGTCTGTTTGCACGATATCGTCGGCGCGCTGACCGCGGAACACCGCGCGCTCGAGGCGCACTGGCGGGATGTGCGCATCAAGCTCGAAGTCATCGCCGGCGGCGGCGCGGCAATGCTCGACGCGCAGGATATCGAGCCGATGATCACGCTCTACGAGCGCCACATCGCGCGCGAGGAGAAGGAACTGCTGCCGATGGCCGCGCGCCTGTTGAGCGACGAAGCGCTCGAGCAGATCGGCCGCGCGATGCGCGAGCGGCGCGGCATCGCGCTGCCCGGCTGACGCCCTTGCAGACGCCCTTACAGGCCGAGGTAGGCTTCCTTCACCCGCGGGTCGTCGAGCAGCGAAGCGCCGGTGCCCTCCAGCACGATGCGGCCGTTTTCCAGCACGCAGGCGCGGTCGGCGATCTGCAGCGAAGCGGCGACGTTTTGCTCGACGAGCAGGATCGTCATGCCCTGCGCGTGAAGCTCGCGGACGACGCGAAAGACCTCGGCGACCATCGTCGGCGACAGGCCGAGCGAAGGCTCGTCGAACATGATCATGCGCGGCGCCCCCATCAGGCAGCGGCCGATCGCGAGCATCTGCTGCTCGCCGCCCGACAGCGTGCCGGCGGACTGCGACGCGCGCTCTTCGAGCCGGGGGAACATCGCGAAGACTCGGTCGAGCGCCGCCGCGGCGTGCGCCCGGGCGCGCGGCAGCATCGCACCGACCTGCAGGTTTTCGAGCACGCTCAGCGACGGGAAGACCTGCCGGCCCTCGGCGACCTGGCCGACGCCGAGGTTGCACACGCGGTGGCTGTCCTGGCCGCCGATCTCGCGGCCGTCGAAGCGGATCGATCCCGCGCGCGGCTTCAGGATGCCGGCCACGGTGCGGATCAGCGAGGTCTTGCCGGCACCGTTCGCGCCCACCAGCGCCACCACCTGCCCGTCGCCGACCGAGAGGTTCACGCCGTCGATCGCCTGCGCATCGCCGTAGAACACCGACAGGTCGCGGATCTCGAGCATCAGTGCGCCGTCCCGCTGCCGAGATAGCTCTCGAGCACCCGCGCATCGGAGGTGACCTGCTGCGGCGTCCCCGAGGCGATGATCTCGCCGTGATGCAGCACATAGACGCGCTGCGCGAGCGCCATCACGGCGCGCATCACATGCTCGATCAGCAGGATCGTCACGCCCTGCTCGGAGGCCAGCCGCTTGAACGCCGCGACCATCTGGTCGGTCTCGGTCGGCCGCAGGCCCGCCATCACCTCGTCGAGCAGCAGCAGCGTCGGTTCGGTCGCCAGCGCCCGCGCGACCTCGAGCCGCTTGCGGTCGGGCAGCGTCAGCGCCGAGGCCGGGCGGTCGCGCAGCGGCCACATCTCCAGCCCCTTGAGCGCGCGATCGGCGCGCGAGCGCGCGAGGCGGGCATCGGCGGTGCCGCGAAAGCCGCCGACCATCGCGTTCTCGAGCACCGTCATGTCGGCGAACGGCTTGACGATCTGGAAGGTGCGGCCGATGCCGGCCTCGCAGACCCGATCCGGGCGCATGCCCTCGATATTGGCGCCGTGGAAGCGGATCGTTCCCTCGTCCGGCGCGAGCGCACCGGCCACCAGGTTGAACAGCGTCGTCTTGCCTGCGCCATTCGGGCCGATGAGCGCGACGATCTCGCCGCGCGCGACCTCGAGCGAGGCGCGCGAGACCGCGCGCAGGCCGCGAAAGCTCTTCGACACCCCCGCCACCTCGAGCAGCGGGGACGTCGTATCGGTGCGCACGTCACGATTCGTCATCGTCGCGCGCAATCCGGCGCTTGAATCCCAGGCGGTTCGCGATCGCGGGCCAGATGCCGTTCGGCATGAACATGATCGCCAGGCCGAGCGCGATGCCGTACAGGATCTGCTTGACGCCCGGAATCTCGTAGCCCGAGATCGACAGCAGTTCGTTGATGCCCTCGGAGAGCACGGTGAGCACCGCCGCCCCCAGGATCGGACCGAACAGCGTGCCGACGCCGCCGATGATCGGCGCGAGGATGATCTCGATCGAGCGGCCCATGCTGAAGATCTGCTCCGGGAAGAGGTTGTTGTAGTAGAAGGCGAAGAACACGCCGGCCAGCGCCGTCATGCCGGCCGAGATCTGCAGCGCGAACATCTTGTAGCGGAAGGTGTCGACGCCGGCGGCGCGCGCCGCCTCCTCGTTGTCGCGGATCGCGCGGAAATAAAAACCCAGCCTGCCGCGCAGCAGCCACGCCGACAGCGCGAAGCCGCCGACCGCCAGCGCCAGCGCGAGGTAGTAGAACATCAGCGGGTGGCCGCGCAGGTGCAGCAGGTCGACCTGGTCCTGCTGCACTACCTTCAGGAAGAAGCCGCCCGAGGCGCCGACCCAGGTGAGGTGGTCGAAGCCGATGCGGGTGAACTCGGCGAAGGCGATCGTCAGCAGCGCGAAGTAGGTGCCGCCGATGCCGAAGCGAAATGCGAGCCAGCCGATCACCGACGCCGCCGCGACGCAGACCGCCACCGCGGCCAGCATGCCGATCCACGGAATCACGCCGAAGTGCTGGAACAGCGCCGCCGCGGTGTAGGCGCCGAGGCCGACGAACAGGGCGTGGCCAAGCGACAGCTGGCCGCAGAAGCCCATCACGATATTCCACGCCTGGCCGACGAACGCGAAGTACAGGATCAGGATCAGCACCGATAGCAGGTAGCGGTCGAGCACCGGCGGCACCACCAGCAGCAGCGCCAGCAGCACCAGCAGCCCGATGCGCGAGCGGTCCACCTACTTTCCTTTGAACAGGCCCTGCGGCCTGAACGCCAGCACCAGGATCAGCAGCGCGAACGACAGCATGCTCTTGGCCGACGGCGTGATCAGCAGCCCGGCGACCGACTCGGAGACGCCGATCAGCACGCCGCCGGCGAGCGCGCCGACCATCGAGCCGAGCCCGCCGATGATCACGATCACGAAGGCGAGCAGCGTATAGGCCGGCCCGGAAACCGGCGTCACGTCGACCAGAAGGGTCAGCAGGCAGCCGGCGACGCCGACACAGGCGGTGCCGAGGCCGAAGGTCAGCGCATAGAGGTGCTTGACGTCGAGCCCCACCACCTGCGCGCCGAGCAGGTTGTCGGCACAGGCGCGGATCGCCTTGCCGAATGCGGTGAAGCGGAAGATCGCGAACAGCAGCGCACAGGCGACGAGCGCGACCGCGGCGCAGATGACGCGCACCTTGTCGACCAGCAGCGGGCCGATCTGGTACGAATCGAGCGCATAGTCGACCTGCACGCTGCGCGCGTCCGGGCCGAAGGCGATCAGCAGGGCGTTCACCAGCACCAGCGCCACCGCCAGCAGCAGGATGAACTGCGAGTGCTCGGGCCGGTCGATGAACGGGTTGACGATCACGCGCTGCAGCGCGTAGCCGACGGCGAAGAAAGCGAGCGCCATCGGCACCAGCAGCCACAGCGGATCGATGCCGGCGAGCGCGAAGCCGAATACCGCGCCGTACATCGCCAGCGTCATCAGCTCGCCGTGCGCGAAATTGACGATCCGCACCACGCCGTAGATGACCGACAGGCCGAGCGCCATCAGCCCGTAGACCAGGCCGGTCAGCAGGCCGCTGACGACGATATTGACGATCGCGTCGATCGGCACGCAGACACCTCCCGTCGGGCTCTGACCCGGCGTTGCGTCGAGACCGCCCGGCTCAGCCGCGTGCCTGCCAGTTCGGCACCGGGTAGACGGGCGCCATCTGCGCCGCGTCCTTGGGCAGCACCACCACCGGCTGGCCGTTGCGGTTCTGGATGCAGGCCGAGGCGATCTGCGTGTTCTGGCCCTTGGCGTCGAACTTGATCGGCCCGCCGACCATCATCCGCTCGGTGATATCGGTCTTGTGGATCGCATCGTTGAGCGCCGCGCCGTCGGCGCTGCCGGCGCGCTTGAAGGCGTCGGCGGCGATCATCATCGCCTCGAAGGTGAAGCCGACGTTCAGCGCGTGGAACATCATCTTCTCCTTCGGGAACTGCTTGGCGAACGCCGCCTCGACGCGCTTGGTCAGCGCCGCGTTCGGGTTGTACCAGGGCACGTTGGAGATCGCGTAGTCGGAGTACTTGTTGCCCAGCGCCTTGTAGAACTGCGCCTCGTACATGCCGGGCGAGCCTGGGCTGATGATCCCCTGCGGCGACCAGCGCTGCTTGACGAGTTCTCGCACCAGCAGGATGGCATCGTTCAGCCGGCTGACGAGCATGATGAAGTCGGCGTTCGTCGCCTTCGCCTTCGCCACCTCGACCGAGAGGTCGCGCGCCGCGGGGTCGTACGAGATCGTCTCGACGACCTTGAACGGCAGGTAGTCGAGCTTGGGCAGGATCGCCCCGATGCCCTTCACCATCGACGTGCCGAAGGTATCGTTGACGTGCATGAATACGGCCTTGCGCGGCGCCGTATTGGTGGCCTGGAACAGGTCGCGCATCAGCGCCAGCCCGTTGTGGATCAGGTCGACCGCGGTCGGAAAGTTGCGCACCGTGTACTTGTAGCCCTGCTCGGTGATCTGCGGCGCGGCGGCGATATTGACGATGAACGGAATCTTGCGCTGCTCGGCCACCTGGGCGATGGCGGCGGCGGCGCCGGAGTCGAACGGCCCGACCAGCACCTGCGCGCCGTCGTTGATCAGCTTCTCGGCGCGCGAACGCGCGACCTCGACGTTGGTCTCGGTGTCGGCGTTCATCAGTTCGAGATCGACGCCGTACATCTCGCGAATCAGCCCGGGCGAGATGTCGGCGCCGAGCTGGCACGACTGCCCGATGAAGGCCTGGGTGCCCGAACGCGGCAGCAGCACGCCGACCTTCAGCGTCTTGGGCTGCGCCCGCACGAGCGCCGGTGCAGCGAGTGTGCCGGCCACGGCCGATGCGGCCGCCATCTGGTTGAATTCGCGGCGGGTCAGTTTGCTCATGGTGATTCCAGACTTGATCGCGGGAGGGATATGCCGCGCCGTTGCGGCGCCTGGCCGGGAGCGCGGCGGACCGCGGTCAGGTTATCACGCCTTCGCGGCCCGACGACGCACCGCGCGCCCCGGGATTACCCGGCAAGTGCGCATGGCGGACGATCGCGCGCTCGTACGCTGGCAGTGCGCGCGGCGCCGGTCAATCCGATCGCAGATCCGCATTGCGCAGCCGCAGCGCGTTGCCGATCACCGAGGCCGAGCTCAGGCTCATCGCGAGCGCCGCGATCAGCGGCGACAGCAGCCAGCCGGTGAACGGATACAGCACGCCGGCCGCGAGCGGCACGCCGAGCGCGTTGTAGACGAAGGCGAACGCGAGGTTCTGGCGCATGTTCGCGATCGTCGCTACCGACAGCGCGCGCGCCGTCGCGATGCCGCGCAGGTCGCCCTTGACGAGCGTGAGCTGCGCGCTCGTCATCGCGACGTCGGTGCCGGTGCCCATCGCGATTCCGACGTCGGCGCGCGCCAGCGCCGGCGCGTCGTTGATGCCGTCGCCGGCCATCGCGACGATTCGCCCCTCGGCCTGCAAGCGCTCGACGAGCGCGAGCTTGTCGGCCGGCTTGACTTCGCCGTGCACCTCGTCGATCGCGAGCCGCGCACCGACCGCGCGCGCCGTCGTCAAGCCGTCGCCGGTCGCCATCACGACGCGCAGGCCGGCGCCGCGCAGCGCGGCGAGCGCCGCGGGCGTCGTCGATTTGACCGGATCGGACACTGCGAGCAGACCCGCCAACCGGCCGTCGACGGCAAGGTGCATCACGCTCGCGCCCTCGGCACGCAGCGCCTCGCCGGCGTCGCGCAGGGCTGCAACGTCGATGCCTTGCTGCTCCATCAGCGACGTGTTGCCGAGCGCGAGCGCGCGACCATCGACACGGCCGCGCACGCCGATGCCGGATTCGGAGTCGAAGTCTTGCGGCTTGGCCAGCGCGAGCCCGCGCTCGCGCGCGGCGGCGACGATCGCCGCGGCGAGCGGATGCTCGCTGCCCTGGTCCAGGCTCGCCGCGAGGCGCAGCACCTCGGCGTCGGCGAAGCCGTTCGCGCCGATCGCCTTGTCGAACGCCGGCCGGCCTTCGGTCAGCGTGCCGGTCTTGTCGACGATCAGCGTGTCGACCTTGCGCAGGTTCTCGATCGCCGCGGCGTCGCGAAA
>CALMIL010000237.1 GCA_937864005.1 uncultured Burkholderiales bacterium
AAGACAATGCGGCGCGACGCATCCAAGGGAGAACGCCAACCGCACTCCGTGTAGGCAAACCTGAACCTTTCCGGATGGACAAAGCCACAGTCGGCTTCGCCGTCTGTCGCGCGCGGGTGAACTCGAACGTGTAGGGTGATCAGCCTGCGGGCTCAGCCAGGTCCGCTCTGATCGGCTGCGCCGGGCGCTTCTTCGCCCAGCCAGTCCTGCAACACCTGCTGCGAATGCTCGCCGAGCATCGGCGGCGCGCGGCGGTACTCTATCGGCGTCTCGGACAGGCGGATCGGGTTCGCGACGAGCGGCACGACGCCCGCCGCCGGGTGCGGGAGTTCGATGCGCAGGCCGCGCGCGCGCACCTGGGCGTCGTCGAAGACCTGATCGATGCGGTTGATCGGACCGCACGGCACGCCCGCCGCCTCGAGCGCGGCTACCCATTCGCGCGTCGTGCGCTGCAGCGTCGCCTGGCGAATCATCGCGATCAGCGTGCCGCGGTTGGCGACGCGCTGCGGGTTGCTCGTGAAGCGCTCGTCGCGCGCCCACTCGGCATGGCCGGCGACCTCGCAGAAGCGGGTGAACTGGGCATCGTTGCCGACCGCCAGGATCATGTAGCCGTCGGCGGTCTCGAAGTCCTGGTAGGGGACGATATTCGGATGCGCATTGCCCATGCGGCGCGGCACGACGCCGCCGGCCAGGTAGTTCGACGCCTGGTTGCCGAGGCAGGCGATCTGCACGTCGAGCAGCGCGAGGTCGATGTGCTGGCCGCGGCCGGAACGCTCGCGCTCGGCGAGCGCGGCCTGGACCGCGATCGTCGCGTACAGGCCGGTCATGATGTCGGTGAGCGCGACGCCGACCTTCTGCGGGCCGGCGCCTTCGTCGCCGTCGGCGCGGCCGGTGATCGACATCAGCCCGCCCATGCCCTGGATCAACAGATCGTAGCCGGCGCGCGGCGCATACGGTCCGGTCTGCCCGAAGCCGGTGATCGAGCAGTACACGAGGCGCGGATTCGACGCCGAGAGGGCCGGATAGTCGAGCCCGTATTTCGCGAGCCCGCCGCACTTGAAATTCTCGATCACGACATCGGCCTGTGCCGCGAGGCGGCGGATCAGCGCCTGGCCCGCGGGCTGCGCCATATCGATCGTGATCGAGCGCTTGTTGCGGTTCGTGCAGAGGTAGTAGGCCGACTCGCTCGTCGCGTTGCCCGCGGCGTCCTTCAGGTTCGGCGGCCCCCAGGCACGCGTATCGTCGCCGCCTTCGGGACGCTCGACCTTGACGACATCGGCGCCGAGGTCGGCCAGCTGCTGGCCGCACCACGGTCCGGCGAGGACGCGCGACAGGTCGAGGACCCGGATTCCGTCAAGCGGCGCGCGGCGTTGCGGACTTTCGCTCATATCGGATGCTCAGTTCGCGAATGCAGCGATGCCGGTGATCGCGCGCCCGAGGATCAGCGCGTGCACGTCGTGCGTGCCCTCGTAGGTGTTGACGACCTCGAGGTTGACGAGATGGCGGGCGATGCCGAACTCGTCGCTGATGCCGTTGCCGCCGAGCATGTCGCGCGCCAGGCGAGCGATGTCGAGGCTCTTGCCGCAGCTGTTGCGCTTCATGATCGAGGTGATTTCGACGGCGGCCGTGCCCTCGTCCTTCATCCGGCCGAGGCGCAGGCAGCCCTGCAGCCCGAGCGTGATCTCGGTCTGCATGTCGGCGAGCTTCTTCTGGATCAGCTGGTTGGCGGCGAGCGGGCGGCCGAACTGCTTGCGGTCCAGCGTGTACTGGCGCGCCCGGTGCCAGCAGTCCTCGGCCGCGCCGAGCGCGCCCCAGGCGATGCCGTAGCGGGCCGAGTTGAGGCAGGTGAACGGGCCCTTCAGGCCGCGCACGTCGGGGAACGCGTTCGCCTCGGGGCAGAACACCTCGTCCAGCACGATCTCGCCGGTGATCGACGCCCGCAGGCCGACCTTGCCGTGGATCGCCGGTGCCGTGAGGCCCTTCCATCCCTTCTCGAGAATGAAGCCGCGGATCGCGCCTTCGTCGTCCTTTGCCCAGACGACGAAGACGTCGGCGATCGGGCTGTTCGTGATCCACGTCTTCGCACCGGTCAGATTCCAGCCGCCGTTAGTCTTGCGCGCGCGGGTGACCATGCTGCCGGGGTCGGAACCGTGATTCGGCTCGGTCAATCCGAAGCAGCCGATCCACTCGCCCGTGGCGAGCTTGGGCAGGTACTTGCGCTTTTGCTCCTCGGTGCCGAACTCGTTGATCGGCACCATGACGAGCGAGCTTTGCACGCTCATCATCGAGCGGTAGCCGGAATCGACGCGTTCGACCTCGCGCGCGATCAGCCCGTAGCAGACGTAGTTCAGGCCCGATCCGCCGTAGGCCTCGGGGATCGTGGGCCCCAGCAGTCCGAGTTCGCCCATCTCGCGAAAGATCGACGGGTCGGTGCTCTCGTGGCGAAATGCCTCGAGGACGCGCGGCGCGAGCTTGTCCTGGCAGTAGGCGCGCGCGGCGTCGCGCACCGCGCGCTCGTCGGCGCTGAGTTGGTGCTCGAGCAGCAGAGGATCGTCCCAGTGGAAGGCGGCTTTGGCATGGCTCATCGATGGCTCCTGTGGTCGCGATGCATCGAGACAGCGCGCGCTTCGATGCGGGGAATGAAGAGTGCAATCCTAGACGCCGGCCTCCGATCGAACAAGCGAAACTTGGTCACCGAGACATGCGGTATGCGAATATCTTGCCCTCGGCGACGCGCGCGCGAAGCGCGTCGCGAGCCCGACCACGATGCGACGAAAACTCCCGACCCTGCAGGCGCTCGACTGCTTCGAGGCGGCCGCCCGTCACCAGAGCTATACGCTGGCCGCGCGCGAACTCGCGCTGACGCAGGGCGCGATCTCGCGGCGCATCGCTTCGCTCGAGGCGTTCGTCGGCGTGCGCCTCTTCAGTCGCACCCGCCACGGCGTCGCGCTGACGGCGGCGGGCGCCGCGTATGCGCGCCAGATCGCCGGACGCCTGGACGGACTCGAGCGCGATACTCTGGACGCGATGTCGGGCGCGGGGCAGGGCGCGCTGCACATCGCCGCGGTGCCGACCTTCGCCGCGCGCTGGCTCGTGCCGCGGCTGGCGCGCTTTGCTGCCGCCTGCCCCGAGGTCACGGTGCACATCGATACCTGCACCCGCCCGTTCCTGTTCTCGGAAACACCGTACGACGGGGCGCTCTACGCCGGTACCGAGGAACAGGTGAGGAACTGGCCCGGCACGCGCACGACGCTCTTGATGCACGAGATGGTCGTGCCGATCGCGAGCCCGGCCTTCGCGGCGCGGCGCAAGGTCTGGCGGCCCGCCGACGTCGCCCGCGCACCGCTGCTGCAGCAGAGCACCCGACCGGATGCCTGGCGCCAGTGGTTCGAAGCCTGTGCCGTCGACGCTCCCGACGCGCTGCGCGGTCCGCGCTACGAGCTCTTCTCGATGCTGGCGAGCGCGGCCGTGTGCGGTCTGGGCGTCGCCTTGATGCCGGCGATGCTGGTGCAGGCCGAAATCGCGCGCAACGATCTCGTCATCCTGTGCAACCAGCCGGCGAGCAGCAGGCGCTCGTACTGCTTTGTCAGCCCCGAGGCGGCGCAGCCGGCGGCCGCGCTGTCCAGCTTCGTCCAGTGGCTGCAGGGCGAGATCGCCGGCGACGCGCTGTGCGCGCCCGATGGCGGCCGGCCGGGCACGGTTCGGCGTTCGACGTGAACGGCAGGCAACGGCGCAGGCTTGGCGCGGATCGGGGCCCCGGCCGGCGCCTCGGCCGGGGCGAACGGCTTGTTGCGCAATGGTCATCGTCGTCCAGCGTGACCGGGCTTGCGATTGTGGATAGAGTAAGGGCTTAGTAAGAGCGTCCGCCTATCGTGCGCAAAGCCTCGAAGCCCTCGCAAGGAGACCTGCATGACCACCCCCCAAGCTCCGCAAGAACCCAAGATCTACGCGCCGCCGCCGGCCCTCGTCAAGAATGCGTATGTCTCGGGCATGGCCGCGTACGAGAAGCTGTGCGCCGAGGCCGCATCCGACTACGAAGGCTATTGGGCGCGCCTGGCGCGCGAACTGGTGAGCTGGAAGACGCCATTCACCAAGGTGCTCGACGAGAGCAAGGCGCCGTTCTTCAAGTGGTTCGAGGACGGCACGCTGAATGTCTCCTACAACTGTCTCGACCGCAACGTCGAGGCCGGCCTCGGCGACAAGGTCGCGATCATCTTCGAGGCCGACGACGGCAAGGTCACGCGCGTCACCTACAAGGATTTGCTCGCACGCACCTGCCGGCTCGCGAACGCGCTGAAGGCGCGCGGCGTCAAGAAGGGCGACCGCGTCGTCATCTACATGTCGATGTCGGTCGAAGGCATCGTCGCGATGCAGGCCTGCGCGCGCATCGGCGCGACGCACTCGGTCGTCTTCGGCGGTTTCTCTGCGCAGAGCCTGCACGACCGCATCGCCGACGCCAAGGCGGTGATGGTGATCACCGCCGACGAGCAGTTGCGCGGCGGCAAGCAACTGCCGCTGAAGGCGATCGTCGACGAGGCGCTCGCGCTCGACGGCTGCGAGAGCGTCAAGGACGTCATCGTCTATCAGCGCACCGGCGGCAAGATCGCGTGGAATGCGCCGCGCGACAAGTGGCTGCACGAGGTGACCTACGACCTGCCGGCGACCTGCGAGCCCGAATGGGTCGGCGCCGAGCATCCGCTGTTCCTGCTCTACACCTCGGGCTCGACCGGCAAGCCCAAGGGCGTGCAGCACAGCACCGGCGGCTATCTGATGTTCTCGGCGCTGACGACGAAGTGGACCTTCGACCTGAAGCCCGACGATATCTTCTGGTGCACGGCCGATATTGGCTGGGTCACGGGCCACACCTACATCACCTACGGCCCGCTCGCGCTCGGCGCGACCGAGATCGTCTTCGAAGGCGTCCCGACCTATCCGGACGCCGGCCGCTTCTGGAAGATGATCCAGGATCACAAGGTGAGCGTCTTCTATACCGCGCCGACGGCGATCCGCTCGCTGATCAAGGCCGCCGAGACGACGGCTGCCGTGCATCCCCGCAAATATGACCTGAAGAGCCTGCGCATCCTCGGCTCGGTCGGCGAGCCGATCAACCCCGCCGCCTGGGAGTGGTACCACGAGAACGTCGGGGGCGGCCGCTGCCCGATCGTCGATACCTGGTGGCAGACCGAGACCGCCGGCCACATGATCACGCCGCTGCCGGGCGTGACGCCGCTCGTCCCCGGCTCGTGCACCCTGCCGTTCCCGGGCATCATGGCCGCCGTCGTCGACGAGACGGGGCAGGAGATGGAGTGGGGCAAGGGCGGCATCCTCGTCATCAAGCGCCCCTGGCCGGGCATGATCCGCACCATCTACGGCGACCCGGACCGCTACGTCAAGAGCTACTTCCCCGACGATTTCAAGGGCAAGTTCTATCTCGCCGGGGACGGCGCGAGCCGCGACGAGAAGACCGGCTACTTCACGATCACCGGCCGCATCGACGACGTGCTGAACGTCAGCGGCCACCGCATGGGAACGATGGAGATCGAGTCGGCTCTGGTCTCGCACACCGAACTCGTCGCCGAGGCGGCCGTCGTCGCCCGGCCCGACGAAACGACCGGCGAGGCGATCTGCGCCTTCGTCGTCCTGAAGCGCCCGCGCCCGACCGGCGACGAAGCCAAGCGCATCGCCAAGGAACTGCGCGACTGGGTCGGCAAGGAGATCGGCCCGATCGCCAAGCCGAAGGACATCCG
>CALMIL010000238.1 GCA_937864005.1 uncultured Burkholderiales bacterium
CCGCGAGATCCTCAAGTGGCGCGGCAAGCTCAAGTGGGAAGGTGACGATTCGGTCGACTGGACCCAGCCGCCGCAAGCCGCCCGACTCGCGGCGCACGAGCCGGTGCCGAGGAAGCGCCGTGCTGGTCGTTGATTCGAGCGTCTGGATCGACTTCTTCAATGACGCCGACCATCCATCGGTCGAATTGCTGGATCAGTTGCTCGCCCACGGTGAGGTCCGCATCGTCGTGCCTGACCTGGTGCTGTTCGAGGTGCTGCGCGGCTTCCGCCTGGAGAGCGAACTGCGCCAGGCGCGCCGCCTGCTGGAGAGCCTGAGCATCGAGCCGGCGGGTGGCGAGGCGCTGGCGCTCGCCGCCGTGCAGCACTACCGAAGCCTGCGCGCGCAGGGTTTCACGGTACGCGGCGCTATCGACGTGCTGGTGGCGGCCTACTGCATCGAAAACGACTACGCGCTGCTGCACCGCGACCGCGACTTCGACGCTTTCGAGGCGCTGCGCGGGCTGCGCGGCTGGCGCAACTGAACGTGGGTTCGATCGGCGCGAATGCGCGCGATGCGCGGCGAGAGACCACCCTTGCGCTTCATGCAGTTCGCCAGCGGCAACGCAGGCGCGTGCGGCACCAGCCGTTCGCGGTTACGCTTGTCGCCGTGTCGAACCCTGCTTTCCGCGATTGCGGCCCGGTGATCGCCGCTTCGAAGATGATGCACACTGCCTGCGCCACGGCCTGCAGCGCGTGGATACTGCAGACAGACGAACGGAAATGTCCATGACGACCACGCTCGACCTCCAGCGCCCATCGCCGCACGTGGCCCGCGTCTGGCTCAACCGCCCCGAGGTGCGCAATGCGTTCAACGACGGCGTGATCGGCGAGCTTGCGCAGGCCTTCGCTTCGTTCGCCGCCGACGACGCGCTGCGCGCGGTCGTCCTCGGCGGCCACGGCAAGGCGTTCTGCGCCGGCGCCGACCTGGCGTGGATGAAGAGCATGGCCGGCTACGACTGGGAGCAGAACCGCGCCGACGCGCAGCGGCTGGCCGACATGCTGTGGGCGATCCGCAACTGCCCGGTGCCGGTCGTCGCACGCATCCACGGCGACTGCTACGCGGGCGGCGTCGGCCTCGCCGCGGTCTGCGATATCCGCATCGCGGCGCAGGGCGTCACCTTCTGCCTGAGCGAGGCGCGGCTCGGGCTGATCCCGGCGACGATCGGCCCGTACGTGATGCGCGCGATCGGCGAGAGCGCGTCGCGCCGCTATTTCGCGACTGCCGAGCGCTTCGGCGCCGCCGAGGCGCAACGCATCGGCCTGGTGCACGAAGCGGTCGCCGCGGAGTCGCTCGACGAGACCGTCGATGCGATCGTCGCCGCGCTCGTGGCCAACGGCCCGCGCGCGGTGCGCGCCTGCAAGCGGCTGGTGCACGAGATGGCTTCGGCACCGATCAGCGAGGCGCTGCGCGCCGATACCGCGCGCCGGATCGCCGACATCCGCGCCAGCGACGAGGGCAAGGAAGGCGTGCGATCCTTCCTCGAGAAGCGTGCCCCCGGCTGGCAGGCCGGCACGAAGCGCGAATGACGGCCATGATGACCCTGCTCAACCCCGAGTTCTTCGCGACCTATCTCGTCGCCGCCTGCATCGTGATCGCGGCACCCGGCCCGGACAGCATGAATACGCTGGCGATCGGCATGGCGCGCGGGTCGCGGGAGGCGATGGCCTACGCGCTCGGCGTCGGCATCGGCTGCCTGACGCACACGCTGTGGGCGGTGCTCGGCATCTCGGCGATCGTCGCCGCCTCCGAGACGCTGTTTGGTCTGGTCAAATGGATCGGTGTGGCCTACCTGCTGTGGCTCGGCGTGCAGGCACTGCGTGCGCGCGGGAGCCTGCACGCTGCGAACGACAAGGAGGGTCATGCACGCTCGCCGGCGGGCGGCGTGTCGACGCGGGTTCTGCAAGGGGCGCTCACGAATGCGCTGAATCCGAAGGTGATGCTCTTCTTCATGGCCTTCCTGCCGCAGTTCACCGACCCGCGGCTCGGCGCGGTCGGCGCGCAGATGCTCGTGATGGGGCTCGCGTTTGCGCTGATCACGACGATCGCCTACGCGCTGCTCGGCGCGAGCGCCGGACGCCTGGGTGAGCGCTTGCTGCGCCGGCCGTCGATCGCGCAGCGCCTGAACCGCGCGACCGGCGTGCTCTTTGTCGGGCTCGCCCTGCGCCTGATGCTCGCCGAACGGAGCTGACGCGCGCCATGGACTCGCTCGATACGCCGCAACTCGTCGCGATCGCCGCGGCACTCGGCTGGGCGAGCGGACTGCGCCTTTATGCGGTGCTGTTCCTGGTCGGCCTGGCGGGCCACCTGGGTCTGGTCGATCTGCCGTCGGGCCTGCGCCTGCTGCAGCATCCGCTGATGCTCGGTGCGAGCGGCTTCATGCTCTTCGTCGAGTTCTTCGCCGACAAGATCCCCGGCGTCGATACGCTCTGGGACATGGTCCACACGCTGGTGCGCATCCCGGCCGGCGCGGCGCTCGCCGCCGCGGTCTTCGGCACCGATCAGACGGTCGCGGCAAGCGTTGCGGCGCTGCTCGGCGGAACGCTCGCCGCGACCAGCCATTTCGCGAAGGCAACGACGCGCGCCGCGGTCAACACCTCGCCCGAGCCGTTCTCGAACCTCGGCCTGTCGCTCGCCGGCGATGCGACCGTCCCGGTCGCGCTGTGGCTCGCCTTCGCGCATCCGTGGGTG
This sequence comes from uncultured Burkholderiales bacterium, assembly GCA_937864005.1. Taxonomy (GTDB): domain Bacteria; phylum Pseudomonadota; class Gammaproteobacteria; order Burkholderiales; family Burkholderiaceae_C; genus CAIKUF01. The sequence goes on from CALMIL010000238.1 coordinate 2,729, forward strand.
TTCTTTGCGCTGCTCGGGCTTGCGTTGGCCGGAATGGTCGCGTTGCTGTGGTGGCTCGGGAGCATCCTGATTCGACTTGTCCGAAGCTGGACTGGCCGACCGCCCGGCGCGCTGGGAGCGGCTTGAACAAGAAGTGAGGGCGCTGATGTTCTCGAAGATTCTGCTTGCGAACCGGGGCGACAACCGGAGCGAAGTGCAGGTTGCGGCGAAGTCGCATTGCATGGCACGCGCAGCGTGCGCAGGCGATCTCGCCGCGGGAGGCTGACATGTTCAAGAAGATCCTGATCGCCAACCGGGGCGAGATCGCCTGCCGCGTCGCCGCGACCGCGCGCCGCCTCGGCGTGAAGACGGTCGCCGTCTTTTCGGACGCCGACGCCGGCGCGCGTCATGTGCTCGCCTGCGACGAAGCCGTCGCGATCGGCGGCGCGGCGCCGCGCGAGAGCTATCTGCGCGCCGACCGCATCCTCGCTGCGGCGCAGGCGACCGGCGCACAGGCGGTGCATCCGGGCTATGGCTTCCTGTCCGAGAACGAGGGTTTCGCGCAGGCGTGCGCCGATGCCGGGATCGCCTTCATCGGCCCGCCGGCGTCGGCGATCGCGGCGATGGGCAGCAAGTCGGCGGCGAAGGCGCTGATGGGTGCGGCCGGCGTGCCGCTCGTTCCGGGCTATCACGGCGAACGCCAGGAGCCTGCCTTCCTGCGCGAGCAGGCGGATGCGATCGGCTACCCGGTGCTCATCAAGGCCAGCGCCGGCGGTGGCGGCAAGGGTATGCGCCGCGTCGAGAAGAGCGCGGATTTCGATGCCGCGCTCGCGTCGTGCCAGCGCGAGGCGCAGTCGAGCTTCGGCGACGCGCGGGTGCTCATCGAGCGCTACGTCACGCGCCCGCGCCACATCGAGATCCAGGTCTTCGCCGACACGCACGGCAACTGCGTCTACCTCTTCGAGCGCGACTGCTCGGTGCAGCGGCGCCACCAGAAGGTGCTCGAGGAAGCGCCCGCACCGGGCATGAGCGCCGGGCGCCGCGCCGAGATGGGCGCCGCCGCGGTCGCCGCGGCGCGGGCGGTCGGCTACGTCGGCGCTGGCACGGTCGAGTTCATCGCCGAGCCGACGCAAGATGGCAGCGATCTGCACTTTTATTTCATGGAGATGAATACCCGGCTGCAGGTCGAGCATCCGGTGACGGAGGCAATCAGCGGCGTCGATCTCGTCGAATGGCAGTTGCGCGTCGCCAGCGGCGAACCGCTGCCGAAGGCGCAGGACGAACTGACGATCCGCGGCCACACGATCGAGGCGCGGATCTGCGCCGAGAACCCGGACGCCGGCTTCATGCCTGCCATCGGCCGCCTCGACGTCGCGCGCTGGCCGGCGCACGTCGCCTTCCGCCGCAACGCCGACGCCGAGTCGTTCCATGACCCCGCCGCGGTGCGGCTCGACGCCGGCTTCGGCGAGGGCGACGCCATCTCGCCGCACTACGACTCGATGATCGCCAAGCTCATCGTCTGGGGCGCCGATCGCGCGCAGGCGCTCGCCAGGCTCGATGCGGCGCTCGCGCAGACCCATATCGTCGGCCTGCACACGAATGTCGCCTTCCTGCGGCGCGTCGTCGGCTCGCGGGCCTTCGCCGGGGCCGATCTGGATACGGCGCTCATCGAGCGCGAACACACAGCCCTGTTCGAAGCGCCGCCGCTGCCGCTGCCCTGCGTCGTCGGCGGCGTCGTCGCGCACGCGCTCGCGGTCGGGCGTGCGCGCGAGACCGCCGATCCCTGGTCGCGCGCCGATGCCTGGCGGCTGCACGGTGCGGCGCAGCGGCGCTTCGAGATCGAGGTCGGTGGCGAGCATCATCAGGTGCGGCTCGAGCGTGCGAACGGCACGGCAAGAATCACGGTCGGCGACGCGCGCTGGCCGTTCACGACGAGCCAGCTCGGTGCCGACCGCCACGAGATCACGGTCGATGGCCGGCGATGGGTGGTCGATGTCTACGCGAACGGCGAGCAGTTGACCGTCTTCGCGCCCGAAGGCAGCGGCGCCGCACTCGAGGTCGACGTGATCGCCCATGCCGGCGAAGGCGGCGCCGAGGGCGGGCGGCTCACGGCGCCGATGCCGGGCAAGGTGATCGCCTTTCTGGCCAAGGTGGGCGACGCCGTCAAGCTCGGCCAGCCGCTCGCGGTGATGGAGGCGATGAAGATGGAGCATACGATCACCGCGCCGCGCGACGGCACGATCGAGGCCCTGCTCTATGCGCCGGGGGATCAGGTCGACGAAGGCGGCGAACTGCTGAGCCTCGCCGCGCTGCGATGAACGACGAAGGACGCAAGCGATGAAGCTGCCGAGCCGGGTGACGCTGGTCGATGTCGGTCCGCGCGACGGGCTGCAAAACGAGAAGCAGCCGGTCGATACGAAGGTCAAGGTCGAACTCGTGCACCGGCTGCAGGCGGCCGGGCTGCGCGAGATCGAGGTGACGAGTTTCGTGAGCCCGAAATGGGTGCCGCAGATGGCCGACAACGCGGCCGTGATGGCCGGCATCGCGCGCCGGGACGGGGTGCGCTATTCGGTGCTGACGCCGAACCTGAAGGGCTTCGAGGCGGCGCTCGCGAGCCAGCCCGACGAGATCGTCGTCTTCGGCGCGGCGAGCGAGGCCTTCAGCCAGCGCAATATCAACTGCAGCATCGAGGAAAGCATCGAACGCTTCCGCCCGGTCGTCGCCGCCGCGCACGACAACCGCATCAAGGTCCGCGCGGCGGTATCGTGCGCGCTCGGCTGCCCGTACCAGGGGGAGGTCAGCGCGGACGAGGTCGAGCGCGTCGTGCGACTGATGCATGCCATCGGCGTCGACCATTGCGGCATCGCCGATACGATCGGCGTCGGCACGCCCAGGCGCGTGCAGGCGGCGATGGAGCGCGCCCTGAAACACTTTGCGCTCGATGAAGTGAGCGGGCATTTCCACGATACCTACGGCCAGTCGCTGGCCAATATCTACGCCTGTCTCGAACTCGGCATCCACACCTTCGACGCGAGCGTCGCCGGGCTCGGCGGCTGCCCGTATGCGAAGGGTGCGACCGGCAACGTCGCGACCGAGGACGTGCTCTTCATGCTGCGCGGCCTCGGCATCGAAACCGGGATCGATCTCGACGCGCTCGTCGATACCGCGAAGTACATCTCCGACGTGCTCGGCCGCAAACCGGTGTCGCGGTCGGGCAATGCGCTGCTGGCGCGGCGCGCGGCGGCATGAGCGATTCCGCGGCCGAAGCGCGGCCCGATCCGGCGCAGGATCGGCCCGAAGGATTTCGCCGCGTGAGCGATGCGCTTGCCGCGCGCGGTCATCCGCATGCGCCGCTATTCCTGAGCAGTTCGGCGCGCACCGCGCAGCAGGCGGCCGACGCGCTCGGCGTCAGCGTCGGGCAGATCGCCAAGAGCATCGTCTTTCGCCGCCGCAGCGACGATGCGGCGGTACTCGTTGTCACGTCCGGCGACAAGCGGGTCGACGAGGCGAAGGTCGCGGCGCACGTCGGCGCCGTCGGCCGCGCCGACCCGGCATTCGTGAAGGAGGCGACCTCGTTCACGATCGGCGGCGTCGCGCCGGTCGGCCATGTCACGCCGCCGGTGACGCTGATCGATCGCGAGCTGTTCCGCTTCGAGGCGATCTGGGCCGCGGCCGGGCATCCGAAGGGGGTCTTCCAGCTGACCCCGGCGCAACTCGTCGCGCTGACCGGCGCGCCGGTCGAGGACGTCGCCGAATGAACGATGCGGGCGATGCGCCGGTCGAGAGCCCGTGCAACGACGTCTGCAAGCTCGACGAGCGGACCGGGTGGTGCCTCGGGTGCTATCGCACGCTGGCCGAGATCGGCGGCTGGACATCGCTGGCCGACGCCGACCGGCGCGCGGTGATCGAGCGGGCCGCCGCGCGGCGCGAGGAAGCGGCCAGTCTGCGCGCCGCGCGCCGGGCGGCGCGATGAAGCATCTGCGCTTTTATTTCGACGTCGTCTCGCCGTATGCCTATCTCGCGTTCGAGCGGCTGCCGCAGGCGCTCGTCGGGCTGTCCGTCGAGGTGAGCTATCAGCCGGTACTGTTCGCCGGCTTGCTCGAGCACTGGGGCAACCTCGGGCCGGCCGAGATCGAACCCAAGCGCACCTGGACCTATCGACAGGTCGCGTGGCTTGCGCACCGGCAGGGCTTGCGCCTGGATCTGCCGGCGCAGCATCCGTTCAACCCGCTTGCGCTGCTGCGGCTCGCACTCGCCTGCGTGCCCGAGGCGGGCGACGGCGCGCGCCTCGTCACACCGAGCCGGCGCGTCTGCGAGCGGCTGTTCCACCATGTGTGGCATGGCGGCGCCGACGCGAACGACGCGGCGCGGCTTGCCGCGCTGACGGCCGCGCTGCAGCCGGCACGCGATCCGCACGGGGAGATCGTGCGCCGCGCGCTGCGCGAGGCGACGACGTCCGCCGCCGGGCGCGGCATCTTCGGCGTACCGACGATCGAGGTCGACGACCGGATCTTCTGGGGCCTGGATTCGATCGAGATGCTCGACGCCTGCCTGCGCGGGGACGCGTGGTTCGACGCCGAGAGCTGGCACGCCGCCGGCATCGCGCGTCCCGGCGTGCGCCGGGCGCGCAGCACGTAGCACCGCGGGCGACGCAAGCTCGCCGCCCATCGCCGAGTCGCTCGCGCAGCGCAGTGCGCAACGCGGCCGACGATGCTTGTTACAAGCCCGTCTCGTGGTTTCCCCGGGGGCCAATCTAACCCATCACTTTTATTGCCGCACGCAAGTCTTTATTTTTGCGTTGGTTTTCGGGCCGAGACCGATTTTTCAAACATCGGCTAAGTGATTGATTTCACTGAAATTTCCTCCAGCCCACGTTGTTTCGCGCCAATCCTTGCGCTAAAGTGGCGCAAAGTGCATTTTTGTGGCGAAGTTGGCCACTGACGGCGGCGGAGGTGGGGTGGCGAGTTTCGCGTTTCAGGGCGCTTCGGCGCTGACGCTCGATGGCAAGGGCCGCATCACCGTCCCCGCGCGCCATCGCGACGTGCTGCAGGCGACCGCCGGTGGGCAGTTGACGCTGACCAAGCATCCGCAAGGCTGTCTGATGGTCTTTCCGCGCCCGGCCTGGGAGGGCTTTCGCGATCGCGTCGCCGCGCTGCCGATGGCCGTCAGCGGCTGGAAGCGCGTTTTTCTCGGCAACGCGATGGATGTCGAGATCGACGCCTCGTCGCGCGTCCTCGTATCGCCCGAATTGCGGGCGTCGGCCGGCCTCACGCGCGATGTGATGCTGCTCGGCATGGGCAGCTACCTCGAGCTGTGGGACGCCGCCGCCTACGCCGCGCACGAAGCGCAGGTGATGCAGTCGCCGATGCCCCAGGCGCTCGAGGATTTCAGCTTCTGATGATCATGCAGCCGCCATCTGCTTCCTGGCAACACACGACGGTGCTGCTGGTCGAGGCAGTCGACGCGCTGTTGACCGATCCCGAGGGCGTCTACGTCGATGGCACGTTCGGCCGCGGCGGGCATGCGCGGCGCGTGCTCGAGGCGCTTTCGCCGGCCGGGCGGCTCGTCGCCTTCGACCGCGATTTGGAGGCGGTCGCCGCGGCGCGCGACGGCCAGGAGCGCATCGCCGACACGCGCTTCTCGATCCGCCATGCGCGCTTTGCCCGCATGACGGAGGAACTCGCCGCGCTGGGCATCGAACGGGTCGATGGCGTGCTGCTCGACCTCGGCGTCTCGAGCCCGCAGATCGACAACCCGGCGCGCGGCTTCAGCCTGCGCTTCGATGGTCCGCTGGACATGCGCATGGATACGACCCGCGGCGAGAGCGCGGCGGATTTTCTGGCCCGGGCCGGCGAACGACAGATTGCGGAGGTGATACGTGACTACGGCGAAGAACGGTTTGCTGTTTCGATTGCAAAGGCGCTTGTTGCTTGCCGCGCAGGCGGGCACGCAGTTCGAACCACAGCGCAGCTATCCGAAGTCGTGGCTCGCGCGGTCAAGACCCGCGAGCCGGGCCAGGATCCTGCAACGCGCACATTTCAGGCTCTTCGGATTTTCGTCAACGCCGAGCTCGAGGAGCTCGAACAGGGGCTGAACGCCGCGCTCGGGCTGCTGCGCCCGGGCGGGAGGCTGGTCGTGATCAGCTTTCACTCGCTGGAAGACCGCATCGTCAAGACCTTCATCGCGCAGCACAGCAAGACGGTCTTCGACCGCCGGGCGCCGTTTGCCGAGCCCGCGCCGGTGCGGCTGAAGGCGCTCGCGCGGCTGCGGCCCGGCGCGGCAGAGGTGCACGCCAACCCGCGCGCGCGCTCGGCGATCATGCGCGTCGCCGAACGCACCGGCGTACCCGCGGGAGCGGCTGCATGACACGCCTGAACGTGGCGCTGCTGCTGGCGCTGCTCGCGAGCAGCATCTATCTCGTGCGCGTGAGCTACGACGGGCGGCGATTGTTCACGCAGATCGACAAGGCGCGGCGCGAAGCGCACCAGCTCGAGGTCGACTTCGATCGCCTGAACGCCGAGAAGCAGGCCCAGGCGACGCCGTCGCGCGTCGAGGCGGTCGCGCGCAGCCAGCTCGGCATGCGCACCGCGACGCCGGCCGTCACCCAGTACGTCAGCTACAGCCGAGGTGCCGCGTCCGGCGCCGGCCAGGCGGGGCCGGCGTCGCCGGCGCCGGCCGCTTCCGAGGAGACCTCACGATGAGCCAGCCGCAGCGCCGGCCGAAGAATGCGAATGGCGGCTCGCGCGGCGGCGTGCGCGGCGTCGTCTACGGGTCGAGCCCGCTGCTCGCGTCGAAGACGCCGCCGTGGCGATCGCGGCTGCTCGTCGCCCTCGTCGGCGCGTCGTTCTGCGTCCTCCTCGGGCGTGCGGCCTACGTGCAGATCGTCGATGCCGAATTCTTCCTGCGCCAGGGGGAGGCGCGCTATGCGCGCACGATCGAACTGCCGGCCAGCCGCGGCCGCATCCTCGACCGCAATGGTCTGATCCTCGCCGCGAGCGTGCCGGTGCCGTCGCTGTGGGCGATCCCGAAGGATATGGATACCGACCCCGCGGTGCGCGCCAGCCTCGCGAAGACGCTCGGGTTCAAGCCCAAGGAGCTCGAAGCGAGGATCGGCGACAGCCAGAATTTCGTCTGGCTGCGCCGCCAGGTCGACGAGCCGTTCGCCGCGCAGGTGCTGGCGCACAAGTTCAAGGGCGTGCACGAGGTGCGCGAGTACAAGCGCCAGTATCCCGAGGGCGAGGCGGCGGCGCATGTCGTCGGCTTCACGAATATCGAGGATCGCGGCCAGGAGGGCGTCGAACTCGCATTCCAGAAGGACCTGCCCGGCCACACCGGCTCGCGGCGCGTGATCAAGGACCGCCTCGGCCGCGTCGTCGAGGATATCGGCGACAGCACGGCGCCGCTCGACGGCGAGGACATCCGGCTGTCGATCGATTCGAAGGTGCAGTTCTTCGCCTATCAGCGCGTGCGCGACGCGGTGATCGAGAACAAGGCGAAGTCGGGCAGCGTCGTCGTCCTCGATGCGCAGACCGGCGAGGTGCTGGCGCTTGCCAACTACCCGAGCTACAAGCCCGACGACCGCCGCAATCTGTCAGGCGCGCAGTTGCGCAACCGGGCGCTGACCGACATCTTCGAGCCGGGCTCGACGATGAAGCCGTTCATCGCCGGCTGGGCGATGGAGACCGGCCGCGTCACGCCCGAGACGCCGATCCAGACCGCGCCCGGGCGCATCACGATCGGCGGCTCGACGATCAGCGACGCCCATCCGCACGGCGTCTTGACGGTTTCCCAGGTGATCCAGAAGTCGAGCAACGTCGGCACCGTCAAGATGGCGATGCAGATGCAGCCGCGCGAGATGTGGGAACTCTTCAGTGCGGTCGGCATCGGCCAGCGCCCGCAGATCAACTTCCCCGGCGCAGTGACCGGGCGGCTGCGGCCGTACAAGAGCTGGCGCCCGATCGAGCAGGCGACGATGAGCTACGGCTACGGTCTGTCGGCGAGCCTGTTCCAGCTCGCGCGCGCCTACACCATGTTCGCCCACGACGGCGTGCTGCTGCCTTCGACGATCCTCGCGCGGCCGGTCGTGCCCGAAGGCGCCGAGCACGACGCGGCGCAAGGCGTGCTGCAGCCGGGCGGCGTGCGCGTGCTGTCGCCGAAGACGGCGCGCGAGGTGCGCGCGATGCTGCACCTCGTGACGCAGCCCGGCGGCACCGCGCCGAAGGCGCAGACCATGGGCTACACCGTCGGCGGCAAGACGGGCACCGCGTACAAGCAGGAGGGCAAGTCCTATTCGACGAAGAAGTACCGCGCCTGGTTCGTCGGCATGTCGCCGGCGATGGACCCGCGCATCGTCGTCGCGGTGATGGTCGACGAGCCGTCGGCCGGCAAGTACTACGGCGGCGACGTTGCGGCGCCGGTCTTCTCGGCCGTCGTCCAGCAGACACTGCGCACGCTGAACGTGCCGCCCGACCTCGAGGTCAAACCGCAGATCGTGTCGCAGCCGATCCCGGCCGAGGAAGAGAGTTTCTGATGCCAGCGCTGGCACAGCTTGCCTCGAACGACGACGCCGTCGCCTGGCTGCAGGCGCGCGGTGCGCGCGGGCTTGCCTGCGACAGCCGCCGCGTGCGGCCCGGCGATGCCTTTCTCGCCTGGACCGGCGATGCCCACGACGGGCGCGACTACGTTGCCGCCGCGCTCGCCGCCGGGGCGCTCGCCTGCCTCGTCGAGGCCGAAGGCGCGGCACGCCACGCCTTCGCCGACGAACGCATCGCCGCGCTGCGCGGGCTGAAGGCCGCGGCCGGGCCGATCGCGAGCGCATTCTTCGGCGAACCGAGCCGCCGCCTCGCGCTGCTCGCGGTGACCGGAACGAACGGCAAGACCTCGACGGCCTGGTGGATCGCGCAGGCGCTTTCGGCGCTCGGCCGGCGCTGCGCCGTTGTCGGGACGCTGGGCGCCGGCGAACCGCCGCGCGACGGCGCGGCGGCGGAGGCGACGCTCGCCGCCACCGGCCTCACGTCGCCCGACCCGGTGACGCTGCAGGGCGCGCTGCGCGCGTTCGCCGATGCGGGCTTTGCCGCCTGCGCGATCGAGGCGTCGTCGATCGGCCTCGAGCAGCAGCGGCTCGCGGGCTGCGCGATCCGCGTCGCGCTGTTCACCAATTTCACGCGCGACCACCTCGACCACCACGGCACGATGGAGGCCTACTGGCGCGCCAAGGAAGTGTTGTTCGACTGGCCGGGACTCGCCGCCGCGGTCGTCAACCTCGACGATGCGCGTGGGCGCGATCTCGCGGCGCGCGCCGGCGCGCGCGGCCTCGAGGTCTGGACCGTCTCGACGCGGCCCGGCGCGCGTCTCGTCGCGAGCTCGGCGGTGTATCGCGACGCCGGCCTGTGCTTCACCGTCAGCGAGGAGGGCGGCGCGACGCTGCCGGTGCGCACCGGGCTGATCGGCGAGTTCAACGTCGCCAACCTGCTGGGCGTGATCGGCGGCCTGCGGGCACTGGGCGTGCCGCTCGCCGATGCGGCCGCCGCCTGCGCGCGACTCACGCCGGTTCCGGGGCGCATGCAGCGCGTTCGGCGCGAGGCGCGGGCGGGTTCGGCCGCGCTGCCCGAGGTCGTTGTCGACTATGCGCACACGCCCGACGCGCTGGAGAAGGCGCTGCTCACGCTGCGGCCCTTCGCGCGCGAGCGCGGCGGCAGCTTGTGGTGCGTGTTCGGCTGCGGCGGCAATCGCGATGCGAGCAAGCGCCCGCTGATGGGCGCGATCGCCGAGCGTCTCGCCGATCATGTCGTCCTCACGAGCGACAACCCGCGCAACGAGGCGCCGGGCTTCATCCTGTCGCAGATCCTCGTCGGCGTGATCGGACACGACGACGTCGACGTGATCGAGGAGCGGCGCGCGGCAATTGCCTACGCGCTGCAGACCGCCGAAGCGCGCGACGTCGTGCTCGTCGCCGGCAAGGGCCACGAGGACTACCAGGAAGTCGCCGGCGTGCGCCAGCCATTCAGCGACGTCCAGATCGCCGCCGCGCTGCTCGCGGTGCGCGGCTCGGGAGGCGCCGCATGAGCCGCGAAAGAGGGGCCCCGCGCAGCGGGGATCGAAGCGAGCGAATGCGGCGAGGCGCCGAC
>CALMIL010000239.1 GCA_937864005.1 uncultured Burkholderiales bacterium
ACGCGCGCAAGCGAGCCCCGATCCTTGATGATGTCGACCGTGAAGCCCTTGCGCAGCGACAGGCTCGCGACGAAGGCAATGCTCGCCGCGAGCAGCACCGTGCCGTAGATCAGCACCCGCGGGCGCAGCACGCGGCGCAGCATCTCGTTGCGCGTCAGGTGCCTGGCGACGCCGTTCTCGGTCGCATAGCGGATCAGCCCCGGCGGGTAGTTCATGCGGCCCATCACGTCGTCGCAGACGTCGACGCAGGCGGCGCAGCCTATGCATTCGTTTTGCAGACCGTTGCGGATATCGATGCCGGTCGGGCAGACCTGCACGCACAGGCCGCAGTCGACGCAGTCGCCGAGGCCCAGCGCCTTCGGATCGGCCTTGCGCGAGCGCGAACCGCGCGCCTCGCCGCGCTGTGTGTCGTAGGCGATGACGAGCGAATCCTTGTCGATCAGCGCGCTCTGGAAGCGCGCGTACGGGCACATGTACTTGCACACCTGCTCGCGCATGTAGCCGGCGTTGCCGTAGGTCGCGAAGGCGTAGAAGAGGATCCAGAACACTTCCCACGGCGACAGCGCGAACGACGCGAGGCTCGCGCCGAGGGTGCGGATCGGCGTGAAATAGCCGACGAAGGTAAAGCCGGTGACGAGCCCGATCGAGATCCACGCAAGCTGCTTGGCGCCCTTGCGGGCGAGCTTCTCGGCGGCCCACGGCGCAGCGTCGAGCCGGATGCGGGCAACCCGGTCGCCCTCGGTGTGGCGCTCGACCCAGAGGAAGATCTCGGTATAGACCGTCTGCGGACACGAATAGCCGCACCACAGGCGGCCGGCGACGGCGGTGAAGAAGAACAGCGCGAGTGCCGAGATGATGAGCAGCGCCGCAAGATAGATCAGATCCTGCGGCTGCAGCACGAGGCCGAAGACGAAGAAGCGGCGCTGCGAGATATCGAACAGCATTGCCTGCCGTCCGTTCCATTGCAGCCACGGCAGGCCGTAGAAGATGCCCTGCGTGAGCCACACCATCGTCCAGCGCCAGCGCGCGAACCAGCCATGGACGGCGCGCGGATAGACCTTCGCCTGCTTCTCGTACATCGAGACCACGAAGTCCGCGTCCGCCGCGGCGGCGACCGGGCGAATCGGGATCACTGGGCGAGGCTCGGACATGCCGGCTGCGCGATCAACGGCGCTGCGGCGCCGTGCGGCTGGCGGCGGCGCGTGCGCGAAGGCGTATCACTTGACGACGAAGTCGATCACGATCGCGCCCGGGTCGCGCTGGCGGTATTCGATGCTCACGCGCTCGCCGTAGTGCGTCATGATCTGGTCGAGCAGCGGCAGCGGATCGTGGTCGTTGACGAAGCGCATCGTCTCGCCCGGGTTCAGCGCATCGAGCGCGCCGAAGATCGCCGCATGGCGAAAGCGCTTCGCGATGCCGCGCGCGTCGAAGGGATAGATCGCGGTCGGCGAGAGGTGCAGGTGGGCTTGCGACATGACGGCCTTTCAGCGGGTGGTAAAGATGGATGCGGAATGCACCTATTCTACGGAGTGCGCCGGCCTAAAGCAATATCCACCATACATCTTCACAACGGGGCGTACCGGCCGATGGCCTCGCCCCGGCGCCGGCGTCGGGCCCTACGCTTGGCCGGGCGGCGCGTCGAAACGCAGTTCTCCGGCCGTCGCCACGCCGTTGCGTCGGCCCGGATACTCGAGCCACGCCATCGCGACGTTGAGCTCGTCGACGATGCGCGCCGCGTCGATGCGCGCTCCTTCGCGCGTCTCGATGCTCTCGGTCGTGTGCGCATCCGACACCAGCGTCAGGTCGTAGCCGCGGTCGAGCGCGGCGTAGGCCGTCGCGCGGATGCACCAGTTCGTCGCCGCACCCGCGAGCACGATGTGCGACGCCGCGCGGCGCGCGAGTTCGTCTTCGAGCGTCGTCTGCTCGAACGCCGAGTTGAAGCGCTTGTGAACGACGGCTTCGTCCGCGCGCGGCGCGAGTTCCGGCACCCATTGCCAGGCCGGCGTGTCCGGTGCGAGTTGCTCGTCGCCGTGCTGCACCCAGATCACCGGCACGCCTTGCGTGCGCGCGCGCTCGACGGCGCGCGCGACATTGGCGACGATGCGCGGCGCGTCCCACGCATCGCGCACGACGCCGACCTGGACATCGACCACGACCAATGCGGCATTGCCGCCTTCGCGTACGGTAGCCATCGACATCGTCTCCCGAGAGCGCGGCACCGGCCCGCGCGCGACCGACTGTAGCGCGTCATCCGCGACGCCGCGCCGGACGAATCCGCAGGGCTTGCAGTGCGCACCGCCGGTCAGACCGGATACCGCGGTTCGATATCTTCGACCGCGGGACACGCAAAAACGATCTCGAAGCTCGTGATACCGCCCGCGCAGGCCGCGGCGATCGACGCGCCGTGCGCCTCGACGATCGACTTCGTGATCGCGAGGCCGAGGCCGACGCCTTCGCTCGCCTTGCTGCGAGACGGGTCGATGCGATGGAAGCGCTCGAAGACACGCGCGAGGTGCTCGGCGGGGATCGCCGCGCCCGGGTTCTCGACGCACAACACCGTCTCGCCCGACGGCCGGGTCGCGACGCGCACCCGCACCGTGCCGCCGCGCGCGGTGTGGCGGATCGCGTTCGACAGCAGGTTGCCGAGCGCGCGGCGGATCATCAGGCGGTCGCCGTCGATGCAGCCCTCGCCTTCGAGCGCGAGACCGACGCCGCACTCGTCGGCATAGGCGTCGTAGAACGCGAACAGCGCCTGCGCCTCGGCGCCGAGGTCGACCCGCTCGCGGTGCGGCACCATCAGGCCGTGGTCGCTCTGGGCGAGGAAGAGCATGTCGGTGATCATGCGCGCGAGGCGCTCGTACTCCTCGAGGTTGGAGTAAAGCACCTCGCGGTATTCGTCGGCGCTGCGCGCCTTCGATACCGCGACCTCGGTCTGCGTGCGCAGGTTGCTGATCGGCGTGCGCAGCTCATGCGCCAGGTCCGACGAGAAGTCCGACAGCCGCCGAAACGATTCCTCGAGCCGCGCCAGCATGTCGTTCAGCGCGCTCGCCAGATCGACGAGTTCGGCCGGCACCGCGGCCAGCGGCAATCGTTCGCCGAGGCGGCTGGCCGAGATGTCCTGCGTCACGCGCGCCATCGCCCGCATCGGCGCCAGGCCGCGGCGCGCGGCGGCCCAGCCGAGCAGCGCGGTGATCGCGATGCCGCCGCCGATCGCGAGCATCAGGCTGCGCCGAAACGCCGACATGAAGACGAGGTGGTGCTCGATATCGAGCGCGACGGCGACAGTCGCAGGCCCCTGCCCGGCGATGCCGGTCGCGGCCTGCGCGACGATGCCGCGATAGCTCTTGCCGCCCGCGTGCCAGACGAGCGGCGCAGGCGGCGCCGACGCATCAGCCTGCGCGAGAAGTGCCGCTGGAATGTCGGCGTGACCCGACGCGAACAACTCGCGGCCGTCGGCCGCGACGACGCGCAACGCCAGATCGTGGTGGCCGACGAGCGCGTCGGCCAGGCTCGCCGCCGCGGCGTCCACATCGCCGGTCGCCTGCACCCGCGCCAGCCGATGGCGGACGAGTTCGAGCTTGCCCTCGAGTTCGGTCAGGTCCTGCTGCTCGAAGTGGGCCTCGACGAGATGGCCGACGAGCACGCCAACGCCGATCAGCACCGCCGCCGAAGCCAGCGCGAAGAGCAGCGTGAGCTGCAGCGTGATCGACGCCCGGGCGCGGATCAAGCGCCGCCTTCCGCGTCGAGCACATAGCCCATGCCGCGCACGGTGCGGATCAGCTTCGTGTCGAAGCCGTCGTCGATCTTCGCCCGCAGCCGGCGCACCGCGACCTCGATGACGTTGGTGTCGCTGTCGAAGTTCATGTCCCAGACCTGCGACGC
>CALMIL010000240.1 GCA_937864005.1 uncultured Burkholderiales bacterium
AAGAGCATCGCGCGCAACACCTCGCTCGACCCGATCTTCGCGAAGCACGAGCCGCTGCTGGCCGAGAAGCTGGCGGCGCTGAATGCGGCGCTCGGCAAGGTCGGCGCAGAGCTGAAGGACCGGCTCGCCGCCAGGCTGGTTCGAAAGCATCGCGAGGAAGGCGCCAGCGCCGTCACCGATGCCGACATCCGCCGCTGGCTGCTGCCGGGAACACAACCTGGGCTGATCCGCGAGGCCAAGGCCGCCAAGCCGCTGAAGGCGCTGAGCGCCAGGCAGGCCGCGGCCTACCGCGCGGCGATTCCGGCAGCGCAGTGGCAGCCCTGGCAGGTGCCGTTCGATACCGACTCCGACTGGCCGGCGCCGCTGGCCGCCGCGCTGCAGGCCTACCGCGCCGCGTGGCGCGCGAAGATGGACGAGGTCAACGCCTGCATCGCCGCCAATGCCGAGGTCGAGGAACTGGTCGACCAGCCGCTGACCGAGCCGGGCATCGTGCGCGTCGCCGGGCCGTTCACGATGGAAGGCGTGATCGCGCACGAGCAGGGCTTGGACGATGACTCGCCGATTGCCGGTGCGCCTGACGAGATGGAGAGCTTCGGCGACGACGGCGGTGTAGCCTCGGCCGGCGCGCTCGGCGCGGTGAATGCCGAGGCGCATCTGGACAAGATCCTGCGGCTGCTGAAGGCCTCGGGCGTGGATTTCGAACGCAACGTCAACAAGCGCTTCGGCCGGCTCGAACCGATGGCATCGAGTGCGCTGCTGCACGCCGAGGGTGCGTGGCTGGACGACGCGGCGGATCGGCGTGTCGCCGTGTCGATCGGCCCCGAGGTCGGCAACGTCACCGCGTTCCAGGTCGAGGACGCGGTGCGCAGCGCCAACCGCATGGGCTACGACGAGGTGGTATTCGCCGGCTTCGGCTTCGACGCCGCGGCGCAGGCGGCGATCGACGAGGCGACGCACCCAAAGCTGCGGCTGCACATGGCGCTCATCCGCCCCGACGTGGCGATGGGCGAGCTGCTGAAGACGCAGCCCGGCAGCCAGCTCTTCATGGTGTTCTCGGCGCCGCGCGTGAAGCCGCCCGAACGGGTCAAGGGCGGGCCGGCCGACGGCCAGTTCACGATCGAGGTCGAGGGCATGGATGTCTACGACCCGGTGGCCAACGCGATCCATCCGACGAGCCGCGACCGCATCGCCGCCTGGTTCGTCGATACCGACTACGACGGCCGCACGTTCTGCATCTGCCAGGCCTTCTTCCCCGACCGTTCCAAGTGGGACAAGCTGGCGCGGGCGCTGGGCGCGCGCGGCGTGGTCGACGAAGGCCGCTTCGACGCGCTGGCCGGCTGGCAGAGCCTGCCGTTCGCGCGGCCCACGCGCCTGCCTGCGGGCGCACCGTGGCGCGTGGCGGTGAAGGTGATCGACCCGCGCGGCAACGAGGGGCTGCGGGTGGTGACGATGGCCTCGGCATGAGCGGCGCCGGGCCCAAGATCGTCATCATCGCGGGGCCGAACGGCGCCGGCAAGACGACGTTTGCACAGGCGTTTCTGCCGCAGGAGGCGCAATGCCCGCGCTTCATCAACGCCGACCTCATCGCCGCCGGCCTCTCGCCCTTCGCGCCGGACGCCGCGGCCATCAAGGCAGGGCGTCTGATGCTGCAGGAGATCGAGGCCTGCGCCGCGAGGCGCGAGAGTTTCGCATTCGAGACCACGCTGGCCGGAACAGCCTATCTGCGGCGCATCGAAAGCTGGCGCCGGCTGGGGTATCACGTCAGCCTGTTCTTCCTCAGCCTGCCGAGCGCCGAGATGGCTGTGGCGCGCGTGGCAGAGCGCGTGCGCCAGGGCGGGCACGACATTCCCGAGGCCGTGATCCGGCGGCGCTTCGCGGCCGGACGTGCAAACTTCGAGCGCCACTACCGCGATGCGGTGGACGCCTGGGCGATCTACGACAACGCGGGTGACGAGCCGGCATTGATTGAATGGGGAGAAAGGTCATGACGCAAGACCAGCTTTCACAAGCCAAGGACAAGGACCTGCCCGCATCCTTGATCGCGTTGCGGCGCGCCGCGCGCATGGCGCGCGAGCAGGCCGTGCGCACGGATACCGCCATCGTCGTGATCCGCAATCGCAGGCCGGTGCGTGTAACGGCCGAGGAACTGCGCCGGGCCGGCGTGCGATGACAGCCGCGCAGGCCGAGATCCCGATCCAGCCGGTCGACAAGCCGATCCTGTGTTCGCCGTACCAGGTGCCCGACCGGCACTGGCTCTACGACCGCGCGACCGGCATTGCGCGCAAGGAGCCCGGCCGGCGCAAGGCGAGCTACTGGTTTCGCCACGAGCGCACCGGCAGCGCGCAGCAGTCTCTCGCCGGCATGACGCAGGAGGAAAGCGACGACCTGCCGCTGGTGAATGCGCTGCGCGAGGACGTGAAGCGCTGGCGCGACAGCGGCTGGCGCGGCGCGAGCGAAACGACGAAGACGCTGCTGCGCCACTGGTGGCGTGAGGACCGCTCGCGGCGCCTCTTCTTCTGCCAGATCGAGGCTGCCGAGACCGTGATCTACCTGCGCGAGATGCTGGCTTTGGGACGCGTGCCGCAGTTCAAGCCGCAGTTGTCGCTGGCCGACCACGACGCATTGATGGACGGCCGCAACCCGCGCCCGGCCGAATGGGTGACGCAGGTCGCGCAGCACCCGAAGCTGATCGACCGGCCGCATGCGCCGGGGCAGGCGCCGCTGGTGCGCTACGCCAGCAAGATGGCCACCGGCAGCGGCAAGACGGTGGTGATGGCGCTGCTGCTGGCCTGGACCTTCTGCAACCGCGGCACCAAGCCGGGCGACGCACGCTTTCCGCGCCGCGCGCTGGTGGTGTGCCCGAACCTGACGATCCGCGAGCGCTTGAGCGTGCTGAACCCGGCGGACCCGGGCAACTACTTCGAGGCCTTCGATCTGGTGCCCACGTCGCTGCGGCCCGAACTGGCCAAGGGCCGGGTGCGCGTCGCCAACTGGCACCTGTTCAACCCCGAGGCCGAGGACATCCGCGTCGGCGGCGTGGCGGTGGGCCGGCTCGGCCCGGAGACGCCGGACTCGTTCGCGCGCAGCCGCTTGGGCGAGCTGTGGGACGACGAGCCGATCCTGGTGCTCAACGACGAAGGCCACCACGCCTATCGCCCGGCGCCGGTGCCCGAAGGCGAGGCGATGAGCGCCGCCGAGAAGGCCGACCGCGAGGAGGCCACGGTGTGGGTCAGCGGGCTGGACAAGATCAACGCCGCTTGCGGCGTGGCCTTCTGCGTGGACCTGTCGGCCACGCCGTTCTACATCGGCGGCAGCGGCTACCCGGAAGGCTCGCCGATGCCGTGGATCGTCAGCGACTTCGCGCTGGTGGATGCGATAGAGAGCGGCATCACGAAGATCCCGCGCCTGCCGGCGGCCGACAACACGGGCCGGCCCGATCCGAAGTACTTCAAGCTGTGGGAACACGTGATGGACGGCCTGCGCGCCGGCGAGCGGCTGACCGGTGGCAAGCCCAAGCCCGAGGTGGTGTACCGCAAGGCGCAGGACGCGCTGCTGACGCTGGCCGGCCAGTGGAAGGGGCGGCTGGCGCAGATCGACGCCGCGTCGCCCGGCAGCGACCGCACGCC
>CALMIL010000241.1 GCA_937864005.1 uncultured Burkholderiales bacterium
CCGACCGCCGAGGTCGAGGTGCGCGCCGCGCCGGACGGCACGATCGTCGGCCGCCGGCTCGTCAAGAGCAGCGGCATCCCGAGCTGGGACGACGCCGTGCTGCGCGCAATCGACAAGACCGCCGTGCTGCCGCGCGACGTCGACGGCCGCGTGCCGTCCACCTTGCTGCTCGTCTTCCAGCCCGGGGAATAGCCGGGGCTGGCGGGGACGAGCCGCGCGGCCGCTCAAGCGCCGAACAGCCGATTCAGCGCGTGGTGGTCGGCGGCGTCGGCAAGACCGTCGAAGCGCCCCTGCTCGGCCAGCAGGCGCGCGGCGCGCTGCAGGCCGCCCCAGGCGGCGCGCGCCAGGGCGCCGCCGACGCTGACGCGGCGCACGCCCAGCTGCTCGAGATCGGCGAGCGTCAACGCGCTCGGCCGGCCCATCAGCACATTGACCGGCCGGGGCGCGAGCGCGGCGACGACGGCGCCGATCTGCTCGCGCGTCGCCAGGCCCGGCGCGTACAGGCAGTCGGCGCCGGCTTCGGCATAGGCCTGCAGGCGGCCGATGGCATCGTTCAGGTCGGGCCGGCCGGCGATGAAATTTTCGGCACGGCCGATCAGCATCACATCTGCGCCGCTGGCGTCGATCGCGGCGCGCGCAGCGCGCATGCGCTCGGCGGCGAGCGGCAGATCGAACAGCGGCCTGGCCGGCTCACCCGTCGAATCCTCGATCGACAGCCCGGCGATGCCGGTCTCGACCGCCAGGGCCACATTGCGGGCGACGCCCTCGGGCTCGACCGCGAAGCCCTTCTCGAAATCGGCATTCACCGGCAGTTCGGTCGCCGCCACCAGTTCGCGCAGGTGCGCCAGCACCGCATCCAGCGTCGGTCCGCCGTCGGGCTGGCCGAGCGACCAGGCCCAGCCGGAGCTGGTGCTCGCCAGCGCCTTGAAGCCGAGGCTTGCCAGATAGCGCGCCGAGCCGGCGTCCCAGGGGTTGGGAATCAGGAAGCAGCCCGCTTCGTGCAGCTTGCGAAAGGCGGCGCGGCGCGCGCCGATCTCGGAGGAACTCGGTCGTTGGGTCATGGCGATGGCGTGCTTGTTCTGCAAAATGCGGTGTAGCACGTTCGCGGCCCGTACTGAATACACCCGCGGGAAAAGGGGCGCAAGGCAGCAAGCCCATCCGCTGGCCGACTTGCGCTCAGCGTCTATGCCTGCGTTGCAGGCGCCGCCACAGCGTCAGCACGACCTCGCGCCACCAGCGCCGCAGGCCGAACGAGAGCTGCAACTTTTCCTGGCCGACCGGCAGATCCACCGTGGCGCTGATCCAGCCCGACTTGGCGTAGGCGAGCCGCTGCGACGGATAGACGCTGCGGTGGCCAATCATCAGGTAGGCGGCGACGCCGGCGCCGGCAACGTAGAGCAGCGAGCCGCCGCCGAAGAGCTCGACACCCATCAGCACCGCGGCCAGCGGCGTATTCGAGGCCGCGGCAACGACCGCCACCAGGCCGACTGCCGCGCCCTGCGCCGGCTCGAGGCCGAGCAGCGGGCCGAAGGCACCACCCGCGACCGCGCCGATGACGAACTGCGGCGTGACGATGCCGCCGTAGAAGCCCGACCCGAGCGTGATGGCGACAAGCAGCGCCTTCCACAGAAAGCCGAACCATGGCATCGCTTCGCCCTGCAGCGCGCGTTCCATGATCGGCAGGCTCAGACCCATATAGTCGCGCGGCGCGACCGACAGCACGAGCGCGAGAAGCACGCCACCGAGCAGCGGCAGCAGCGGTGGCCACAGCGCAAGGCGCCGGCCGAGCCAGCCGAAAGCGGCTCTCGCGCCGTGCAGCAGTTCGACGAACCACGATGCGATGACGCCGCACAGCACGCCGACGGCCACGGTCTCGAGAAAAAGAACCATGGTGAAACGCGGCTCGAAGGCGATCGAGTAGTCGGGATAGGGCACGCCCCAGGCGCGGCTGACGACGAAGGCGGTGACGCCGGCGACGATGCCCGGAAACAGGAAATCGTGGCGGATGCGGCCGATCGCCAGCATCTCGATGCCGTAGATCGCGCCGGCGATCGGCGTGCCGAAGACGCTCGCAAAACCGGCGCTGACGCCGCAGGCGACGAGCCGCTCGCGCAGTTCGGCATTCAGCCGCAGCGCCCGCCCGACGCCGGCGGCAACGCCTGCGCCGATATGCGAGCACGGCCCCTCCTTGCCGGCCGAGGCGCCGCAGCCGAGCGTGACGAGCGCAGCCAGCGGCTTGATCCACAGCGTGGACAGGGGCATCCGTCCCTGCTGCTCGTTGACCGCGACGATCGGACTGTCGGCGAGACCGCTCTTGTCGATCCGGTAGGCGTGGTGCAGCAGCAGGCCGTTGGCGAGTCCGGAAGCGGGCAGCAAAATCGCGAGCCCCCACCACGGCGCGTCGTAGAGCCTGCCTTCGGTCACGAACAAGGCGTGCAGAAAGACCGCGCAGACGCTGCCCACCAGCGCCCCGGTGAGCATCGCGAGCAGCAGCCACAGTCCGATCGTGGCCAGCATGACCAGCGGTTCGGCGGGAGACAGGCGGCGCATCGGCGGACGGATCTGCAGCAGCGGCGCACCCCGTGCGCACCGCAGCAGGTCGCCTTTTACACCCGGCGCAGCGCGCCACGCAGCGCGCGGTCCCTGTGTAGACTGCGCAGCCAACCGCTACCGGCCCGGCATCTCATGGCGATCGGACTGTCGCGCGAAATTCGCAACCAGGCGGTGGCGCCCATCGAGCGCTACTTTCTCGAGAATATGGAGCACAGGATCGGCAATATCGCCGCAGGCGGCCTGCTCGGCTTCTTTCTCGAAGAGATCGGGCCGGCGATCTACAACCAGGCGGTGGCCGATGTGCAGGAGCGTCTGCAGATGCGCGTCTCGGAACTCGATATCGAGATTCACGAGGCCGAGTTCCAATACTGGCGCAAGTTCGACAAGGCGCGCAAGGGCAG
Source organism: uncultured Burkholderiales bacterium (assembly GCA_937864005.1). GTDB lineage: Bacteria > Pseudomonadota > Gammaproteobacteria > Burkholderiales > Burkholderiaceae_C > CAIKUF01. The sequence continues at coordinate 2,955 of CALMIL010000241.1, forward strand.
GTCATGAGCACCCGCCCGCTGCACGCGCACTGCCACTGCGGCGCGCTCGCCATCACGATCCCGGCGCCGCCGGTCGAGATCACGAACTGCAACTGCTCGATCTGCCGGCGGCTGGGCACGCTCTGGGCCTACTACCCGGCCGGAGAGGTGCGCGTGAGCGGCCATCCCGAGGCGACCGACAGCTACGTCCAGGGCGACCGCACCCTGCGTACCGTGCGCTGCAGGACCTGCGGCTGCGTCTCGCACTGGGAGCCGCTGGAGATGAAGCCGGGCGCACGGCTCGGCGTGAACATGCGCAACTTCGATCCGGCGCTGATTGCAAACGCCAGGATGCGCATGCTCGATGGCGCGGACACGTGGACCTCGACGTTTCGCGACCCGCCGCACACCGTCTGAAGAATGTCCGCGGATCGGCCGACGCGAACGCCTGTCTGAGGACCTTCGGCGCCGTCGCTGACCTGGATCAGTTTTTCTCGGCCCTGTCCTGTCTGCGTTGTCACGCCTGCCCGCCGCTGCCGCCACAATAGGTCTGTCGATCGCATCCCGCAGCACCCGACGGCAGCGCCCGGCGATCCCGGCTGCAAGCAACCCATGAGCAATGCCGAAACCTTCCGCTACTTCGCGTACGGCTCGAACATGCTGACGCGCCGCCTGCTGGAGCGAACGCCATCGGCGCGCGTCGTCGGCACCGCGACTTTGCCGGAGCACGAACTGCGCTGGCACAAGGTCAGCAAGGACGGATCGGCCAAGTGCGACATCGTGCGCAGCAGCGCGCCGCAGGCCTGCGTTCACGGCATCGTTTTCGAGATCGCGCTCGCCGACAAGGCGGCGCTCGACGTCGCCGAAGGCATCGGCATGGGCTACAAGGGCTGCGATGTCGTGGTGAATACCGCGCGCGGCGCACTTTCGGCGTGGACTTACCGGGCGACGAATATCGACCCGCTCGCCAGGCCCTACCCCTGGTACAAGGCGTTCGTCGTCGCCGGCGCGAAGGAGCACGGCCTGCCGGCGGCCTACGTTGCCGCGCTCGAAGCGGTCGTGACGAGGGAGGACCCGAAGCCGGAGCGCGCTGCACAGAACGGCCGCCTCGTCGCCTTGGCGCTGCGGGATCAAGCCGCGGCCACCGCCGATCCCGGCAAGTTCAGGCCCGCGGCCTGAAGCCGCGAACGCGCCGCGCCTGACATTCGTTCATGGCGCAACACATCGGCATCGTCGCCTGCTCGGCCGAGGGTGCGGCGCTGTGCTACCGGACGATCTGCGCCGAGGGCGCGGCGCGGTTCGGGCCGCACGCCCACCCCGAGGTCTCGCTGCATTCGCTGCCGCTCGCGGACTACGTGGCGCGCCTCGACGCCGGCGACCTGCAGGGCGTCGCCGAGTTGATGCTGGCGTCGGCGCGCAAGCTCGCCGCCGCCGGCGCCGACTTCCTGATCTGCCCCGACAATACGATCCACGAGGCCTTGCCCCTCGTCCTGCCGCGGTCGCCGCGGCCCTGGCTGCACATCGCCGAGGTCGTCGCCGCCGAGGCGAAGCGGCGCGGCTTCGTGCGCCTCGGACTGACCGGCACGCGCTGGCTCGTCGCGAGCAGCGTCTACCCCGACGCGCTCGTCGCGGCCGGCATCGAATGCGTGTGCCCCGAAGCGGCCGAGATCGAGGCGATCGACCGCATCATCATGGACGAACTCGTGCGCGGCGTGCTGCGTGCCGAAAGCGCCGCCGTCTTCCAGCGCGTCTTCGCGCGCATGCACGATGGCGGCTGCGACGCCGTGATCCTCGGCTGCACCGAGATCCCGCTGCTGATGAACGACGCCAACGCGCCGCTGCCGACACTCGACTCGACGCGCCAGCTCGCGCGCGCCGCGCTGCAGCGGGCGGCGCCGGCTCGGTAGCGGCCGGCGTGCCCAGGCGACCGCACGCGATCTCCAAGCACCGCGGGCCGTCGGTCGCCGACGCGCGCAGCGGCCCGCGCTGTGCCGGCCGGACGCGGCGATGCACCGGTCGCCATGAGTGCGATGAGCAGCCTCAATCACCGCGGCCTGCACATGTGAGAAGCTACGGACCCACTACGCAAGACCCCTTTCATCGCAGGAGGACTCCATGAGCGACAAGACACGACTGACGACGAACGCCGGCTGCCCGGTGGCCGACAACCAGAATGTGATGACCGCCGGCCCGCGCGGTCCGCAACTGCTGCAGGACGTCTGGTTCCTCGAGAAGCTCGCCCACTTCGACCGCGAGGTGATCCCCGAGCGGCGCATGCACGCCAAGGGTTCGGGCGCCTACGGCACGTTCACCGTCACGAAGGACATCACGAAATACACCCGTGCCAGGATCTTCGCGCAGGTCGGCAAGAAGACCGAGATGTTCGCCCGCTTCACGACGGTTGCCGGCGAGCGCGGCGCGGCCGATGCCGAACGCGACATCCGCGGCTTCGCGCTCAAGTTCTATACCGAAGAGGGCAACTGGGACCTGGTCGGCAACAACACGCCGGTCTTCTTCATGCGCGACCCGCTCAAGTTCCCGGACCTGAACCACGCCGTCAAGCGCGATCCGCGCACCAACCTGCGCAGCGCGAAGAACAACTGGGATTTCTGGTCCTCGCTGCCCGAGGCACTGCATCAGGTCACGATCGTGATGAGCGAGCGCGGCATCCCGGCGAGCTACCGCACGATGCACGGCTTCGGCAGCCACACCTTCAGCTTCATCAATGCGAAGAACGAGCGGCACTGGGTCAAGTTCCACTTCAAGTGCCAGCAGGGCATCAAGAACCTGACCGATGCCGAGGCCGAGGCGCTGATCGGCAAGGACCGCGAAAGCCATCAGCGAGACCTGTACGACGCCATCGAGCGCGGCGACTTCCCGAAGTGGACGCTGTACGTGCAGGTGATGCCCGAGGCGGATGCGGCGAAGGTGCCGTACCACCCCTTCGACCTGACCAAGATCTGGCCGCACAAGGACTACCCGCTGATCGAGGTCGGCGTGATGGAACTGAACCGCAACCCGGAGAATTTCTTCGCCGAGGTCGAGCAGTCGGCCTTCAACCCGGCCAACGTCGTGCCGGGCATCGGGTTTTCGCCGGACAAGATGCTGCAGGGCCGGCTCTTCTCGTACGGCGACGCGCAGCGCTACCGGCTCGGCGTGAACCATCATCTGATTCCGGTCAACGCGGCGCGCTGCCCGGTGCACAGCTACCACCGCGACGGCGCGATGCGCGTCGACGGCAACCACGGCGGCACGCTCGGCTACGAGCCCAACAGCTATGGCCAGTGGCAGGAGCAGCCGGACTTTCGCGAGCCGCCGCTGTCGCTGGCCGGCGCCGCCGATCACTGGAACCATCGCGAGGACGGCGACTACTACTCGCAGCCCGGCGCGCTGTTTCGCCTGATGGACGCGCAGGCGCGCAAGGCACTATTCGAGAATACCGCGCGTTCGATCGCCGACGCGCCGCTCGAGATCCAGCAGCGCCACATCCGCAACTGCACCGCCGCCGACCCGGCCTACGGCAAGGGTGTGGCCGACGCGCTCGGCATCGCACCGGCATAGCGCCGCCTGGCGGGTGTCGATTCGCCGGCGCGATTCGCGCGCGCCGGCGGCGCCGGCACACTTCGCAACTCGTTCGCTGCTTCAATCGGAGGGCCGCATGTCCAGCGTCGGCTATCACGAACCGATCGAGGAACCTTCCGCCGCCGTGATCCGAAATTCTCCGGCGAGCTGAAGGACTTTCTCTTCACCGAGAAGCCGATCGCGCACGGCTAGCCGGCCCGTCCCGGCCGCGTCGCGCGCGGCGCGCGCCGTCAGGGCGCGGGCGCCGGATAGCAACTGCCGTGACTGCGACGAAAGCTGTGCGGCGGCTGCGGGTCGGGGTCGGCGAAGAGTCCGCGCCGCGCGGCGCGCGCGGCGGCTTCCTCTTGCGCGTAGGGCCCCGATCGGCCCCGGTAGCGCGCGCTCCATGCATGGCCCTGCAGCACCATCCAGGCGCCGATATCCTCGCCGTCGAGCGTGAGCCTGACGAGCCGGCGCTGGTAGTCGTCGCGCACCGCGCCCGTTGCCAGCACGCGGCGGCCGACGACGCGCCCGGCAAGCGCATCGCGCGCCTCGCGCCCGCCGGCCTGGCAGATCTCCGGCGCGTCCAGTCCGAGCAGGCGCAGCTTGATCGGCTTGCCGCCGCCATCGGCCTGCAGCAGCAGCGTATCGCCGTCGATCACGTAGCGCACGACACCCGCGATCGAATCCGCCTGCCCGGCCGTCGCGCTCGATGCGAAGACGGCGGGCGCCGGCAGCGCGGCGCAAAGCAGTGCGATGACGAGCAGGGCGCGGCGCATGCGCGCATCTTGCCCGACGCGCTGCGCGTCAGGCACTGACGATCCAGCCTTCGAGCGGATCGACCACTTCGGGCAGGCCGAAGCCCGGCCGCGTGCTTGCCCAGCCGGCCTGCATCAGGCACAGCACGGCGTCGAGCGCATCGGCCCGCGCATCATCGATCAAAGCCTCGCGTTGCACGGCCGTCAGCGCCAGGCACAGCCCGAGCCGGGTGCGGCCTGCTTCGAGCGCGGCAACGATTTGCCCGCGCGCGTCGCGCCGCCCGGGCGTCTGCTGGCCGCGCGCGTCATTCTTGTACGAGCGCCGGCCGATCAGCTCGCGCGCGAGCAGTCCCGGATAGCCTTCGAGCGCCACGCGCTGTTCGTCGCCCGCGTGCAGGCGCGGCAGATGCACGCCGGCGTCGATCAGCAGCGGAGCGCCCGCATGCAGCATGTACGCAACCGGCGGGTTGACCCATTTCATCGACGGCGACGATCCGGCCGGCCCATCCGTCGCCCGGTGCGCGAATTTCGCGCCCGCCGGGCGCGCATCGCAGAATGCGGCGAACGTCGAGCGGACCTCGGCGCGCGACAGCGACGCGAAGTGGCGCATCAGCGCCGGCCACGCGAGCGGCCAGCCGAGCGCGACGACGAGCTCGCGCGGCAGGCCGAACGGCATGTCGATCACCGCCAGCCAGGGGCCCGGCGTGCGAAGCCAGCGCGCGAAGGCGTCGAACGTCGCCTGCGCATCCAGTTCGCAAAGCTCGATGGTGTCGCCGCGCAACCGGCCGCGGGCGATGCGGATCGGCTTCGCGCGCCTGGGCCGGCTCGTGAAATCGATGCCGAACAAATTCGGGAAGATGTGCTGGGAAGCGTTCACGCCAAGACGTTACATTGCGCTCACCGAAACCCGCACAGAGCTTTCCATGCCCGATGCCAAGGATGCCGCAGCGCCCTCTTCCGCGACCGCCCCGATCGCCGCGCCCGCCGCGCCGCCGCTGAAGGAGCGCCTCGTCACGACCGAGCACAAGCTGAAAATCGGCAAGCACACGCTCGAATACACCGCCACTTGCGGCACGCTCGTGCTGCGCGAGGACGAAGCCGGCAAGGACGGCGAACGCAGCGCCGACAAGCCGCGCGCGGCGCTCTTCTTCGTTGCCTATACGCTGAAGAACGGCAAGGGCGACAAGCCGCGCCCGCTGACCTTCGCCTTCAACGGCGGGCCCGGATCCAGCAGCGTCTGGCTGCACCTGGGGCTGCTCGGCCCGCAGCGCGTCGCGACCGACGAGATGGGCAACGCACCGCCGCCGCCGTATGCGCTGACAGACAACGAGCATACGCTGCTCACCGCGAGCGACCTCGTCTTCATCGATCCGATCGGCACCGGCCACTCGCGCATGGCCGAGGGCGAGAAGGTTGCCGAGTTCCACGACTACCAGCGCGACCTCGACGCGGTCGGCGATTTCATCCGCCTTTACCTGACGCGCTGGGGCCGCTGGGACAGCCCGAAGTACCTGATCGGCGAGAGCTACGGCACGACGCGCGCGGCGGGGCTTTCGCTGCACCTGCAGGAAAAGCACGACGTGTTCCTGAACGGCGTGATGCTCGTCTCGCTCGCGATCGACCTGCAGACGCTGTGCTTCGACCACGGCAACGAACTGCCCTACGCGCTCTTCCTGCCGACCTATGCGGCGACCGCCTGGTATCACAAGGCGCTCGTACCCGAGCTGCAGAGAAAGCCGCTGCGCGACGTGATCGCCCAGGCCGAGGCTTTCGCGCTCGGCGACTACGCAGCTTCGCTGCTGCAGGGCTCGCGGCTGGACGACCAGACGCGCGAGCACATCGCCGGCCAAGTCGCGCGCTTCTCGGGCTTGACGGCCGAATATGTGCTGCGCAGCGACCTGCGGCTGGGCGAGTTCCGCTACTTCAAGGAATTGCTGCGCCATCGCGGCCAGACCGTCGGGCGCCTAGACTCGCGCTTTCTCGGCACCGACCGCGACGACGCCGGCGAGAAGCCCGAGGACGACGCCGCGATGAGCAACCTGCTCGGCGCCTACGCGAGCGGCATCAACCGCGTGCTGAAGGAAACATTGAAATACGAAGACGACGCACCCTACGTCGTGCACGCGCCAATCTGGGACAAGTGGACGTGGAAGGGCTTCGAGAACAAGTACGTCAATATCGGCGCGACGCTGCGCCGCGCGATGCACTCGAACCAGCACATGCGCGTCTACGTCGCCAGCGGCTACTACGACCTCGCGACGCCGCACGCCGCGGGCGACTACACGCTCACGCACCTCGGCCTGCGCGGCGAGCAGTTCCGCAAGATCAGCGTGAGCTACTTCGAGGCCGGCCACATGATGTACATCCACGGTCCATCGCTGGCGCGCATGGCGAGCGAACTGCGGGCGTTCGTCGGCGCGGTGTGAGCGCACGCGCGTTCGAGCCACGTGTGCGAGAAGCCGCCGAGGAACTGGATCCGCCCTCGGCGCTTGAAGGAGTTCGCAAGCTTGTGCGCCGAGCGCGCGTGATATCTGCGTCCGCGAAGCCGGCGCGGGACAGGCCGCAACGCTCCGGCCATGACGCGTTGAACGGGATGCAGATCGCGCACTCGAGCGGGACTGCGTCTGCCGCGAGATGGCGGGGCGTTGGCATGCCAGGCACGCCGCTGTCGGTTCAGCAAAGGGCCGCGCGGAGCGCCCGCGGCGCGCCTATGAGGCGCCGAGGAACGCAGGGTTCGTGGCCGCGCGCGTACTCGCGCGCATCGTCATCTGTCTCGCCGCGACTGTCCGAGCGCAGTGAGCGCAGCGAACGCAGCGAGTTTCGCGGCGGGCCACGAGACCGAGTACCGCAGGGGCGTCGACGAAGTCGAGCGCCTCATCGAAGTGCCGCGGGCGCTCCGCACGGCCCTTTGCCGCCTCGGGCGCGGGCA
>CALMIL010000242.1 GCA_937864005.1 uncultured Burkholderiales bacterium
GAATGTCTTGCGTCAAGGCGAGCATAGCGCGCCCGCGCTTCGCGCCCGGCCGGCGTGCCATAGTTCGGCATGCTTGCTGGAACGGAAATCCGGGCGTGAAACTCGGCGGCTGGTTCGCCGCCGCAGGCGTCGTGCTGGCCGCGGCCGCCGCTGCCGTCGCCTGGCGCGAATGGCCGCTCGAGGTGGGCGTCTCGCCGGTCACGCGCGGCCCGGCGATCGAGGCGGCGTACGCGACCGGCATCGTCGAGCCGAGCGTGATGCTGCCGGTCGCGCCGCGCAGCGGCGGGCGGCTCGCCGCGCTGCTCGTCGACGAAGGCGCGGCGGTGAAGAAGGGCCAGGTGCTGGCGCGCATGGACTCGCCCGACCTCGCGCACACCGTCGAGGAGATGCAGGCGCGCGAACGCCTGGCGCAGACCCAGTTCGATCGCACGCGCGATCTGGTGGCGCAGAATTTCATGTCGGGCGCCGAGCTCGACCGCACCCGCACCGAGCTGGCCGCCGCGCAGGCGGCGCTCAAGCGCGCGCAGGCGCAGCTCGACTACAACCTGCTCGTTGCGCCGGCCGATGGCAGCGTGCTGCGCCGCGACGGCGAGATCGGCCAGTTCATCCCCGCCGGCCAGGCGGTCTTCACGCTCGCCTGCTGCGCGCCGCTGCGCGTCGCGGCCGAGGTCGACGAGGAGGATATCGTGCGCGTCGCCGTCGGCCAGAAGGTCGTGCTGCGCGGCGATGCGCTGCCCGACCGCGTCTTCGACGGCACGGTCGCCGAGATCACGCCCAAGGGCGACCCGGTCGCGCGCAGCTACCGGGTGCGTATCGCCTTCGCCGATCCGGCGGCGGTCGTCGCCGCCGGCGTGCGCACCGGCATGACGATGGACGCCAATATCGTCATCGCGCGCCGCGAAGGCGTGCTGCTCGTCCCGAACCGCGCGCTGCACGGCGACACCGTCTGGGTCGTCGAGGGCGGCGTGCTGCACGCGCGCAGCGTCGAGCGCGGCGTCGTCGGAGCCGAGCGCACCGAGATCACCTTCGGCCTCGCCGAGGGCGAGCAGGTCGTCGTCTCCGACGTCGAGGCGGCGCGCGAAGGCCGGCGCGCCAGGGTGGCGCCGGCCGCCGCCGCATCGGCGCCGGCCTCCGCCGCGGCGCGCTGACGGGACGGCGGCGGTGCCGGTCACGCTCGACATCGCGGTCGCGCACCTGACGAGCCGCAAGCGCCAGACGCTCGTCTCGCTCACCGGCGTCGTCCTCGGCGTCGCATTCTTCCTCGCCGTCTCGGCGTTGATGCGCGGCTCGGAGCGGGACTTCATCAAGCGTCTCGTCGACAACAGCCCGCACATCACGGTCTACGACGTATACCGCCAGGCGCGCGAGCAGCCGGCCGCGCTGCGCTGGCCGGAGGCGGCGGTCGAGGTGCGCAACGTGCGCCCGCAGCGCGAGACGCGCGGCATCCGCGGCTGGCCGCAGCGGCTGGCGGCGATCGAGGCGCTGCCCGGCGTGCGCGCCGCGCCGGTGCTCGCCGGCTCGGCGGTGCTCAGCTTCGCCGGCCGCCAGCAGGGCGTCGCGCTGTCGGGCATCGTGCCCGAGAAGATGAGGCACGTCTCGACGATCGAGGAGAAGATGACGCACGGCACGCTCGCCGCGCTCGCCGCGAATCCGAACGGCGTCATCGTCGGCCAGGGGCTGATCGACAAGTTCAGCCTGCACATGGGCAGCACGCTGTCGGTCGTCGGCGACGACGGCCAGAGCCGCGCGCTGCGCGTCGTCGGCATCTTTCGCACCGGCAACGCCGCCTACGACGAGGACCAGGCCTTCGTGCTGCTCAAGCGCGCGCAGTCGCTGCTCGGGCGCGAGAACCGCATCAACCGCATCATCATCCAGCTCGCCGACCCGTACGCGGCGCGCGACGTCGCGCAGACGATCGAGGCCGCGGTCGGCTACAAGTCGGTCTCGTGGATCGAGGCGTCCGAGGACGTGATGAGCCTGCTGCTGGTGCGCAACCTCATCATGTACAGCGTCGTCGGCGCGATCCTCGTCGTTGCCGCGTTCGGCATCTACAACACGATCTCGACGATCGTGATGGAGAAGACGCGCGATATCGCGATCCTGAAGTCGATGGGCTTTCGCGCGCGCGACGTGCGCCGCGTCTTCCTGATCGAAGGCCTGATCGTCGGCAGCCTCGGCAGCAGCTTCGGCGTGCTCGCCGGCATCGGCCTGATGGCCGTGCTGGCGCAAATCGAGGTCCGCCCGCCGGGCGTCGCCGAGATCGTGCACCTGCCGATCTGGTGGGGCGCCGACCAGTACGCGCTGGCCGCCGCATTCGCGCTGCTGTCGTGCGTCGTCGCATCCTACCTGCCGGCGCGCCGCGCCGGGCAGGTGCATCCGGTGGATATCCTGCGAGGAGCGGCATAGAGACGTGGGCGAAGTCATACACGCCGAGAACGTGACGCGCACGCTGTCGGGCGAGGTGCCGGTCACGCTCGTGCGCGACGTGAACCTGCAGATCGAGCGCGGTGAGTTCGTCGTCATCATGGGGCCGTCGGGCTCGGGCAAGTCGTCGCTGCTGTACCTGCTCGGGCTGCTCGATGTGCCCAGTAGCGGCCGCATCGCGATCGACGGCGCGGACACGAGCGCCTTCGACGACGACGCACTCACCGCGCTGCGCCTGGCCAGGCTCGGCTTCGTCTTCCAGTTCCACTTCCTGCTCGCCGAATTCAGCGCGCTCGACAACGTGCTGCTGCCGATGAGCAAGCTCGGGCGGCTGAACGACGCGCAGGCCAGGGCGCGCGGCGAGCACCTCCTCGATCGCCTCGGCATGGCCGACCAGCGGCACAAGCGCCCGAGCCAGCTCTCCGGCGGCCAGCGCCAGCGCGTCGCGATCGCCCGCGCGCTCGCCAACGATCCGCTCGTCATCCTGGCCGACGAGCCGACCGGCAACCTCGATTCGGCCGCCAGCACGAATGTGCGCGATATCCTGCACGACCTGACGCGCGAGACCGGCAAGACCGTCGTCGCCGTCACCCACGACAGCAGCTTCGCCTCCGTCGCCGACCGCCGCATCGGCATCGTCGACGGCCGCATCGACATGGCGTGGCGGCCGGGGGCGGGGTAGACCTGCCGATCCGGACCTTCGAATCGATTCTCGGGATTGGCCGCCGCCGAGCCGGGCGCCAGAATTCACGTACCGCCACCGCCAGCCGAGAATCATCCATGCGAGCCAGCCGAACGATGAACGGTTTGACCGTGCGCGCCATCGCCGGCTCGCACGTCGTGATGCTCGGCATCAGCATGCCGCGCGTGGATTGCGACGGCCACATGGGCTTCGCGATCCACCGCACCGACTACGCCGGCGAGGAGGCGAAGTGGATGCGCGGGCTGAAGACTTTCGAGGAGACCGATCCGGGCTTCGTCGCCGGATCGACCTATTCGACGCGCGAGCATCCGGTGCAGGGTTTCGCCTGGTCGGACTATTCGGCCAAGCCGGGCCGGCGCTACAAATACCGCGTGCTCGCGCTGAAGGGCACGCCGCGCGATCTGCAGCCGTTTCGCGAGGTCGAGGTGCGGGTGACGACCGAAGCCGAGGAGGGCGGCGACAACGATGTGTATTTCAACCGCGGCGCCGCCGCGTCGCAGGAATATGCGCGGCGCTTCGACAATGTACGGCCGGACGAAGGCAATCCCGGCGACGGCCGCTGGGCGTGGCTGTCGCGCGGCGCGGCCGAGGCGATCGAGGATTTCATCGGGCTGGCAAGCGGCCCCGAATTCGAGCTGCGCGTCGCGGCCTACGAATTCCGGCTCGCCAGCGTGGCCGATGCGCTGGCGCGCGCGCGGTCGCGGCGCGGACGTGCAGATCCTCTACGACGCCAATCCGAACAAGCCGGATGCGCAAGGCGTCGTCTTCCCGCGCGATGCGAACCGGGCGACCGCGAAGGCGGCCGGAATCGAGTCGCTGTGCATCGAGCGGCTGACTGATCCGGCGGTGAAATATCCGCCGATCTCGCATCACAAATTCATCGTGCTGCTGCAGCACGGCGAGCCGATCGCGGTGCTGACGGGGTCGACCAATTTCTCGCTCGGCGGCGTCTACGGCCAGTCCAACGTCGTGCACGTGGTCGAGCAGCCGCCGGTCGCCGCCGCCTACCTGCGATGCTGGACGCTGATGGCCGGCCAGCCGGCGCGCGCCGCCTTGCGCGCCGCGCTCTCGGCGTCGAATGTGATTCCCATCGCGCAGCCGCCGAAGGGGATAGGCGCGATCTTCAGCCCGCAGCAGACGCTGGCCGCGCTCGACTGGCATGTCGACCGCGCGAAGTCGGCCAGCGACGCCTTGTTCATGACCTTCGCATTCGGCATGGGCACGCGCTTTCGCGATGCGTACCGGGACGGCACGGCGCCGCTGCGCTACGCGCTGCTCGACAAGCTGCTCGCCTCGGGCGTACCGGCCGCGAAGCGCGCCGCCGCCGAAGCCGAGATGCTCGCGCTGCGCAAGCAGGTCGAGAACCGCTTCGCGGTCGGCAACCTGCTTGCGACCAACAAGTTCGACCGCTGGGTGCGCGAGGCGCTGACCGGGCTGAATACGAACGTGCGCTTCATCCACACCAAGATCGCGATCATCGACCCGCTCGGGCGCGACCCGGTCGTCATCAGCGGCTCGGCCAATTTCAGCGAAGCGTCGACCACCGGGAACGACGAGAACATGCTCGTCATCCGCGGCAACCGGCGCGTCGCCGATATCTATCTGGGCGAGTACATGCGGCTGTGGAGCCACTATGCATTTCGCGAGTGGGCGGCGGCGCAGGACGACCCGGCGAGCACCAAGTTCAAATTTCTCGACGTGAGCAATACCTGGTGGCGCAGCTATTTCGGCAATACCGCGCGCAGCCGGCAGCGGGCGTATTTCAGCGGCGTGGCGTGAGCGCGGCGCAGGCCGCGCTGCGGGGTCGCGTCAACCGCCGGACGGCGTGGCCTTGGCCGACGGCTGCGGCAGCGAAAGCGTCCCGCTGCGCGAGAAGCGCACCGCGCCGAAGCTGCCGCCAGCGAGCTTGCCGCTGACCGCGTACGGAATCTCGCCGCGCGAGGACGCACCGCTCAGGCCGACGAGCACGCGCGCGACGTTGAAGGCCGAGACCGTCACCGGCACCGTGATGATCGCCTCGCCGAAGCGCGGCACGCTGCCCTTTTGATCGCTGACTCCGGTCGCGACGGCCTTGCCGTCGAGTTCGAGGTCGACCGCGACGCCGTCGAATTCGATCGCCCCTTCGTTCGGGTTCTGCACCCTCAGCCGGACGGCAAAGCGCAGCTCGAGCCCTTCGCCCTGCAACGGCTCGACACCGACGACATTGACGCGCAGCGCATCGCCGATCGTCGCGCAGGCCGCCAGCAGCACGAGCAGCAGGGCGAGGCCAAGGCCGGCGGCGCGTGTGCCGATGCGATTTCGGGTTCGGGTTGTCATCGGGTCGTGCTCCGTTCGGGGTCCGGGATCGGCGCGGTCAGGCCCACACCCGCTGCAGCCAGGCATCGAGCGCCTGCACTTCCTCGATGCAGACCGAATGCTCCATCGGGTAGTCGTGCCATTGCACGTCGTGGCCGAGCGCGGCGAGCGCATCGCGCGACGCGCTGCCGCGCGCGACCGGCACGACGCCGTCGCTGCGGCCGTGGGCGAGGAAGATCGGCAGGTCTCGATTGGCGGGTGCGCGCTCGGCGGCAGTCGATTGCGCCAACGGCAGGTAGCCCGACAGGCCGGCAAGCCCGGCGAGGCGCTCCGGATAGCGCAGCCCGGCGAGCAGCGCCACGGCGCAGCCCTGCGAGAAGCCGGCGAGCACGATGCGCCGCGCCGGCACGCCGCGCGCCACCTCGCGCGCGATCAGCGCGTGCACGCCGCGCAGCGAGGCGCGCAATCCGGCCTCGTCCTCGCGCTGCTGCAGGTCGGCGCCGAGGATGTCGTACCAGGCGCGCATGCGCATGCCGCCGTTGATCGTCACCGGCCGCTCTGGCGCGCGCGGCATGATGCAGCGCACCGGGCCGTGGCGCTGCAGGTCGAGCGCGTCGCACATCGGGATGAAGTCGGTGCCGTCGGCGCCGAGGCCATGCAGCACGATGAGCGCGGACTTCGCGTCGCCGGGCGGGCAGAGTTCGATCGTGGCGAGTGTCATGCGTCTGCGTTCGTCGTTGCGGTATGCCATTGTCCGGCGAGCGCCGCGCAGCGGCGCGCCAGCTCGGCGAGGCTGGTATCGGTATCGAAGGCGACCGCGGCCTCGTCGGGCGCGACCGGTTCGCGCACCCGCAGTTGCAGCCCGAGCACCGCAAGGTCGGCGTCGGAGGCGTCCTTCTCCTCGCGCAGCCGGCGCGTGATGCGCGTGCGCAGCACCGGCTCGGGCGCCGAGCATTCGAGCAGCACGAAGCGCGCATCGGCACTTGCCGCCAGGGTGCGCAGCGCATCGCGCTCGTTCCTGCGCAGCGCGGCGGCATCGACGACGGTCGAGATGCCGGCCGCGAGCAGGCCGCGCGCGAGGGCGCCGAGCTGCGCGTAGGTGCGCTGCGTCGCCTCGGGGCCGTACAGCGCGGCCAGCGATTCGGGCGCCGGCCGCGCTTCGGGGGCGAGCGCGAAGAGGCGCTTCCTTTCGACGTCGGAGCGCACGCGAACCGCCTGCGCGTGCTGGGCGAGGAGCCGGGCGACGGTGCTCTTGCCGGATCCCGATACGCCGCAGGCGAGCACGAGCCGCGGCGGGTGCGCGGCGGATTCGGCGATCGACTCGGCCAGCGCCAGGTCACACCCGGCGGCGGCGAAGGCGGCGTCGCCGCGTTGCCCGGCGCGCAGCACGGCGACGCGTGCACGCACCAGCGCCCGATAGACGGCGTAGAAGCGCAGCAGCGCAAGGCCCGCGTAGTCGCCGCTGCGTTCGGCCCAGGCACTTGCGAAGCGCCACGCGAGGGCGGGGCGCGCATGGCGCAGCAGATCCATGAAGGTGAAGGCGACGTCGCTTGCGACATCGATATGCCGCAGTTCCGCATTGAAGGTGATGGCGTCGAACGGCGTCGGCACGCCGTCGATGAGCGCGATATTGCCCAGATGCAGGTCGCCGTGGCATTCGCGAACGAAGCCCTGCGCCTGGCGCTCGCGCATCGAGGGCGCAAGCCGCGCGCATTCGCGATCGGTCCAGTGCCGCAACGCAGCGATGCGCGCCGTCTGTGCCGGTGACGTGGCAGCGGCGTCCAGCGCATCGAGATTGGCGAGCGCCCAGCGGCGCACCGCTTCGGGTGCGCCGTAGTGCGGCGGCGCAGGCGCGAGCGCGGCGTGAAATGCGGCGATGCGCCCGGCCAGCGCATCGATGTGCGCCTCGGTCAGCCGGCCATCGCGCGCCATCGCGTCGAGCAGCGCGGACTGCTCGAAGCGGCGCATCCGCAGCACCCAGTCGAGCGCTGGAGCCGCGTCGTCCGCGGTGCCGATGCGCGGTGCGTCGGCGCTGCCGACGAGCGGCAGCACGTCCAGGTAGATCTGCGGCGCGGTGCGCCGGTTCAGGCGCAGCTCTTCGACGCAATCGGCGTGTCGCAGTTCGGGCGTCGAGAAGTCGAGGAAGTCCAGCTTGAGCGGCTTGTGCAGCTTGTAGACGATATCGCCGGCGAGGATCAGGCTCGAGATGTGCGTCTCGATCAGTTCGCGCTCGGACGGCGGCGCCGCGAACGCATCGCCCGCGAGCAGCGCCTGCACGAGCCGCGCATGGCGGGCGAGGGCCGCGTCGTTGCTGCTCACCGCGTCAGTAGTTCAGGCCGATCGCGTCGCGCACGTCCTTCATCGTCTGGCGCGCGACGGTGCGCGCGCGCTCGGTGCCCATCTCGACGATCCAGTGCACCTGCTTAGGATTCGCGAGGTACTGCGCGGTGCGTTCGCGCCAGGGCTGCTGCTCGGCGGTGATGGCGTCGATCACCGGCTGCTTGCATTCCAGGCAGCCGATGCCGGCCGTCGTGCAGCCTTTCCAGACCCAGTCGCGTGTCGCCTCGTCGCTGTAGACCTTGTGGAAATCCCACACCGGGCACTTCTCGGGGTTGCCCGGGTCGCTGCGGTGCACGCGCGCCGGGTCGGTCATCATGCCGCGCACCTTCTTCGTCACCTCTTCGGGCGTATCGCGCATCAGGATCGCGTTGCCGTAGCTCTTGCTCATCTTGCGGCCGTCGAGCCCCGGCAGCGTCGCGACTTCGGTATGCAGCGCCTGCGGCTCGACGAGCACGGTGCGCCCGCTGCCGCGCAGGTGGCCGTGCAGCAGTTCGCGGTCGGCGTCGGTCCAGCCGGCGATCGCCGCCGCCTTCGCGAGGATCGCCTCGCCCTTGGCGAGCGCCTCGGCGGCTCCGGTCTCGCCGAAGGCCTTGCGCTGGCGCTCGAGATAGCGCGCGTCGTCCTTCGGCAGCTTGGCGATCGCCGCCGCCGTCTGCGCCTCGAACCTCGCGCCGCGGCCGTAGAGATGGTTGAAGCGGCGCGCGACCTCGCGCGTCAGCTCGACGTGCGACGACTGGTCCTCGCCGACCGGGACGAAGCTTGCCTTGTAGATCAGGATATCGGCCGCCTGCAACAGCGGGTAGCCGAGGAAGCCGTAGGTCGCGAGGTCGCGATCCTTCAGCTTTTCCATCTGGTCCTTGTAGGTCGGCACGCGCTCGAGCCAGCCCAGCGGCGTGCCCATCGCGAGCAGCGTGAAGAGCTCGGCGTGCTCGGGCAGGCGGCTCTGGATGAAGATCGTGCACTGCTCGGGGTCGAGCCCGGCGGCGATCCAGTCGATCACCATCTCGTAGACGTTGTTGCCGATCACCTCGCGCTCTTCGTAGTGCGTCGTCAGCGCATGCCAGTCGGCGACGAAGAAGAAACACTCGTATTCGGCCTGCAGCCGGACCCAGTTCTTCAATGCGCCGTGATAGTGGCCGAGGTGCAGCGCGCCCGTGGGGCGCATGCCGGAGAGGACGCGTGCTTTCATCATATCGGGTGATCAACGGCCGGCGCCCGGTGGGCGCGCTGGGCGAGCGACGATTCTACGGTTGGGGTCCGGGTCGCCCGAGCGCGCCTCGCGCGGC
>CALMIL010000243.1 GCA_937864005.1 uncultured Burkholderiales bacterium
TGCCTGCCGGCGCACCGCGGCGAGGAAGTCGAAGCCGAAGTCATCGACGGCCCCCAATCCGTCGTCTGGGACGAGGCAGAAAATCGCATGCACGTGCAGAAGGCGCTCATGGAGTACCTTCTGCTCGGCCGGATCGGCTGAAGGCCGAGCCGACGGCCCGCGAGGGCCGGCATGCGATTTCGGCGCAGGCTCACATCGCGCAGCGATGTGAAGGCGCGCAGCGCCGGGCCGGAGCCACAACAGGATGCACGTGCAGAAGGCCTTGATGGAATATCTACTGCTCGGTCGCATCGGCTGACTCCGGACCACGTGCAGCGTGTTCCGGTGCAGGCTGACTTCGCGCGAGCGAAGTCAAGCGCCGCAGGCGCGGGCCGGAGCCAAAATCGCATGCCCGCGAGGGCCGGTATGCGATTTCGGTGCAGGCTCGCATCGCGAAGCGATGTGAAGGCGCGAAGCGCCGGGCCGGAACCACAACAGCATGCACGTGCAAAAGGCGCTGATGGAGTACCTACTGCTCGGGCGCATCGGCTGACCGCCGCCGCCTCGCGGCGTGTGCGGTTCAGTCGCGCACGAACAGCGTCACGAGCTGCTCGTCACCCTGCTGCGCGCTGCAGTGGCCGTGCAGCGCGGGGTCGAAGCTTGCTCCCGGCGGCAACAGATCGGCGGAATGGAAATGCTCGCCCGGCCCGAAGCTGCGCCTGCTGCCGTCCTGCAGCCCGATCTCCATCCGCCCGCCGAGGATGAAGACCCACTGCGGATGCTCGGTGCAGTGGAACTCGCTTCGAAAACCGACCGGGCTCCTTCGCAACTGGCAGCCCGAACTCTGCATCAGCGCGGACAGGCGCGCCGGCGGCTTGCCCTGATCGAGCGCGATGTGTTCTTCGCGAAACAATGCCCTGCCGTCCGGCCCGGTGACGAGGCAGACCTTGACGAATCCTTCCATCTCCGACTCCAAGCACAAGCCGCTGGCGGGTAGGTTAGCGATCATAGGGTCGCGCGCCGCCGTCGTGATCGACGCCAGGCGACAGCGTAGACGAGCGCGTTGAACACGATCAGCGCCACGCCAAGGCCGACCTGCACGCCGCGCCCCATCGGCCCCTGGACCGCGGGCGGGTAGATCAGCGCGATCAGGTAGTGCTCGATGAAGGAATCCCGATAAACGCCGCCGCCGGCCGCGTGACGCAGCGAGTTCTCGAGCGGCGTCAGCGGGCAGACCTCGCCGCTGAGCACGACCCAGGCGCCCCAGGCGAGCGCCGGCAGGTGCAGCCAAGCCAGCCGCGGCCAGCGCAGCACCGCGAGCCCGCCCGCGACGACGAAGCCGACGAACGCCAGATGCAGCATGAGCACGGCATCGGCGAGCAGGCGGTAGGGCATGGTGCGCGGCGCCGGATCGCAGCGGTGGCCGCGAGCCGGCACGTTCAACGCGCGGCAGCACGCCGCGCGCGCCCATTACAACGCAAACGAGCGGCGGATCGCCCCTGGGCGTCTCGCCGCTCGCTATCGGCGCGATTCGCGCCGCGCCCGTTCAGCCGAGCTTGACCGGCACGAAGATGCGCTGGCCGTCGCGCTCGACGAGCAGCGCGACGCTCTTGGGCTTGCTCTGCAACACGCCGCGCACCTGCTCGATCGAGCCGACCGGCTGGCCGTTGATCGCGAGCAGCACGTCGCCCTGTGTGAGGCCGGCGCGCGCCGCCGGGCCGGCAACGCCTTCGATCAGCAGGCCCTGTTCGATCTTGGCCTGCCTGCGCTCGTCCGGCGTCAGCGGGCGCAGCGCGAGGCCGAGCTGACCGGGCTGCACCTCGCCGCCGGCGCTGGCCACTGTCTTTGCGCTCTCCTCCGCATTGCCGAGCTTGGCGTCTATCTCGAGCGCCTTCTTGTCGCGCCACACGGTAAGTTTGACCTTCTCGCCCGGGTTTGCCATGCCGATGCGGCTCGACAGCGACCCGGAGCCGATGATCGGCTCGCCGTTCACCTCGGTCACGACGTCGCCCGGCTTCAGGCCGGCCGCCGCGGCGGCGCTGCCCGGCGCGACGCTCGAGACGAGCGCGCCGTCGGGCTTGTCCAGGCCGAACGACTGCGCGAGCGTCTGGTTCAGGTCCTGGAT
>CALMIL010000244.1 GCA_937864005.1 uncultured Burkholderiales bacterium
CCCCGCCGAGTTCGACTACCTGAATTCGCTGCCGACCTCGTTCGTGCTGCCGGACGAGGCGGTCGACCGGCTGCGCGCCGCGGCGGGCACGATCATCGCCCATTCGCCGCAGTTCAAGCGCCTGCTCGTCGAGGGTGGGCTGCGAATCGTTCCCGCGCCGGCGCCGGCCGCGAGCGACGTCGCCAGCCACTGACCGTCGGCCCGGTCCGCCGTTCGCGGCCCGCAAACCGCCGTTCATCCGGGCATTTCGCGGTGGACGCTGGCTTGCCCGCCGCGGCGCGGCTATCTTCGCCCTCATGAATACGAACCTGTCGGTCCGCCCGCGGCTGCCGCGCTGGCTGGCATCGATCACCTGGCGCAGCGTCGTGCTGGTGGCGGTGCTCTGCGTGCTTGTCGCCGCCGCGCTGAATCCGATCTTCATCTCGCCCTTCGCGCAGGTGCTCGGGCGCACGCTGTTCGTCGGCATCTCACTGCTGCTCGTCTTCACCGCGGCCGGGCACTGGCAGCAGCGCTGGCTGCCGCGCTGGCTGATGCGCGTTTTCGCGGTCGTGGTGTGCGCGCCGGTGGCGACGCTGGCGGCCTATCTGATCGCCTCCAGCGGCGACGTCGCCGGCTTGATGAACAACTGGTCGCGCATTTCGGGCATCTTCCTGATCTCGATTTCCGCGGCCGCCGTCGGCGTCGTCATGTCGCTCGGTGCGCTCTACCGCGAACGCGATGCGCAGGCGCGCGCCGAGGCCCTGCAGTTCGAGCTCGAGCGCGAGACGCTCGAGCGCCAGGCGGCCGACGCCCGGCTCGCGCTGCTGCATGCGCAGATCGAGCCGCATTTCCTTTTCAACAGCCTCGCCAACGTGCAGGCGCTGGTCGAGTCGGGTTCGGACCGCGCGGCGCCGGTGCTGCGCCAGCTGATCGCCTATCTGCGCGCCGCGATGCCGCGTCTGAACGACGCCGATGCGACGCTCGAGAGCGAGTTGCGGCTCGTGCGCGCCTATCTCGACCTGATGCAGCTGCGCATGCCGGACCGGCTGCGGTTCGAGATCGATATCCCGCCCGGACTCGCCGGCCTGCGGTTTCCGACGATGGCGCTGCTGACGCTGGTCGAGAATGCGGTCCGCCACGGTATCGACCCGAGCGAGGAGGGCGGGCGCATCCGGCTTGCGGGCGGCGTCGCCGAGGACGGCGAGACGGTCACGCTGTCGGTCGCAGATACCGGCGTCGGCATCGCCGGCGACGCGCCGGACGGCGTCGGGCTGGCGAACCTGCGCTCGCGGCTGCATGCCTTCTTCGGCGCCGATGCCAGGCTCGAACTGCACGCGGTCGCGCCGCACGGCGTGCGCGCCGAGATTGTCTTTCGCCGCGCACAATCGCGGCCATGACGTCCGCCGCCACCGCGCTGATCGCCGACGACGAACCGCTGCTGCGCACCCATCTGCGCGAGCACCTCGCGCGGTTGTGGCCCGAGCTGCAGGTGGTCGCCGAGGCGCGCAACGGGCGCGAAGCGGTCGAGCTGTTCGAGCTGCACGCGCCGCGCGTCGCCTTTCTGGACGTTCACATGCCGGGCGTCAACGGCATCGAGGCGGCGCGCTCGATCGCGCGGCGGGCGCAGGTCGTCTTCGTCACCGCCTACGAGCAGTATGCGGTGCAGGCCTTCGAGCAGGGCGCGCTCGACTATGTCGTCAAGCCGATCGACGTCCAGCGTCTGGCCGATACCGTGCAGCGCCTGCAGTCGCGGCTCGCATCGACGCTGCCGGATGGCGACGGGGCGCTCGACGACGCGCTCTCGAAGCTTGCCGATGCGCTGCGCGGCCGCGCAGCGCAGCGACCGCAGAGGCTGCAGTGGATCAAGGCCTCGGTCGGGACGAGCGTGCGCCTGATTCCGGTCGAGCAGATCGCATTCTTCAAGTCCGACGAAAAGTACACCCTCGTCGCGTGGGATGGCGGCGAGGCGCTGATCCGCAAGACGATCCGCGAACTTGCCGACGAACTCGACCCGGAGCGCTTCGCGCAGGTGCACCGCTCGGTGATCGTCAACCTGCACCGCGTGAGCCAGGTCACGCGCAGCCTGAACGAGACGGCCGACCTGCACCTCAGCGGACGCACCGAGGTGCTGCCGGTGAGCCGCAGCTTCCTGCATCTGTTCCGGCAGATGTAGGCCGCACGCTCGGTTCATGGTCTTGCCGGACCCGGCCTGCGCGATCGTGCGTGGCCTGCCGTCGCGCTGGCGGCGCGGCCGAATCGATGGCGTGGAACGTGCGGGCGCAGGCGGTCAGGGCGGCGAAGGACGGCGCGGGGAAGGAGTGACGGCCGAGCATTTGCGGCTCCTCGGGTTCCGCGTCGTGGCGTTGAAGCGACACCCGGGGGTCCGGATGGGTTACCGGTGCCGGCAACCCGGCCAAGCATGGTGCGCACGCCGCTTGCGCAGTCACCGCCCACGGCCGTCGTGGGCTGCGCTCTCGTCAGCGTGTACGTTCGGTGCGTGCCGAGGCGCTCTACCGCTTTCCGGCGCGAAGCAGGTGTCCGGCTCGACTCGACACGCATGCCCGAGCGGGCGCCGGCGGCAGCGCCAACAAGGGGATGGCATGGGCAAGAAGCAGGACAAGCAACTGGATACCCCGAAAGCTCGAACCGGCAGCGGCAACTACGACCAGGAGCTGCAGCGGCTGCAGGTCGAGCTGGCGCATCTGCAGGCCTGGGTGGTGAAGACCGGCGCGCGCATCGTGGTGCTGTTCGAGGGGCGCGACGCCGCAGGCAAGGGCGGGATCATCAAGCGCATCGTCGAGCGCGTGAGCCCGCGCGTCTTTCGCATCGTCGCGCTGCCGGCGCCGACCGACCGCGAGAAGACGCAGGTCTACATGCAGCGCTTCCTCACGCACCTGCCTGCCGCCGGCGAGATCGTGATCTTCGACCGAAGTTGGTACACCCGCCCCGGCGTCGAGCGGGTGATGGGCTTTTGCAGCGAGAAGGACGCCAGGCGCTACCTGAAGTTGACGCCGCGCTTCGAGGACTACATCATCGATTCCGGCATCGTGCTGATCAAGTACTTCCTCACCGTCGGCATGGAGGAGCAGGAGAAGCGGTTTCGCCAGCGCATCGACGATCCGCTGCGGCAATGGAAGCTCAGCCCGATGGATATCGCCTCCTACCGGCGCTGGTGGGACTACTCGGCCGCCTACGACGAGATGATCCGCATGACGGACACGCCGAAGTCGCCCTGGTGGATCGTGCCCTCGGACGACAAGAAGCGCGCGCGCATCAATTGCATTTCGCACCTGCTCGGCACGATTCCCTACGAGCGGGTCCGCTTCGAGAAGCCGGACATCGGCAAGCGCGACAAGCGGCCCAAGGGCTATGTGCCCGACGAGAGTCCGCGCAACGTGGTGCCGGACGTGTTGCGAAAGTGATTCGACGGTCGCGTCGCGGCCGCCCTCTTGCGCGAAGGAGACTGCTGACCGATGGACCACGAACCACTGCCGCTGGTGGCCATGCTGATCGGCCTGGTCGGCGGCCTGGCGCTGTTCCTGCACGGCATGACCATGATGTCGGGCGCGATGCGCGCGATGGCGGGCTCGCGGCTGAACGACATCATGGCCAGGCTCGCCCGCAACCGCTTCGGCGCGCTGCTCACCGGCATGGGGATCACCTCCATCGTGCAGTCCTCGACGGTGACGACGCTGATCGCGATCGGCTTCGTATCGGCCGGCGTGCTGACGCTGGCGCAGGCGCTCGCCGTCATCATGGGCGCCGCCGTCGGTTCCGCGGTGACGACGCAGATCATCGCCTTCGACGTCAGCAACCTGTCGTACGTGCTGACCGCGGTCGGCTTCGGGCTGTCGATGTGGAAGGCGAAACGCATCGCGAGCCTCGCGGGCACGGTGATCATGGGCCTGGGCGTGCTCTTCATCGGCCTGGGCCTGATGTCCGACTTCATGGCGCCGCTGCGCAGCTACCCGCCGTTCCTGGAGTTGATGGCGAACATGACCAACCCGCTGCTCGGCATCCTGATGGGCGCCGTCTTCACCGCGGTCGTCAATTCGTCCACCGCCACGCTCGGCGTGATCATCGCGCTCGGCTCGCAGGGCCTGATGCCGCTCGAGGCCGGCATCGCGCTCGTCTTCGGCGCCAATATCGGCACCACGGTCACGGCGGTGATCGCTGCCATCGGCCAGCCGCGCTCGGCGCTGCACGCCGCGGTCGGGCTGGTCGCGTACAAGGTGCTGATGGTGCTGATCTGGCTGCCGCTGATGGGGCCGCTGGAGGCGATAGCGCGCGCCGTGTCGCGGAGCGCGGAGGGCCTGGCGCTGACCGAGCAGCTGGCCTTCGAAGTGCCGCGCCAGGTCGCCAACGTGCACCTCATCGTCAACCTGAGCACGATGCTGCTGCTGCTGCCGTTCACGAACCAGATGGCGGCGCTCATCGTGCGTGTCTTCGGCGAGGAGCCGAAAGCGACGGACGCCGACGCGTTGGCGCCGGAGTTGAATACGCTCCTGTTCGATGTCCCGGCGCTCGCGGTCGACGCCGCGCGGCGCGAGGTGCATCATCTGGGCGAGCGCGTCGCCGAACAGTTCGAGGCCGTGATTCCCGCCATCCTCGAGGAACGGCATGCCGCGTTCGACGCCGTGCAGGCGAACGAACGCCTGATCGATGCGCACCACGCCGAGATCGTGGGCTTCGTCGAGCGGCTGCTGCAGCCGCAGATGCCGCGCGATCTCTGCCGCACGGCCATCGATCTGGTCGAAGCGGCCGACTATCTGGAATCGATCGCCGACCTCATCGACAAGGAGATGATCCCGCTGTGCCGGCGCCACGCAGAACGCGGGACGCCGATCGGGGCCCAGGCGCGCGAACACCTGCGCGCGCTGGCCGCGGCGATCGGCGGCGAGCTGCGGCGGGCGTTGCAGGCGGTGGCCGAAGCCGACCCGTCGCTGGCGCGCGGCGTGCTGGACGCCAAGCCGCAGCTGCGCAGCCTGGAACGGGCCGCGGTCCACTTCCAGATCGAACCGCAGCTTTCGGACGACGAAGCGCGCATGCTGCCGACCGCCTTCGAGCGCGAGCTGGCGGAATCGCTGCGCCGCATCTACAGCCTGATCCGCCGCTGCGTGCGGGCGGGGACCGATCTTCAGCGCCGCGGCGTCGGCGAACGCGAAGCGGTCTGAACGCGCCGGGCTCGGCGCGGCCCGACCGCCACCGGGACCGGCCGATCGAGCATCGCGCGCAGGAAGCTCGCGCCGCGCGCTCAGTTCGAAGTCTCGGTCGCTGCGGCCTGCGCGACGGCGAGCGGTTGGCCGTCGCGCTTGGCGACGACGACGACGCGCTCGAGCTGCACGACCGTCTGCCCGCTTTGCGGCGTGGACGAGTTCATGGCATCGATCGTGAAGTCGGCGGTGGCGGCGATCAGGGCGGCGAAGGTCAGTGTCGGGAAGAAGATGCGGTCGAACATTTCTGGCTCCTCGAGTTCCGTGCGGTGGCGTTGAAGCGAACTCTAGGGAGCAGGCAGGGCAGACGAAACCCGCATGCGACGGATGGCCCGAATCGGGTGACGATTCGCCTGCAGCGCCGACGGTCGGAGTGCGGCGCGCGGCGCCCGCCGTGCGCGAAGGCGGGCCTTCAGCGCACCGGCTGCGCCGCGTCGCGCCACAGCCGGGCCGCGCCGCGCACGCCCGATGCAGCGCCGTGCAGGCTTTGCACGAGGCGGGTGCGCAGCGGCTGGTCGGCGCCGGCCGAGAAGACGTGGCGCGGCCACAGGTGCGGCACCCGCGTGTACAGCGAGTCGATGCGCGACAGGCCGCCGCCGAGGACGATCAGGTCCGGGTCGACGAGGTTGATGACCGCCGCGAGCGCGCGCGCAAGCCGCGACGCGTAGCGCGCAAGGCTCGCCTCGGCTGCCGCATCGCCGCTTGCCGCGCGCGCCGCGATCTGAGCTGCGTCGAGTTGCTCGCCGGTGTGCCTGCCGTGGTCGCGCGCGAGCGCCGGGCCGCTGAGCCAGGTCTCGATGCAGCCGTGCTTGCCGCAGTAGCACGCTGCCGGGTCGGCGTCGGTCTCGGCATCGGCCCACGGCAGCGGGTTGTGCCCCCATTCACCGGCCAGGCCGTTGGCGCCGGCGAGCAGTTCGCGGTTGACGACGAGTCCGCCGCCGACGCCGGTGCCGAGGATGACGGCGAAGACGACCGCCGCGCCGGCCGCTGCGCCGTCGCTCGCCTCCGACAGCGCGAGGCAGTTGGCGTCGTTCGCGATGCGCATCGGCCGCGCGAGCAGCGCCTGCAGGTCGCTGCGCAGCGGCTGGCCGTTCAGGCAGGTCGAATTGGCGTTGCGCATCTTGCCCGACGCGGTTTCGCTTCCGGGCGTGCCGATGCCGACGCACATATTGCGCGCGCCGCTTGCGGCCTCGGCGCGCGCGACGAGGCCGGCGATCACCGCCAGCGTGGCGCGGTAGTCGCCCTGCGGTGTCGGCACGCGTTCGCGCCACAGCGCCTTGCCATCGGCGCCGAGCATCAATGCTTCGATCTTGGTCCCGCCAAGGTCGATGCCCAGCAGCGGCGCGCGCTGCCCGGGCCGCCCGGGTGTCGGGGTCAGAGCGGCCGGGTGCGCTCGATCAGCCATGCGAGCGCATCGCCGCTCACGAGCGGCGCGAGGCGGGCGTGCACCTCGGCGTGATACGCATTCAGCCAGGCGATCTCGTCGTCGCGCAGCAGCTCGCGGGCGATGCAGCGGGTATCGATCGGGCACAGCGTCAGCGTCTCGAACTCGAGGAACTCGCCGAATTCGGCGTCTGCCCGGGGCGTCTTCGCCGGCACATTGAGGACGAGGTTCTCGATCCGCACGCCCCACTGGCCAGGCCGGTACACGCCGGGCTCGATCGACGTGATCATGCCCGGCTGCATCGCCATGTTGGCGTCGGGCACGGCCGGGCTGATCGACTGCGGGCCCTCGTGGACGTTCAGGAAGTAGCCGACGCCGTGGCCGGTGCCGTGGCCGTAGTCCAGGCCTTCGGCCCACAGCGGCGCGCGCGCGATCGCATCGAGCATCGGCGACAGCGTGCCGCGCGGAAAGCGCGTGCGCGACAGTGCGAGCGTGCCCTTCAGGACGAGCGTGTAGTCGCGCTTCATCGCCGCGCTCACGTTGCCGATCGGCCAGACGCGGGTGATATCGGTCGTGCCACCGAGATACTGGCCGCCGGAGTCGATCAGCAGCAGGCCGTCGCCCTCGATCACCGCGTGCGAGGCGAGCGTCGCGCGGTAGTGGGGCATCGCGCCGTTCGCCGCGAAGCCGGCGATCGTGCCGAAGCTCAGACCCCTGAGGTCCGGACGGCGCGCGCGGGCGGCCGCCAGCTGCTCGTCGACCGTCAGCTCGGTGAGCCGCTCGCCGCGCGCGAGGGCGGCCTCGAACCAGGCGTAGAACTCGCACATCGCGGCGCCGTCCTGCGCCATCGCCTCGCGCACGTGGGCGGCGTCGGCGTCGCTCTTGCGGCTCTTGGCAAGCGTCGTCGGGTTGATCGCCTCGACGACGCGCACGCTGTCCGGCACCTGCTCGCGCAGCGCGAGCGTGACGCGCCGCGGGTCGAGCAGCAGCACCGCATCGGCCGCCAGCGCGGCAACCGCCGCCGCGGCGCGCGGATAGGGCGCGATGCGCACGCCGTCGGCGGCGAGCCGCGCCTCGAGCGCCGCATCGACCTTGCCGTCGGCGACGAAAAGCAGCGCCTCGCCGGCATCGATCAGCGCATGGGCGAGGAAGACCGGGTTGTAGCTCACGTCCGAGCCGCGCAGGTTGAAGAGCCAGGCGATATCGTCGAGCGTCGAGACGAGATGATGCGTCGCGCCGTGCGCCTGCATCGCGGCGCGCAGTTCGGCCAGCTTCGCCGCGCGCGGCTGCGTCGCGTGCGGCGGCAGGTGTTCGTAGACCGGCGCCGCCGGCAGCGCCGGCCGGTCGCTCCAGACCTCGGCGAAAAGATCGATATCCGTGCGCAGCTTCGCCCCCACCGCGTCGAGCGCGGCGCGCAGTTTCTGCGCCGAAGCGATGCCGATCACCTTGGCGTCGACCGCGACCGTCTGGCCGGCCGCCGTCTCGCGCGCGAGCCATTCGACATGCGCCGGCGAGGCCGCGCTGGTGATGCGCTCGAGCACGATGCCGCTTCCGGCAAGTTCGGCCTCGGCCTGCGTCCAGTAGCGGCTGTCGGCGAACAGCGCCGCCTTCGTCTGGCTCGCGACGAGCGTCCCCATCGACCCGGTGAAGCCCGACAGCCATTCGCGCGACTGCCAGTGCGCGGGCAGGTACTCCGACAGATGCGGATCGCTCGACGGCACGAGAATCGCGTCGATCGCGTGGCGCTGCATCGCTTCGCGCACCTGGTTGAGGCGCAGTCGGGCGGGGGAGGTGCGGGTATCCATCGTGTGGCGTGCTCCGTGAGGCGGCGCGCCGGGTAGGTGCGCCGCGAATTGCGGATTGTAGGAGGCCGGCGGGTTCCCCGCCGACCCTTCGGCGCCGGCCGCGTGCAGCGCGCGCTGGCGCCAGCCCGCCGGCTCAGCCTGCGCCGCGGTCGGCTTCCAGCCTGGCGCGCACGAGGCCGATATGCTGGCGCAGCGCGTAGAGCTCGTCGGCGTAGGCGAGCGGTACCGAAATCCGTTCGACGTGTTCCTCGAGCGCCGCCAGCTCGCGCGCCAGCTCGCCCGGCGGCCGGCGGCCGACCTCGGCTTCGAGCGCGCGCAGGCGGCCGTACCAGCGGAAGACGCGCGAACGCACGCGCAGGGTGTAAAGCGGCGGCAGGATGCGCGACAGCGGCAGCAGCACGGCGATCAGCGCCACGACGACCGGCCACATGCGCTCGATCAGGTTGGCGAGCCAGAACGGCAGGTAGCGCTGCAGGAAGGGGACGCCGATGCGGTAGAAGCGCTCGGCTTCGCTCGCGAGCGGCTGCTCGGTCGTGCGCCCGTTCGGGAAGTACCCGGGCGCGTTGAACCATCCGGCGCCGCCGTGCACCTCCTGTGCCGCCTGCACGAAGAGCTGGACGAGTGCCGGATGCGTGCCCTCGCGCGCGACGAGCGTTCCTGTCGGCGCCACCAGGTGCACGGCCTGCGGCGGCAGATCGTGCTCCAGATCGATCACGCCGCGCGGCAGCGTGACGACGCTCATGAACGGGAAGCGTCGCGAATAGGCCTCGGCCTGCGCAAAGTGCATCAGCCCGATGCCGGGCGTCTGCAGCAGCATCTGCACCATCGGCGATTCGGGCGCCGAGACGAAGGCCATGGCGTCGATCGTCCCGTCGAGGAGCGCGACGACGGCCGGCGTCTGGCTCAGGCGGACGAGATGGAGTTGCGCCGGCGCGAGGTGGTTGGCGTCGAAGAGCTTTTCGATCAGCACGGCGACGCCGCTGCCCTCGGCGCCGACATTGATGCGAAACGCTTCGAGCTGGACCAGCCTGTCCAGCGTCGCGTCGCCGAGCAGGCGCTTCGCGGCGTCGGCGCGGTAGAACACCCACACCGGTTCGTAGAACAGGCTGCCGAGCGAGACCAGGCCCGCCTCGGTGCTCGGATCGCGCTCGCCGGCGCGGTCGGCGCCGCCCTGGACGAAGGCGAGATCGACACCCGAATCGGGATCGCGCAGCAGCGCGAGATTCTCGGCCGAGCCCTCCGTCGCGCGCAGCTCGACCTTGATGCGGTGGCGCGCGAGGATGTCGACATAGCGCTCGCCGAACTCGGCATAGGCGCCCTGCACGGTGCCGGTGGCGAGCACGACGTGGCGCGGCGGCGCCGGCTCGAGCACCCAGTAGGCGATCGCGAGCAGCACGAGTCCGAGCAGCACGAAGGGGCCGACCGTGGCGAGCAGGTCGCGCCCGGAGATGCGCGAGGAATCGGGGTCGGTATGCTTCATCGCTTGCCTTGGCCAGCGCGAACGATAAGCGATGGCGGCGCTATCCTCGGGCGCCCGTTGCGATTGCGCCGACCCGGCCCATCCCCGAATGACGAACTGCCGCTTGCGGCGCCGAGCGAAGACCGCTTCGCGCGCCGTCACCCTCGCCTTGACGCTTGCCGCCGCCGTGCTGCCGGGCGTGTCGCTGGCCCAGTCGGCGCCGGCCGGCGCGTGGGCCCGCACGAATGTCGATCTGCGCATCGGCTACGAGAACGTGAAGCTGCCGGGCGACGAGCGGATGGGGCTCGTCGGCACGAGCTACCTCGTCGAGCTGTACGAGGGCCTGTGCGTCGGGCCGGCGATCTATGGCGCTGCCAGCGGCGACCGCGGCGGGCTCTTCACGTTCGGCGTCGAGACGGCGCTGTGCATCAAGCTTGTCGGCCCGCTCGCGCTGGAGGCGGGCGTCTACGTCGGTGGCGGCGGCGGCGCCGGGGCGCCGGTCGGCGGCGGCCTGATGGTCAGGCCGCACGCCGACCTGTTCTGGGATTTCGGCGGCTACCGGGCGGGAGTCTCGATCTCGAACGTGCGCTTTCCGAACGGCGAGATCAACAGCACGCAGTTCGGCCTCGTATTCGGCATGAATACCAAGTTCATCCACCTGCCGGGCGGGCGCGACGAGGTGCCGTTCGCGAGCGACATTCGCACCGGCGTCGGCTTCGACCGCATTCTCGGCGTCGGCACCTGGTATCGCCCGTCGTCGAACGTGAACGGGCGCAGCGGTGCGCCGCTGAACTCGACGATCGCCATGGCCGGCGTGCGGGTCGATCACTTCTTCACGCCCAACTTCTTCGGCGGCTTCGAGGCCAATGCGGCGGTGAGCGGCGGCGCGGCGGGCTACGCCGAGTTCCTTGGCACGCTCGGCCTGCAGTGGCCCGAGAGTTCGGGGCCGTTCACGGTCGGCGCGCGCCTCGCGCTCGGCATGGGCGGCGGCGGCGACATCCCGACTGGCGGCGGCTTGCTCGCGAAGGCGGCGCTCGACGCGACGCTGCGCCTGTCGCGCAACCTGAGCCTGAACCTCGAGGCCGGCTGGGTCGACGCCCCGCAGGGCGACTTTCGCGCCCCCTACGGCGCGCTCGGGATGATGTGGGACCTGGACCATCCGCTCGGCCAGCCCTCGGTGCAGACGCGCCAGGAGTTCGCCGCCGGCATCGAGACCTACCGTCTCGCCGCGCGCAAGAACGGCCCGCCGCAAACGCTCGACAACGTGACCTTGAAGTTCAACCGCTTCGTCAGCGATTCGGTCTATCTGACCGGCCAGGTGCACAGCGCCTATGCCGGCGGCGCAGGTGGCTTCTCGGTCGGGCTGGTCGGCATCGGCGTCCAGCAGCCGCTCGGCGAGCATGTATTTGCAGGCGCCGAACTGCTGGCCGGCGCGGCCGGCGGTGGCGGCGTCGATACCGGCAACGGCGCCGTCTTGCAGCCGATGGTCTATGCGGGCGTCAGGCTGTCGCCGTCGCTGTCGTTGCGGCTCGGTGCCGGCCGCGTGATGTCCGACGGCGCGCTCGCGAGCAACGTGCTCGACCTGACGCTCGCATTCTCGTTCGGCGTCGCGAGCCGGCCCTGAGAGGGTGTTTCCCAAATGAATGCACCCGCGCATTGATTTGGGAAACACCCTCTGATGCCGGGCGTATCCTTTTGCGATCGATTCCGAAAACGGTGCTTGACAGATGCGACTGCTGCTCGTCGAAGACGACCGCATGATCGGTGACAGCCTGCGCAAGGCCCTGCGCGACGACGGCTACGCCGTCGACTGGGTCTACGACGCGCGGGCCGCGAATGCGACGCTCGCCACCGAGCGCTTCGACCTCGTGCTGCTCGACCTCGGGTTGCCCAACGCGGCGCAGTGGGGCGGCGGCCTGGACGTGCTGCGCGCGCTGCGCGCGCGGCGCGATACGACGCCGGTGATCGTGCTGACCGCGCGCGATACGCTGAACGAACGCGTCGCCGGGCTCGACGCCGGCGCCGACGACTATCTCGTCAAGCCGTTCGAGCTCGACGAGCTGAATGCCCGCATGCGCGCCGTGCTGCGCCGCCACGCCGGGCGCGGCGAGCCGGCGATGGAGCATGCCGGCGTGCGGCTCGACCCGGCGACGCGCCTCGTGACGCTCGACGGCGAGCCGGTCGCGCTCTCGGCGCGCGAGTTCGCGGTGCTCGAGGCGCTGCTCGTGCGGCCCGGCGCGATCCTGTCGCGCGCGCAGCTCGAGGACCGGCTCTACGGCTGGGGCGAGGAGATCGAAAGCAACGCGGTCTCGGTCTACATCCACCAGTTGCGCAAGAAGCTGGGGCCCGACGTCATCCGCAACGTGCGCGGCGTCGGCTACTACGTCGGCGCCCGCCAGGCGCCGGGCGGCGCCGGCGAGAGCTGATGCTGAGTTCGGTCCGCGCCCGGCTGCTGACGTGGATTCTTGCCACGCTCGCGTTCGGCGCGCTGTGGATGGGCGTCGGCGCCTACCGCAACGTGCTGCACGAGACCGAGGCGCTTTTCGACTACCAGTTGCGCCAGATGGCGCTCTCGCTGCGCGACCAGGGCGAGATCGCGCCGGCCCAGGCGAGCGCGCTGGCGGACGCCGACTTCGATTTCGTGGTCCAGATCTGGAGCGTCGACGGCCGCGCGATCTACGCCTCGCGCAAGCACGACCAGCTGCCGGCGCGCGTCGTCCTCGGCTTCGCCGATGTCGCGGTCGGCGGCAAGACGTGGCGCAGCTTCAGCGTCGCGACGACCAACCGCGTGATCCAGGTCGCGCAGCCGCTGCAGATCCGCAAGCGCCTCGCCGCCGAAGCGGCGCTGCGCAGCGTGATGCCGCTGCTCGCCGTCGCGCCGCTGATGGCGCTTGCCGTGTGGTGGCTCGTGACGCTCGCCTTTCGCCCGCTGCAGAAGGTCGCGAGCGGCGTGCGCGCGCGCGACGCCGAATCGCTCGCGCCGCTGCCGCTCGCCGATCTGCCGGATGAAGTGACGCCGCTCGTGCAGGCGCTGAACGCCCTGCTGCAGCGGCTCGATGCGTCGTTCGGCGCGCAGCGCGCATTCGTCTCCGACGCGGCGCACGAACTGCGCTCGCCGCTCACCGCGCTGCGGCTGCAGGTCGCCCAGCTGCGCCGCTCGGCCGACGACAGCGCGCGCGACGCCGCGCTCGACGCGCTCGCGGCCGGCGTCGAGCGCGCCACAAGGCTCGTCGAGCAGCTCCTGACGCTCGCGCGCAGCGAGCCCGGCGCGCGCCAGTCCGGCTTCGAGCCGATCGACCTCGGCGAACTGGCGCGCCAGGCGCTCGCCGACATGGTGCCTTTCGCGGCGTCGCGCGCGACCGAACTCGAGCTCGATGCGGAGGACGCCGTGACGCTGCAAGGCGACCGCGTCGCGCTCGCCGCGCTCGCGCGCAACCTCGTCGACAACGCGGTGCGCTATGCGCCGGGCGGATCACGCGTGCAGGTCCGGGTCGCGCTCGACGGCGGCGCGCCGCTGCTGCGCGTCGACGACGCCGGCCCCGGCATCCCGGCCGCCGAGCGCGAGCGCGTGTTCGACCGCTTCTACCGCCGCGAGGCGGACGGCGCAGGCGAGGCGGCGCAGGGCACCGGCCTCGGCCTTGCGATCGTCAAGGCCGTCGCCGAGCGCCACGGCGCGCGCGTCACGCTCGGCAATTCCCCGCTCGGCGGACTGCGCGTCGAGGTGCGATTCGCGCCTGCGGGTTGACGCGGGGCTGTTCACAAGCGCTCAGCTCGAGCAATAGCCCTCATGCCCACACGTTCCCTGACCGACTTGGTCGAGCGCCTCCGTAGCGAGCAGCGCCTTCATGATGAGGTGCCTGGGTTCGACCCGAAGAATGGCAACGAACTCGCAAGGTATCTCTTCGTTCTCGAAGCGCCGGGACCGCAAGCGATCAAGACCGGAAGCATTTCGTTCGACAATCCGGACCGAACGGCCGCGAACTTTCGGGCGTAGTTGCAGAGCGCCGGCATCCGGCGCGACGAGATTGCCATATCGAACGTCGTTCCTTGGTATCCGGGGAATCAGGACCGCAGCCGCATTCGCGGGGCGCTCGCGCGCGATATCAAACTGGGCCTTGTGTAGTCGCCCCTGCAAAACCTCTACAACCCGCATGAATGCTGGCTTTGCGGGGTGAATCCCGATGGCGGTTTCTCTTGATTCCGATTCCAATCGGACTTGATTTCCGGGGGATTCGAGGATGCAGACAGCCGACTTCTTTCGCGCTCGCATCGACGCGATGATCAATCTGAACGACCCGCTGGCGGTGCTGGCGAGCCGGCTGCCCTGGGCGCAGATCGAAGCCGCGCTGGCCGCCAGGTTCGAGCGCCAGGAACGCGCCGGCCATGTTCTCGAAGGCCACGACATGTTCGGCCCCACCGCGGTGCTGACCGGCGCCGGAGTCAGCAACGCCGGGCGCCCCAGGCTGCCCATTGGCCTGATGGCAAGCCTGCTGTACCTCAAGCACAGCTTCAACCTCAGCGATGAAGAAGTCACCGCGCGCTGGAGCGAGAACGTGCTGTGGCAGGGCTGAGGCGGCATGGAGTACTACGAGCACCGGCTGCCGTGCGACGCGACACAAGTCGGGCGCTTTCGGCGCGACCTGGGCGAAGAGGGGATGGAGTTTTTGCTCAAGGCCACCATCGACACCGCGGTGGCCATCAAGGCGGTCAAGCCCAGGGAACTCGAGCGCGTGATCGTCGACACCACGGTGCAGGAGAAGGCCATCGCGCACCCCGTGGACAGCCGCCTGCTGGAGATCGCCCGCCACAAGGTGGCAGGCGCCGCCAAGCGCTGCGGCATCGGGCTCAAGCAGACTTTTGCCAAGGAGGGCAAGGCGCTGCGCCGCAAGGCTGGCGGCTACGCGCACGCCAAGCAGTTCCGCCGCTTGAAGAGAGTCCTCAAGCGCCAGCGCACGATCCTGGGCATCGTCATGCGCGAGGTGCGGCGCAAGATCGAGGCGCCGGGCTTTGCCGCCAGCAACGCCAAGGCGCTGAGCGACTTGCGGATGTGGCTCGAGCGCGCCGAGCGCATCCGCACCCAGCAGCGCCACGACAAGAACAAGCTCTACGCGCTGCATGCGCCCGAGGTCGAGTGCATCGGCAAAGGCAAGGC
>CALMIL010000245.1 GCA_937864005.1 uncultured Burkholderiales bacterium
TCGCGCCGGCTTGCGCGGGGCGCAAGAAGCGGCGCCTTGCCGCGGCGGTGCGGCCCGAAGGAGATGCTAGATTGCGGCCATGCAAGCCAAGAAGCCGCGCCGCACCGCCGAACGCATCCTCGAGGTCACGCTCGAGCTCTTCAACCGCCACGGCGAGCCCAACGTTTCGACGACGCTGATCTCGGCCGAGCTCAATATCAGCCCGGGAAACCTGTATTACCACTACCCGGCGAAGGACGAGCTGATCAACTCGC
The DNA here is from genome assembly GCA_937864005.1 of uncultured Burkholderiales bacterium. Classification (GTDB taxonomy): domain Bacteria; phylum Pseudomonadota; class Gammaproteobacteria; order Burkholderiales; family Burkholderiaceae_C; genus CAIKUF01. The sequence goes on from CALMIL010000245.1 coordinate 255, forward strand.
TCTACGACCGCTACGAGCGTGCGCTCGACGAACTGCTGCGCGCCGCCGACGGCGTGCGCAATGTCGAGGACGCGTGGCTGTTCTTTCACATGATGTTCGAGCTGATCTGGCAGTACCGCTTCCTGTACCGCGACCTGAACGACCTCGTCTCGACCAACCGGCGCCTCGAGACGCACTTCCAGTTCGTGCTGAAGAACAAGACCCGCGCGGTGCGCGAACTGCTCGACGGGCTGGCGCAGGGCGGCGCGATCCGCATCGCGGCCAACGAGGCGGAGACGATCTCGACCTCGATGGTCGTCGTGCTCACCTACTGGCTGAGCTACGAATACGTGCGCGAGCCGCGCAAGGCGCTCGAGCCCGAGACGGCGGGCGCGTCGATGATGCGCGGCGCGCTGCACGTGCTCGGCCTGCTCGCGCCCTATCTCGAAGCGGCGCAGCGCGGACACCTGCAAACGCTCGCCGCGAGCTACGGGCCGCCGTGACCGGCGCCGAGCCCGCAATGACAACGGAGACCCAGCGATGGCCGGATGGACCGCCTTCCCCTACGACAGCGCCGCCTACACCTACGACGCGGCGACGCTGAAGAAGAAGTGGGCCGCGCTGCACGCGGGCGACGCCGAGCCGCTTCCGAAAGACGGCAGGGTGCTCGCCGCGTGGGCGCTGTTTCACGCCGGGGAATTCCGCAAGGCCTTCGACGCCGGGCTGCAGGCGGGCGGCGCGGGCCTCACCGTCGCCAACAAGGCGCAGGCGATCTACGCCAACTATCTGGAGCGAAGCGAGAAGACGCGACTCGCGATGTTCCAGGAGGTCGTCGCCCGCGCCCAGGCGCAGGCCGTTGCCGAGCCCAGAAATCCGAATGCGCACTACTGGCTGGCCTATGCGCTCGGCCGCTACAGCCAGAGCATCAGCGTCGCCAAGGCACTCGCGCAGGGCCTGGGCAGCAGGATCAAGATGGCGCTCGAGACGACGATCGCACTCGCGCCCGGGCACGCCGATGCGCACATCGCGCTCGGCACCTTCCACGCCGAGGTGATCGACAAGATCGGATCGCTGCTCGGCCGCACCCAGGGCGCGAGCAAGGACGCCGGGCTCGAGAATTTCAGGCAGGCGCTGCACCTCAACCCGAATTCGGCGATCGCGATGGTCGAATACGCCAACGGCCTCGTGATGCTCGAAGGCGAAAAGCGGATGAAGCAGGCCGAGAAACTCTACGCCGACGCCGCCGCGTGCGAGGCAGCCGATGCGATGGAGCGGCTCGATGTCGAGATGGCGAAGGAGGAACTCGAGGACTAAAAGTGGATCGAGCCCCGATCGCGGCGCAATCCGGCGTGCGCGATTCGCCTCCCGCCCGGCCCATCACGCACACCCCACCATGAACAAGACCTTCGGCACATCCCCCTCCTCGACGTCGATGAACCGCTTCGCACCCGAGGCGCTTTCGCTGCTGCGCATCGTCAGCGCCTACCTGTTCCTGCTGCACGGCAGCGCCAAGCTGCTCGGCATGCCGAAGATCGAGGTGTTCGCCAACCTGCAGCTGACGTCGCCGTCGGGCATCTCCGGCATCATCGAACTCGTGGGCGGCGCGCTCGTGCTGATCGGCCTGTTCACGCGGCCGGCGGCCTTCGTCATGTCCGGCACGATGGCGTTCGCCTATTTCATCGCCCACGCGAGCGGGGGCAATCCGCTCTTTCCGCTGATGAACGGCGGCGAGGCCGCGGTGCTGTTCTGCTTCGTCTTCCTCTTCATCGCCGCGGCCGGTGCCGGCCCGTGGAGCGTCGATGCGGCGCGGCGCCGGCGCTGAACGGCGCCAACGCCTGGCGGTGCGTATCGGCCGCGCTGTCAGCGCTCGACGATGACGGGCTTGAGCTGCAGCGCCTCGCCGATGCGCTGCAGCGCGCTGCCGGCGTCAACGCGGCTGCGATAGGGGCCGGCCTGCAGGCGGTGCAGGCTCTGATCGTCGAAGATCGCAAGCAGCGGCGCGAGCCAGTCGAACTCGCTCGAGACGCGGCGCTGGAAGGTCTCGGCCCCGCTGCGCTCGCGAAATGCGCCGATCTGGACCCAGAATCCGGGGCCCGACGGCGTCGCGGCCGACGGCTCCGCCGCCGCGACCTTCGCCGGTTCGGGGACCGGTGACGACGCCAATGCCGAAAAATCGGCCGTCTCCGAGGAGGCCACCGGCTGCGTGGTGACGGGCGAGGCGCTCGACGCGTTCGTCGATCCGACCGCGGCCACCGAAGCCGCGGCCGCCACGGTCGCGGCCGGCAGCGCCGCTGCGGCGGCCGGTGCAGCGGGTGCGGCGGGCGCCACGGGTGCCGTCGTCGCCACGCTTGCCGGCACTTCCTTTTGCGTGGCTGCGCGCTGTGCGAGCGCCGTGCCGCTCGCGCCGCGCTGCCAGGCGCCGGTGCGGATATCTTCGGCGGTAATGCGTTCGACCTCGACCGGCGCCACGCCGCGCAGCACGCCGAGCTTGAGCGCAGCGGTATAGCTCAGGTCGATGATGCGCGTCGAATGAAACGGCCCACGGTCGTTGACGCGGACGATGACCTCGCGGCCGTTGGCCGGATTGCGCACCCGCACATAGCTCGGAATCGGCAGCGTCGGGTGCGCGGCCGTCATCGCATACATGTCGTAGGGCTCGCCGCTCGCCGTGCGCCGGCCGTGAAACTTCTTGCCGTACCAGGACGCGAGGCCGCGCTCGACATACTGCCGATCGTCGATGATCGGCACGTAGCGCTGGCCGAGTGCCTCATAGGGCTTGTTCGGGCCGCCCGCGCGCACCGGCTCGATGCGCGGTTCGGCGTCGGGTGTGCTGGCCAGGCCGGGCGGCGGGTTGGCCTGCGGCCCGTCGCGCTCGTAGGCCGGCGCCGGGCCCTCGCGCGCGGCAACCCCGCCGCCCGCCGGGCCGGATGCCGGGGGCGCGGAAGCGCAGCCGGCGAGCAACGCGGCAAACGCCAGTGCGGACCATCGCAACGCTGTGTCGGGTCGCAGCATATGTGGTGGCGCGCCCGGCTGGGATCGAACCAGCAACCCCTGCCTTCGGAGGGCAGTACTCTATCCATTGAGCTACGGACGCAAACGCGCGGATTTTACGCGTCCGCATCCGCCCCCC
>CALMIL010000246.1 GCA_937864005.1 uncultured Burkholderiales bacterium
ACCGGCTCCGGGATGCTGTAGCGGCGCAGCAGCTCGAAGCGGCGCGTGAACGTCTTGCCGACGAACAGCAGCAGCACAGCGAGCGTGAAGCTGATATAGCCGTCGAGGTGGAGTTCGCTGGTCAAGCGCGCAGTCCGGTGAGCGCTGGGAAGCGCGAAGATGCGAGGATAGCGGCTGCGCGATGGGTGCGGCGCGCGGTTTCTGGTGCCGCCTGTGCCGTCTTCCCCTGTCCTGTCATCCGATCGCCTGTGTGGGCGACGCCCGGCGCGGTCTGGGATATCGTTGCGCCGACGATGGCGCCGTGATCGACGCTACGCCCGTCCCACCCAGCCGCCACGCCCCGAGTCGAAATTGCGCTCCCGCTCACGTCGCGCCATACCTGCCTGGATCGGCTGCGCGCGCACCGCGCTGATGCTGCTGGCCGTCGCATTGGCGTCGTTCGCCAGCGCCGCCGCGCCGCCACCGGCGAGCGCGATGGACGAGGCGCTCGTCACGGCGCGGCTGCAGATGGACGAACTGCAGGCGCGGCTGTCGGAAGGCGCGTCGCAGGAGTCGCTTGCCGCGTCGCGCGGCGAGGCGCTGGCGCTGCAGGCGAAGGCGGCCGAGGTCGCGGCCGCGCTCGCGCCCGAGATCGCCAACGTGCGAGCGCGCCTGGACGGGCTTGGTACCGCCCCGGAAGACGGCCAGGCCGACGCCCCCGACGTCGCCGCGCAGCGCGCCAGCCTGGCCGAGCATCGCACCCAGCTCGATGCCCAGCTGCGCCTCGCCCGGCTGCTCGCCGTCGAGGGTGCGCAGGCGGTCGAGCAGATCGACAAGCTGCGCAGGTTGCGCTTCCAGGCGCAGCTCGGCGAGCGCACGACGCCGATCCTGGCGCGCGCCTACTGGCGCGAGCTCCGAGCGTCGTGGCCGGGCAACGCGCAGCGTATGCGCGATCTCGCGCAGCAGGTGAAGGACGCGGCACGCGCCGGCGCGGCATGGCGTTGGCTTCTCGTCGTCGCCGCGGCCGGCGCGCTGCTCGCGCTGGTGTGGCCGCTGCTGAACCGGCTGCGGGATTTCGTCGCCACGCGCGTACCGCAGGGCCGGCTGCGCCGCTCGCTGTTCGCGCTCGGCCGCGCGCTGCTGCCGCCGGTCGCGGTGCTGCTGGCACTGCAGTGCCTGCGCCTGGGCTTCGGCAGCGGCGCGCGCTTGCCGCCGGCGGTCGATGCGCTGCTCGGCGGCAGCGTCGCCGCGCTGACCCTCGGCGCCTATGTGGCGGCGCTCGGCCGCGCGCTGATGGCGCCGCAGCGCCCCAGCTGGCGCCTGCCTGCGCTGCCCGACCTGATGGCCAGCCACCTGCGCCACGGTCCGCTGCTGCTGGGCGCGACGCTCGCCGCCGGCGCGATCCTCAGGTATGCGGCCATGCTGGCCGAGTTCGACCTCGCGGCCGAGGTGGCGATCGACTGCCTGATGTCGCTCGCGCTCGGCCTGCTGCTGCTGCACGCGCTGCGGCGCGGCGAGCAACTGCGGCGCGAATTGCTGGCCGCGGCGCAGCCCGGGCAGGCGCCGCCGCGCTCGCTGCCGCTGCTGACGGTCGTCGCGGCCGGCTGGGCCGCGCTGGTGCTCAGCGTCGGCTGCCTGCTGAGCGGCTTTGTCGCACTCGGCAGCGTGATCATCCAGCAGGTGGCGTGGGTCATCATCGTCGGCGCCACCGCCTACCTGCTCGCCGCCTTCATCGACGACGCCTGCACCGGCTGGCTCGCCGCCACGCCGCCGGCCGACGCGCTGCCCGGCGCCGAGCAGGCGTCGCTCAGGCGCCGCCAGGCGGCGGTGCTCGTGTCGGCCGCCGGGCGCGTCGTGCTCGTGCTGGCGGCGATCAGCCTCGTGCTCGGGCGCTTCGCGCAGGCGCCGGTGGAGCTGTTCACGCGCGTCGGCGGGCTGCGCGAAGGCATCGCGATCGGCTCGGTGCGCCTGCTGCCCAGCGACGTGCTGCATGCGCTCGTCGTGCTCGCGCTCGGCATCGCGGCGGTGCGCCTCGTCAAGCGCTGGCTGCTGCGGCGCTACCTGCCCACCACCGGCCTGGACGAAGGCATGCGCAGCTCGATGGCGACGCTGCTCGGCTACGTCGGGCTGGTGGTCGTCGTGGCGCTCGCGCTGTCGGCGCTCGGGCTCGGCCTGGAGCGCGTCGCGTGGATCGCGAGCGCGCTGTCGGTCGGCATCGGCTTCGGCCTGCAGGCGGTGGTGCAGAACTTCGTCTCGGGCCTGATCCTGCTCACCGAGCGGCCGGTGAAGGTCGGCGACTGGGTCTCGCTCGGCGGCGTCGAAGGCGATATCCGGCGCATCAACGTGCGCGCCACCGAGATCCAGACCGGCGACCGCTCGACGCTGATCGTGCCGAACTCGGAGTTCATCACGAAGGTGGTGCGCAACGTGACGTACCACAACCCACTCGGGCTGGTGCAGATCAAACTGCCGCTGCCGGCCGACACCGACGCCGAGCAGGCGCGCGAGCTGATGCTCGCCGCCTTGCGGGCAAACGACGACGTACTCGGCGCCCCCGCTCCGAGCGTACTGCTCGACAGCGTCGACGGCGTCAACCTGCTCTTCAATGCCACCGGCTCGGTCGCCTCGCCGCGCCAGGTGGCGAGCGTGCGCAGCGCGCTGCTGTTCGACATCCTGGCGCGGCTGAAGGCGCAAGGCCTGAGCGTGGGCCGGCCGCCGGCGATCGTGCTGCGCGAGACGCCCCCACTGCCCGAGCCGCCGACGGCGGGGACGGGGCCGTTCCAGACGTCGAGCTGACGCCGGCTTCGATGCGGCCGGCGTCGCCTTCGCTCTAGAACACCAGCGCGCGCCAGCGCAGGTCGGCGGCGCGCGCCATGAACTGCACCGCGCCGCCGTGACCGCTGCATTCGGGAATCAGCTGCGCGAACTCCAGCCCTTGCGCGTGCAGCGCGTCGCTGCAGGCGTCTCGGTGCCGATCCAATTTCGAGCCACCGGGAATGCGGCAGAAATCTTCGACGGGTCAAGCAGCAAGCCCGAGATTCCTGCGCTGCCCTATGGGGCTGCGCAAGCCCAGCGATAGCTTGATCCGCGCTTCGTTGTACCAGCGGATATAGGCGCCCCCGCCGCCCGAAGCGCAACACCGCCCGGCGGGCCGGCAGATCGGGCCAGCGGTGCACAAGGCGCCGACGGCGTCGCCCGCCAGGGGCGGCCCGACGAGCGGGCGCGGTTCTCGGCGCCGCGCCGTCAGACGTCGAAGCGCACACCCTGCGCGAGCGGCAGGCTGTTGCTGTAGTTGATCGTATTCGTCACCCGGCGCATGTACTGGCGCCAGGCGTCCGAGCCCGACTCGCGGCCGCCGCCGGTCTCTTTCTCGCCGCCGAAGGCGCCGCCGATCTCGGCGCCCGAGGTACCGATGTTGACGTTGGCGATACCGCAGTCGCTGCCCGCGGCCGACATGAACGCCTCCGCTTCGCGAATGTCGGTCGTGAAGATCGCGCTCGACAGGCCCTGCGGCACGCCGTTGTGCAGCGCGATCGCTTCGCCCAGCGTCTCGTACTTCAGCACATAGAGGATCGGCGCGAAGGTCTCGTGGCAGACGACCGCGCTTTGCGCCGGCATCGTCACCAGCGCCGGCTCGGCGTACCAGGCCTCGGGCCATTCGGCGGCGAGCGCGCGCGCGCCGCCGCGCACCGTGCCGCCCTGCTCGCGTGCCGCGCCGAGCGCGCGCTGCATGGCGTCGAACGCCGCCTGGTCGATGAGCGGGCCCACGAGCGTGCCGTCGGCGAGCGGGTCGCCGATGCGCAGTTGCACGCGCACCTTGTCGAGCCGCGCGACGAGGGCGTCGTGGATCTTCGCGTGCGCGATCACGCGCCGCGTCGTCGTGCAGCGCTGGCCGGCGGTGCCCCAGGCGCCGAAGGCGATCGCGCGCACCGCGAGGTCGAGGTCGGCGTGCTCGCTGACGATGAGCGCGTTGTTGCCGCCGAGCTCGAGCAGGCAGCGCCCGAAGCGCGCCGCGACGCGCGGGCCGACGGCACGCCCCATGCGCGTCGAGCCGGTCGCGCTGACGAGCGCGACGCGCGCATCGTCCACCAGCGCCTCGCCGACCGCCGCGCCGCCGATCAGCACCTGCGAGAGGCCGTCGGGCGCGGCGTTGCCGTCGGCGCGGTAGGCGGCCTGCGCCTGCTCGAAGAGCGCCTGCGTCGCGAGCGCGGCAAGCGGCGTCTTCTCGCTCGGCTTCCACAGCACCGGGTCGCCGGCGACGAGCGCGAGCGCGGCGTTCCAGGCCCAGACCGCGACCGGAAAGTTGAACGCGCTGATGACGCCGACGACGCCGAGCGGCAGCCACTGCTCCATCATCCGGTGGCCGGGGCGTTCGCTGGCGATCGTCAGGCCGTGCAGCTGGCGCGACAGACCGAGCGCGAAGTCGCAGATGTCGATCATCTCCTGCACCTCGCCCAGGCCCTCGCTCGTGATCTTGCCCGCCTCGAGCGAGACGAGCGCGGCGAGGTCGGCCTTGTGCGCGCGCAGCACGTCGCCGAAGCGGCGCACGAGTTCGCCGCGCTTGGGCGCCGGCACGACGCGCCAGGCGCCGAAGGCCGCGTGCGCGCGCGCGATCGCCGCCTGCACGTCGGCGCCCGTCGCCTCGACGACGCGGCCGGTGACGGCGCCGTCGACCGGCGAGCGCGCGACGAGCGTGCCTTCGGTGGTGAGGGCAGCGGCGACGCCCAGGCGTTGCAGCAGGTCGCGGGTCTGGTGGGCGGATGGGGTCATCGCGGCGTCTCCGGCAGTCGGTTCGGTGGGCACTGGGTTCGAAGGCCCGAGCTTACGCAATGCTCTCGACCTGGCGGCTTTGCTGATACGCCATGCCGAAGCGGTTGGCAAGGAAGTCGGGCAGCGCGACCTCCTCCTGGCGCACAAAGCCGCTTTGCGGCAGCTTGCCTTCGCGGAACAGGTCGAGCGCGGCGCAGATGCCGGCCGCCGTCGTGATCTGGATCGCCGACAGCGGCGCCGCGGCGTCGCGGTCGGCGAAGATCTTGCGCGCGAAGACTTCCTGCAGCAGCACGCCGTTCTTCATGCCGCTGACGGTGACGAAGACGAGCACGACGTCCTGCATCGTCGCCGGCATGCTCTTGCGCATGATGTCCTTGAGCAGCTCCTGGTCGCCGGCGAGTGCCAGGTCGTCGAGGAGGAACTTCATCAGGTTGCGGTGGCCCGGATAGCGCACCGTCTTGTAGTCGAGGTTGCGCACCTTGCCGGCCCAGGTCTCGCACAGCGTGCCGAGGCCGCCCGAGGTGTTGAACGCCTCGTACTCGGTGCCGTCCAGGCTGAAGTGCTCGAGGCCCTCGAGCGGCAGCGCCGAGATGAACTCGCCGCCGTGGATCGCCTCGCAGGGGTGGCAATACTCGTTGACGAGGCCGTCGACCGACCAGGTCAGGTTGTACTTGAGCTGATTCGTCGGGAAGGCGGGCAGCGCGCCGACGCGCATCTGCACGTCGCGCACCTCGTCGAACTGGCGCGCGAGGTGGTGCGCGACGATGCCGATGAAGCCCGGCGCGAGGCCGCACTGCGGCATGAACGCGGTGCGCGCGCCCTGCGCCAGCTCCTTGATCGCCTTCGTCGCGGCGACATCCTCGGTGAGGTCGAAGTAGTGGCAGCCGCACTCGCGGGCGAGCGTCGCCGCGGTGATCGCGAGCTGATAGGGCAGCGCGTTGAGCACCGCGTCCTTGCCGCGCAGCTGCGCCGCCAGCGCGGCCGGATCGGCACTGTCGACCTCGGCGGTCGCGATGCCCTCGGCGGCGAGCGCGGCGAGGTAGCGCGGGTTCTTGTCGATGACCGTCACCGCGTAGTCGCCGCATCCGTGCAGCAGGCGGGCGATGGTCTGGCCGATGTGTCCGGCGCCGAGCAGGGCGATCTTCATGGGGCTCTCCGAGGGTTCGAGTGGGGCGCGACCGGCGCGGCGCGCGATGGACAGAACTGTAGAGACAGTCGATGACGAAAGAAATGATCGAAGCGACGTAAAATCTACTTGGCGTGACGAAACGTCATCGATGATCGTCGAATCGCATCATGGAGCCTTCATGAGCTACACCCCGGACGCGCTCGACAGGCGCCTGATCGCGCTGCTCCAGGCCGACGCGCGCGCGCCCACGGCGACGCTCGCGCGCAAGCTCGGCGTCGCGCGCACGACGGTCGTCGCGCGCCTGGCCCGGCTCGAGACGAGCGGCGTCATCGTCGGCTACACGGTGCGCCTCGCGGCGACCGAGGGCGAGCAGGGCGTGCAGGCCTTCGTCAGCCTGGCGGTGAGCCCGAAGGCAGCGCGCGCGGTGATCGAGCGCCTGAGCCTGCTGCCCGAGCTGCGCCAGCTCGCCGCCGTGAGCGGCGAGTTCGACTATCTCGCCGTGCTGCGCGCGCCGGGCACGCAGCGCCTGGACGCGCTGCTCGACGAGATCGGCCAGATCGACGGCGTCGTGCGCACGACGACCTCGGTGCTGCTCGCCATGCGCATCGACCGCGTCGCGTGAGCGCGCCGGGTCGTCCGATGAAGGCTCAACTGCGGTACGTCGGGTCGATGCGGTCGACCAGCCGCTGCAGCGCGTCGAACGAGTCCTGCCCCGCGCCGTAGCGCGCGGCGAACTGCAGCGAGTCGCGCACGCAGGCCTCGAGCACGGGCTGCGCGATCGGGCGCGGCCGGCCCATCGATAGTGTTGCGAGCTGGACCTCGCAGGCGCGCTGCACGAGCCACATCAGCGCCAGGCACTGCGGCAGCGTGCGCGCGATCGTCACCGGGCCGTGGTTGCGCAGCAGCAGCACCGGCTTGCCGCCCGCGCTGGCGAGGATGCGCTCGCCCTCGTCGGCGTGCACCGTGATGCCCTCGAACTCGTGGTACGCGACCTTGCCCCAGAGCTGCGCGGCGTAGAAGTTGGTGTACGACAGGCCCTCGTCGAGGCTGCACACCGCCATCGTCGGCGTCGTGTGGACGTGCATCACGCAGTGCGCGTCGGCGACGCGCTCGTGGATCTTGCCGTGGAAGGTGAAGCCCGCCGGGTTGATCGGCCAGTCGCTGTGGCCGACGATGTTGCCGCGCACGTCGACCTTGACGAGGTTGGACGCGCGCACCTCGCGGTAGTGCAGCCCGAAGGGGTTGATCAGGAAGTGCGGCTCGGGCCCCGGCACGCGCAGCGAGATGTGGTTGTAGATCAGCTCGCCCCAGCCGAGGTGATCGACGATGCGGTAGGCCGCGGCGAGCTGCACGCGCGCGTCCCACTCCGGTTGATCGAAGCGCCGCGGGCGCGGCTCGGCGGCGGCGACGATGGTGTCGTTCATGCGATGGCTTTCAGGTGCCGCAGAAGGTCTGGTACGCCGCGGTGACCGCCGCCGGCGCCGGCTCGGCGTAGGCGGCGTGCGCGGGCGTCTCGTCGTAGGGCTGGCGCAGCGCGCCGAACAGGCGCTCGAAGGGGCCAAGGTCGCCGTCGTCCGACGCCGCGGCGAGCGCCTCCTCGACGCGGTGGTTGCGCGCGATGAGCCACGGACTCGCGCGGCGCATCAGCGCCGCCGCGTCCGGCCGCAGCGCCGGCCGCCAGCGCGCGAGCCAGGCGGCGAGCGGTGCCGAATCGGCGAACAGCGCGCGCAGCGGCGCGTCGTCGCCCGCCGCGGCGTCGGCGAGGCGGCGCCAGGCGAGCGTGAAGTCGACCTGCTGCGCGTAGAGCAGCGCGAGCCAATCCTGCGCCAGCGTGAGCGCCTCGTCGTCGGGCGCCGCGTCGGCGAGGCCGAGCTTGGCGCGCTGCCCGGCGCGCAGCGCCGCCTCGTGCCAGCCGACGAAGGCCTCGATGATCTCCATCGCCGGCGCGGCGGCACGCTCGACCGCCGCCGCGTCTTCGATGTCGCCCGCGAGAAGCGGCAGCAGCGCCTCGGCGAAGCGGGCGATGTTCCAGCGCGCGATGCGCGCCTGGTTGCCGAAGGCGTAGCGCCCGCCGTGGTCGATGCTGCTGAACACCGCCGCTGGGTCGTAGGCCTCGACGAAGGCGCAGGGGCCGTAGTCGATCGTCTCGCCCGAGATCGTCATGTTGTCGGTATTCATCACGCCGTGGATGAAGCCGACGTTCATCCACTGCGCGACGAGCGCCGCCTGGCGCCGCGCGACCGCACGCAGCAGGCCGATGTAGCGCTCGGGCGTGCCGGCGAGGGCGGGATCGTGGCGCGCGATCGCGTAGTCGGCGAGCTGACGCAGGCGGTCGAATTCGCGACGCGCCGCGAAATACTCGAAGGTGCCGACGCGCAGGTGGCTCGCCGCGACGCGCGTCAGCACCGCGCCCGGCAGCGTGCGCTCGCGATAGACCGGCTCGCCGGTCGCGGCGACGGCGAGCGCGCGCGTCGTCGGGATGCCAAGCGCGTGCATCGCCTCGCCGATCAGCACCTCGCGCAGCATCGGGCCGACCGCGGCCTTGCCGTCGCCGCCGCGCGAGAACGGCGTGCGCCCCGAGCCCTTGAACGCGATGTCGCGCCGCGCGCCGTGGCGGTCGATGACCTCGCCGACGAGCAGCGCGCGGCCGTCGCCGAGCTGCGGCGAGAAGCCGCCGAACTGGTGCCCGGCGTAGGCCTGCGCGATCGGCTCGGCGCCCGCCGGCAGCGCGTTGCCGGCGAAGATCGCCGCGCCCTCGGGCCCGCGCAGCGCGGCGGCGTCGAGCCCGAGCTCGGCGGCGAGCGCGTCGTTGAAATACAGCAGGCGCGGCGCGGCGACGGCGGCCGGCTGCCAGGGCACGTACAGGCCGGGCAGCTCGCGGGCGTAGGTGTTGTCGAAGGCGATCGCGGCCATGCCCCGAAGTGTGCCGGGTCGGCGACGGCCCTGCACGCGGTCGGGCGATGCGCGCAAGCCGTCGGGCGAACGCAGCATGCCGCGGCAGGCCTGGTGATGATCGGCACGGCCGCGTCGATTTCCGCGTGCACAAGCTGCGCCGCGAGCTCGAAGCCGCGCCGGGCGGCGACTTTGCTGGCGCTTTACAAGGCCTTCATCGGGCGGACAAGCGGTGCATGCAGGATGCAAACGATCGTCGACGACCCACGAGAGGAAGCATGACAAGTCCGGATACCCCCGCGCGCTACGGCACCGTCACCCGCTTTTTGCATTGGGGCATTGCGCTTTGCCTGGCCTGGATGTTCGGCACCGCCATCACCCATGTGTTGGCCGAGAAATCGGTGCTGGACGCCTTCTTCTGGCCGACCCACAAACACTTCGGCAGCCTGCTGATGGTGCTGGTGTCGGTGCGCGTGCTGTGGGCGCTGCTCAACGCGCGCCAGCGTCCGCCTGCGCTGAACCTGCTCGCGCGGCTCGGCCACCTGGCGATGTATGGGCTGATGGTCGCGATCCCCCTGATCGGCCTGCTGCGGCAGTTCGGATCGGGCCGCGCCTTCGCACCACTCGGGTTGCCGCTGTTTGCGGGCTTCGACGAGAGCGAGAAGATCGGCTGGATGGTCGATCTTGGGGGCCTGCTGCACGGCGAACTGGGCTGGGCGTTGCTGGCGCTCGTCTGCGGCCACATCGCCATGGCGCTGTGGCATCGGCGCAGCCCGCAATACGACGTGATGCCGCGCATGGTCGGCTGACGACCCCCGCAGCGGCCGCGCGCCGCACGGCCGCATCCCGGATCCGCCTCAGGCCATCTGGCTGATGGTGCGCCGAAAGCGGCGCAGCGCGACGCCGAAGAAGACGCCGCCGATCGCCAGCAGCGCGACGAGCTGCGGCCAGACGATGGCGAGGCCCGCGCCGCGGAACAGGATCGCCTGGCCCGCGATCGTGAAGTGCGTCGTCGGCGCGGCGAGCATGATGTGCTGCACCAGCAGGGGCATGCTCTCGCGCGGCGTGCTGCCGCCCGAGAGCATCTGCAGCGGCAGCAGGATGAGGATCAGCAGCAGCGCGAACTGCGGCATCGAGCGCGTCATCGTCGCCATGAAGATGCCCATCGCGGTGGTCGCGAACAGGTGCAGCGCGGTCGTCAGCAGGAAGAGCGCCGTCGAGCCCTCGACCGGCACGCCGACGAGCCCCTTGACGACGAACTGCAGCGACGCCGCCACCGCCACCAGCACGACGAGCCCCATGGCCCACACCTTGGAGAGCATGATCTCGGCCGGCGTCACCGGCATCGCCAGCAGGTGCTCGATCGTGCCGTGCTCTCGCTCGCGGATGAGCGCCGCGCCGCACAGCAGGATCGACACCATCGTCACGTGGTTGATGAGCTGCGTCATCGCGCCGAACCAGCCCTTGTCCAGCGTCGGGTTGAAGCGTGCGCGCAGCGCCAGCTCGACCGGGGCCGCCGAGCTGCCCTTGTGGCGCTGCACGAAGGCGGCGATCTCGCCTTGCACGATTCTCTGGACGGCGCTGGAGCCGTTGAAGGCCTGCGTCATGCGCGTCGCATCGACGTTGAGCTGCAGCGCCGGCGCGCGCCCGGCGAGCACGTCGCGCTGGAAGTTCACCGGGATGACGAGGACGAAGGTGTAGATGCCCGCGTCCATGCCGGGATCGACCTGCTGCAACCCGATCATCGACGGGGAGAGGAAGTGCGGCGGGTAGAAGGCCTGCGCGATGCGCGCGGACAGCGGCGACGCGTCCTCGTCGACGATCGCGATCGGCGCCCGGTTCAGCGTCTCGGGCATCGCGCGCGCGCCGGAATAGACCGAAAAGCCGAACATGAAGACGATCAGCACCAGCATCGCCGGGTCGCGCCACAGGCCCCACAGCTCCTTGACGCCGAGGTGCCAGATGTTGTGCAGCGTGCGGCGCATGATCCAGGATCAGCGTTCCTGCTTCTTCAACAGCGCGATCGCGGCCAGCACGATCACCGGCGCCGCCAGCGCCAGCGCGCGCAGCGAGCCGCGCAGGTCGTCGAAGCCGAGCGCCTTGTTGAAGACGCCGCGGCTGATGTCGATGAAGTGCGTCGCCGGGTAGATGCGGCCGATGAACTGGCCGACGCCGTCCATCGAGCTGACCGGATCGAGCAGTCCCGAGTACTGCGTTGCCGGGATGATCGAGGCGATCATCGCGAGGAACATCGCCGCCACCTGGCTGCGCGTGAAGCTCGACGCGAGCAGCCCGATGCCGGTGGCGCTGATCACGTACAGCAGCGCGCCGGCGAGCAGCGTCGCGAGGCTGCCGGTGACCGGCACGCCGAAGACCGTCACTGCCAGCAGCACCATCAGCATGCAGTTCAGCATCGCGAGCAGCACGTAGGGCAGCTGCTTGCCGAGCAGGAATTCGGTGCGCGTCACCGGCGTGGCGTAGAGGTTGAGGATCGAGCCCAGCTCCTTCTCGCGCACCACGGCGAGCGCGCCGAGCATCGCCGGGATCATCATGAGCAGGATCGGGATCACCGCCGGCACCATCGCCGGCAGGCTCTGCACGTCGGGGTTGTAGCGAAAGCGCGTCTCGATGCTGGCCGGCGCGACGGCCGCCGCGCTGCCGGTGCTGGCGAGCGCGCGCTCGGCGAGCCAGCCCTGGTGCATGCCCTGCACGTAGCCCGAGACGGTCTCGGCGCGCGCCGGCATCGAGCCGTCGATCCAGGCGCCGATCTGCACCGGCTTGCCGCGCCCGATATCGCGCGCGAAACCGGGCGGGATCTCGAGCGCGAGCGCGAGTTCGCCGTCGCGCATGCGGCGGTCGAGCTCGGCGCTGTCGGCGAGCGGCGAATGTTCGATGAAATAGCGCGAACCCGACAGGTTGTCGATGTACTCGCGGCTCGCCGCGGTCTGGTCGCGGTCGAGCACGGCGAAGGTCAGGTCCTCGACGTCCATGCTGATGCCGTAGCCCATCACGAACATCAGGATCAGCGAGCCCACCAGCGCGAGCGTGAAGCGCACCGGATCGCGCTGCAGCTCGAGCGACTCGCGCCAGCTGTAGCTCGCCAGCCGCTGCAGGCTGAAGCGCGGCGGGCGCGACGGCTGTGCACGCGCTGCGGGGGCCGCCGCGGCGGCCGGCGGCGCCTCGGCCTGCGGCGCGCCCGCTTCGCCGCCGCCGGCCTCGAGCAGATAGCCGATGAAGGCCTCTTCCAGCGTCGCCGCGCCGCGCTTTTTCACCAGCGCCGTCGGCGTGTCGCTGTCGAGCACGCGCCCGGCGTGCATCATCGACATGCGGTCGCAGCGCTCGGCCTCGTTCATGAAGTGCGTCGAGATGAAGATCGTCACGCGGTCGCGCCGCGACAGCTCGATCAGCAGCCGCCAGAAGGCGTCGCGCGCGACGGGATCGACGCCCGAGGTCGGCTCGTCGAGGATCAGCAGCTCGGGCTTGTGCACCATCGCGACCGCCAGCGACAGGCGCTGGCGCATCCCGAGCGGCAGGCTCTCGGGCAGGCTGGCGCGCACTTCGGCCAGGCCGAAGCGCTCGACCATCTCGTCGACGCGAGCGGCTATATTGTCTTCGGGCACGTGGAACAGCCGCGCGTGCAGCACCAGGTTCTGCTGCACCGTCAGCTCGCCATAGAGCGAGAACGCCTGCGACATGTAGCCGACGCGGCCGCGCGTCGCGATATTGCGCGCGTCCACCGGCTGGCCGAACAGCTTCGCCTCGCCCTCGCTCGCTTCGAGGAGGCCGGTGAGCATCTTCATCGTCGTCGACTTGCCGCAGCCGTTGCTGCCGAGAAAGCCGAAGATCTCGCCGCGCCGGATGCGCAGGCTGACGTGGTCGACGGCGACGAAATCGCCGAAGCGCATCGTCAGGCCCTCGGCCTCGATCGCGATCTCGTCGGCTGCCTGCAGCGGCGGGATCGTCACCGGCGCGTGGCCGCGCCGCCGCTCCTCGGGCAGCAGGCGGATGAAGGCGGCCTCGAGCGAATCGCTCGCGGTGCGTTCGAGCAGTTCGGCCGGCGTGCCGGTGGCGAGCACGCGCCCGGCGTCCATGCTGACGATCCAGTCGAAGCGCTGCGCCTCGTCCATGTAGGCGGTCGCGACGAGCACGCTCATGCCCGGCTGGCCGGCGCGGATGTGCGCGATCAGGTCCCAGAACTGCGCGCGCGCCAGCGGGTCGACGCCGGTCGTCGGTTCGTCGAGGATCAGCAGTTCCGGGTCGTGGATCAGCGCGCAGCACAGGCCGAGCTTTTGCTTCATGCCGCCCGACAGCTTGCCGGCCGGCCGCTCGAGGAAGGGGTGCAGCCCGGTGCGGCGCGTCAGGTCGTCGATGCGCCTGCGGCGCTCGGCCGCGCCGTGGCCGAACAGGCG
>CALMIL010000247.1 GCA_937864005.1 uncultured Burkholderiales bacterium
GAACGACCGCTGGATGTACGGCAACGCGCACGACAAGCTGGTCGACAGCGGCGACTGGCGCGAGCACATCGACCTCGCGACGCACCGCTACGTTCGCGAGGACACCGCCTACGGACTGGCGTTTCTGGTCTCGGTCGCCGACTGGGCCGGGGTGCCCTGCCCGGTCGCGCGCGGCCTGCTCGCGATCATCGGCGCGATCGTCGGCGAAGACCTCGCCAAGGGTCCGCGCACGCTCGCCGCGCTCGGGCTCGCAGATCTCGATCGCGCGGCAATGCACGCCCTTCTCGACGGCGGGTTCGGCGCGTGAGCAGCACGGCAGAGACGATCGCCGCGCTCGGCGCCGGGCGCATGGGCCGCGGCATCGCAACCGCCTTCGCCTACGCCGGCCACGAGGTCTGGCTGGTCGATGCGAAGCAGCGCGCGCCGCAAGCGGCCGAGGCGCTGCGCCGCGAGGCGCTCGCCGAGATCGACGCCTCGCTCGCCGCGATGGCGCAATGGGGCGCGTTCGACGACGCGCTGCGGCCGGCGATCCTCCGCCGCGTCCGCTTTGCCGCGCGCGACGCCGCCGCCGATGCGCTGGCGCGCGCCGATGTCGTTTTCGAGGGCGTGCCCGAGGTGCTCGACGCCAAGCGCGATGCCTTCGCCTTCGCCGCACCGCATCTGCGGGCGGACGCGCTGCTCGCATCGACGACCTCGTCGTTCCTCGTCACCCAGCTTGCCGCCTTCGCGCCGCGGCCCGAGAACTTCCTGAATGCGCACTGGCTCAATCCGGCGCACGTCATCCCGCTCGTCGAGCTGAGCGCGCACCCCGGCACCGATCCGCAAGCGAGCCGCGCGATATCGGCATTGCTCGAGCGCATCGGCAAGGTGCCGGTGATGTGCGCGGCGACGCCCGGCTATATCGTGCCGCGCCTGCAGTCGCTGCTCATGAACGAGGCGGCGCGGATGATCGAGCAGGGCGTCGCGAGCGCCGAGGAGATCGACCGCGCGACGCGCTACGGGCTCGGTTTTCGCTTCGCCAACATGGGCGTCGTCGAGTTCATCGATTTCGGCGGCAACGACATCCTGTACTACGCGAGCCGCTATCTGGCGCAGGCGCTGGACGACCCGCGCTACGCGTCGCCCGCGATCGTCGATCGCCACATGCTCGAGGGCCGCAACGGCCTGCGCGACGGCAAGGGCTTTCACGACTTTACCGGCGTCGACGCCACCGGTTACCGTACCCGGGCACTCGAGCGCATGCTCGGCATGCTCGCTCACATCGGCATGTTGCGCGAGCCCGCCTGCGGCGAGCCGGGCAACGCGCCGTCGTCTCCCCCGTCCCCAAGCCCATCCACCCAGGAGGAATCATGAAGCATCCGATCCTTGCCGCCATCGCCGTCGCCGGCGCGCTCGCTGTGTCCACCGCCAGCGCCGAGATCACGGTCGGCGTTTCGCTCGGCACGACCGGTCCGGGCGCCTCACTCGGCATTCCGTACAAGAACGCGTTTTCGCTGATGCCAAAGACGCTCGGCGGCGAGCCGGTGAAGTACATCATCCTGGACGACGAGTCCAAGCCCGACAACGCGGCGAAGAATGCGCGCAAGTTCGTCGCCGAGGACAAGGTTGACGCGATGATGGGCTCCAACGGCGTGCCCTCGGCGGTCGCGATGGCGCAGGTCGCCGCCGAGACGAAGACGCCGCTCATCGCTCTGACGCCGACGCCGCCGCTGCCGCCCGATCCGGCGTACTGGACCTTCACGATCCCGCAGTCGACCGAGCTGATGATGAGCGCGGTCGCCGAGGACATGAAGAAGAGGGGCATCAAGACGGTCGGCTACATCGGCTTCTCCGACACCTGGGGCGACCTGATGTACAACGCGATCACCGCGCTCGCGCCCAAGTACGGCTACAAGGTCGTGACCAACGAGCGCTTCGGGCGCGCCGACACGAGCGTCGCCGGCCAGGTGCTCAAGATCATGGCTGCGGCGCCGGATGCGGTCGTCGTCGGCGGCTCGGGGTCGCCTTCGGCGACGCCGCAGATCGCGCTCGTCGAGCGCGGCTACAAGGGGCCGATCTACCACAACCACGGCACCGTCAACCTCGCGTTCATCCAGACCGCGAAGAAGGACGCCGAGGGCGTGATCGCGCCGACCGGCGCGCTGATCGTCGCCGAGGAATTGCCGGCCGACGCGCCGACGAAGGCCGTATCGCTCGACTTCGTCAAGCGCTACGAGGCTGCGTTCGGGCCCGGCAGCCGCAATGCATTTGCCGGCTACAGCTACGACGGCATGCTCGTGCTCGACGCGGCGGCGAAAGTCGCGCTGCAAAAGGCCAAGCCGGGAACGCCCGAGTTCCGCGCCGCGCTGCGCGACGCGCTCGAGCATGTCAGCAACGTCGTCGGCACGCACGGCGTCTACAACATGACGCCCGGCAACCACAACGGCCTGGACGAACGTGCGCGCGTGCTGGTGCAGGTCGAAAACGGCCAGTGGCGCTTGTACAAGAAGTGACGGTCGCTGCGGCCGTGGTGCGGCCGCAGCCTGCTTTCGCGGTGCCTTGCGCGCGCCCCCCGGCGCGCGCAAGGCGCGCCTTCGCAGCCCTTCCCGAAGTGTCAACAGGCCCTAGCCCATGACCGGCGACATCGCGCTCTGGTTGGTACAGGATGGCGTCATCAATGGCGCGATCTATATCTTGATGGCGCTCGCGCTGCTTCTCGTATTTGCCGTCACGCGAATCATCTTCGTCCCGCAGGGCGAGTTCGTGGCGCTGGCCGGGCTGACGCTCGGCACGCTGCAGCTCGGACAGGTTCCGGGGACGATCTACCTGCTGCTCTGCGGCGGCCTGCTCGTCACGCTGCTCGAGGCGCGGGCAGCGGTGCGGGACAGGGAGCCGGCGCGGCTGCTGCGTGTCGCGGCGGTCTACCTGCTCGTGCCCGCCGTCATCGCCGCGATCGCCGCCTGGGCGGCGCCGCGCAAGTTCGGCGTCCTGATCCAGATGGCGCTCACGTTCGCGCTCGTCGTGCCGCTCGGGCCGATGCTCTACCGCGTCGCGTACCGGCCGCTCGCCGGGGCGTCGATCCTCGTCCTCTTCATCGCGTCGATGGCGGTGCACTATGCGGTCAGCGGCCTCGCGCTCGCCTTCTTCGGCGGCGAAGGCCTGCGCGCGAGCCCGATCTCGGACGCCAGGTTCGACCTCGGCATCCTGCAGATCAGCGCGCAAAGCATCTGGGTCGTCGGCGCGAGCCTCGCCTGCATGCTCGCGCTGTGGCTGTTCTTCGAGCACACACTGTACGGCAAGGCGCTGCGCGCGACGGCGATCAACCGTGTCGGCGCGCGCATCGTCGGCATCCCGACCGAGTTCGCCGGTCGGCTCGCCTTCACCGTCGCCGCGGCGATGGGCGCGCTGTCGGGCATCCTCGTTGCACCGCTGGCGACGATCTACTACGACACCGGGCTGATGCTCGGCTTGAAGGGCTTCGTCGGCGCGATCCTCGGCGGCCTGGGCAGCTACCCGCTGGCCGCGCTCGGCGCGCTGTTCGTCGGCCTGCTCGAATCGTTCTCGTCGTTCTGGGCCAGCAACCTGAAGGAGACGATCGTCTTCACCTTCATCATTCCGGTGCTCTTGTGGCTGTCGCTCGTGTCGCGCCATCCGGTCGTCGAGGACGAAGAAGAATGAGCACGGCGCAACATCACCGATCGGCGTTCGCCGGCGCGGCGGCGCGTGCCACGGTGGAGCCGGTGCGATGAAGCGCGCGCAAGCCATCCTGGCGCTCGTCGTCGCGTTGCTCGTCCTCGCGCCGTTCGTGCTGCCGGCGTATCACGTCACGCTGCTCAACTACATCGGCCTGGCGGCGCTCGTCGCGCTCGGGCTGGTCGTGATGACCGGCGTCGGCGGCATCGTCTCGTTCGGCCAGCAGGCCTTCGTCGGCATCGCCGCCTACGCGACGGCGGCGTTGACGACGATGGCGGGCTGGTCGCCGTGGGGCGGCCTTGCGGCGAGCCTCGTGCTCGTCGCGCTCTCGGCGCTCGTGATCGGCGCCGTGACGCTGCGCCTGTCCGGCCACTACCTGTCGATCGCGACGATCGCCTGGGGCATCGCGATCTACCACCTGTTCGGCAACCTGCCGCTGCTCGGCCAGTTCAGCGGCATCGACAACCTGCCGCCGGCGGCGGTCGCCGGCTTCGAGTTCAATACCGGCCGCCGCTCGTACTTCCTGATCTGGTGCGTGCTGATCGCAACGCTCGTCGCCGCGCGCAACCTGCTCGATTCGCGCCCCGGCCGCGCGATCCGCGCGCTGCGCTTTCGCGGCGTGATGGCCGAGAGCTGCGGCGTCGACACCTCGGGGCTCAAGCTCGTCGTCTTCGTCTACGCCGCGCTGCTGGCGGCGCTGTCGGGTTGGCTTTCCGCGCACTTCCTGCGCTTCGTCAGCCCGCACGCATTCGGCGTCAACGCCGGCATCGACTACCTTTTCATGGCGATCATCGGCGGCGCCAGCGAGGTCTGGGGCGCCGTCGTCGGCTCGGCGGTGATGACGATCCTGAAGGAGTGGCTGTCGGATCTGCTGCCGGCGCTGTTCGGCCACAGCGGCAACTACGAGATGATCGTCTTCGGCGTGCTGATGCTCGTCCTGCTGCAACATGCGCGCGGCGGGCTGATGCCGGTCATCAGTCGCCTCATGCCCGATGCGCCCGCGGCCCCGGTGGCCGGCGCCCCGGCGCTCGAACGCCGCGCGCGCGCCGCGGCGGGTACGCCGCTGCTCGAGGTGAGCGGGCTGACCAAGACCTTCGGCGGCCTCACCGCGGTCAGCGATATCGGCTTCTCGCTGCGCGCCGGCGAGATCCTCGGTCTGATCGGCCCGAACGGCGCGGGAAAGAGCACGACGTTCAATCTCGTCAGCGGCACGCTCGCTGCGAATGGCGGCAGCGTGAAGCTGGCCGGCGAACGCATCGACGGCAAGCCGTCGCGTGCGATCGCGCGCCGCGGTCTGGCGCGCAGTTTCCAGCACGTGAACCTCGTCTCGAACATGACGGTGCTCGAGAACGTCGCGATGGGTGCCTACCTGCGCGGGCGGCGCGGCACGCTGGCGGCGATGCTGCGCACCGACCGCGCCGAGGAGACGCGCCTGCTCGCCGAGGCGGCGCGCCAGATCGAACGCGTCGGCCTCGCCGAACACATGCACGACGCCGCCGGCAGCCTGCCGCTCGGGCGCCAGCGCATCGTCGAGATCGCGCGCGCGCTGGCCGCCGATCCGGTGCTGCTGCTGCTGGACGAACCGGCCGCCGGCCTGCGCTACGGCGAGAAGCAGGAGCTCTCCGCGCTGCTGCGCGGCCTGCGCGCCGAAGGCCTGAGCATCCTGCTCGTCGAGCACGATATGGACTTCGTCATGAACCTCGTCGACCGGCTCGTCGTGATGGACTTCGGCGAGAAACTCGCCGAGGGCCTGCCGGCCGAGATCCAGGCCAATCCGGCCGTCATCGAGGCCTACCTCGGAGGCATCGAATGAGCGCCGTGCCGACGAGGGCCGAGAGCACGGCCGCGCCGCTGCTCGAAGTGCGCGACCTGCACGTCGCCTACGGCAAGGTCGAGGCGGTGCACGGCGTGAGCCTGCGCGTCGACGCGGGCTCGATCGTCAGCGTGATCGGCCCGAACGGCGCCGGCAAGACGACGCTCCTGACCGCGCTGATGGGCCTGCTGCCGTGCCGCGGCTCGGTGCGCTACGCCGGCGCCGATTTGCAGGGGCAGGGGGTCGAGGCGCGCGTTGCCGCCGGGCTCACGCTAGTTCCCGAGCGGCGCGAACTGTTCGGCGAACTCTCGGTCGAGGACAACCTGCGCCTGGGCGCGTTCCAGCGCGTGCGCCGCGGCGAGCGCGGGCTGGCGGGCGACTTGAAGGAGATCTACGAGCGCTTTCCGCGCCTGCGCGAGCGGCGCAGGCAGTTCGCGGCGACGCTCTCCGGCGGCGAGCGCCAGATGCTCGCGATCGGCCGCGCGCTGATGGCCAAACCGCGCCTGCTGATGCTCGACGAACCCAGCTTGGGTCTCGCGCCGCGCATCGTGCGCGACATCCTGCACATCGTCGCCGAACTGCGGACGACGGGCGTCGCGATCCTGCTCGTCGAGCAGAACGCGCGCGCCGCGCTGCAGATCGCCGACCGCGGCTACGTGCTCGAGACCGGCGACCTCGCGCTCGAAGGCAGCGCCACCGAGCTGGCCGGCAACCCGCGCGTCATCGAGTCCTATCTCGGCTTTGGAGGCAAGGCGTCATGAGCGGCGCGGCGCACGCAGGTCCCGGCCGCCACCCGAGCGTCGTCGCGATGCTCGCCGCGGCGGGGGGCGACGCGCCGCAGGCCGAGGCGCTCGTCTTCGGCGCGCGCCGGCTCGACTACGCGTCCTACCTCGCCTGCGTCGCCGGCTTCGCGCGCGAATTGGAGGCACTCGGCGTGCGCGGCGAGCGCGTCGCGACGCTCATCGGCAACTCGATCGAGTCCTGCGTCGCGATGTTCGGCGCGCTTGCCGCCGGCGCGCAACTCGTGCCGCTGAACACGCTGCTGACGGCGCACGAGCTGCAGCCGATCCTGCTCGACGCGGCGCCGCGCGTGCTCGTCGTCGATGCCGCGCTCGAGCTGCTGGCCGACGATGCGGCGCACGCCGCCGGCATCGCACACGTCATCCGCGTCGGCGCTGGAGCGCGGCGGCTCGATACCTGGGACGCGGGCGACGGCGCGGCGCTGCCGCCGCTGCCCGCGCCCGAATCGCTTGCGCTGCTGCAGTACACCGGCGGCACGACGGGGCGCGCGAAGGGCGTCGAGCTGACGCACGCGGCGATCGCGATCAACGTCGAACAGCGCGAGGCGCTGCAGCCGACGCGCCGCGGCGACCGCATCATTTGCATGATGCCGATGTCGCATTCGTACGGCATGGCGATGGGGCTCTTCCTCGCCGCGTTCTGCGCCGGCACGCTCGTCATCCTCGGCCGCTACCAGCCCGACGACGTGCTCGCGACGGTCGCGCGCGAGCGCATCAACGTCTTCCCGGGCAGCCCGACGGTCTTCGTCGGCTTGATGTCGCACGCGAAGTTCGGCGCGACCGACTGGCGCAGCGTGCACACCTGCTACTCGGGCGCGTCGGCGCTTGCTGCGGCGACGCTCGCGCGCTGGCAGGAGGCGGTCGGCGCGCCGGTCTTCGAAGGCTACGGCCTGACCGAGGCCGGCCCGGTGCTGTCGTTCAACCCGGCGCGCGGCCCGGCGAAGGCGGGGTCGGTCGGCGTCGCCGTGCCGCACACGCAGATCGAGATCGTCGACGTCGAGACCGGCGAGCGCGTGCTCGAGGCCGGCGAGGTCGGCGAGGTCCGCGCCCGCGGCCCGCAGATCATGCGCGGCTACCGCGGTCTCCCGGACGAGACGGCGCGGGCGCTGCGCGACGGCTGGCTCTATACCGGCGATATCGGCGAACTCGACGCCGACGGCTACCTCTTCATCCGCGACCGCAAGAAGGAGATGCTGATCGTCGGCGGCTACAACGTCTATCCGCGCGAGGTCGAGGAGG
>CALMIL010000248.1 GCA_937864005.1 uncultured Burkholderiales bacterium
CCGGACCTACCCGGCGTCAGCCTCGACCGGCCAAGATAGTTGTCGTCGACCGGCCAAGGTAATTGTCGCCAACCACCGCTGCGGGCTACGCCTTTCGCAGCCAGCACCCGCGCCAGCCTGATCGAGCATCCCCACGACCATCCACAGGGGACATCTCTACTTTGCGCGGAAGGGGACATTTCTACTTTGGGTTGACAAGCGCTACAAATCCAAGCTTTGTACAGAAAGCGATGGCAAGGCTTGGCTTGTACAAGTACTGGATGAGTGGAAGGGGCGGGGGAGAGACCCGCAAGATTTTCTGCGGATGCTGGCACTCAGTACGCAAAAACGTCCCTACACCGACTGCAATTTTCTCAAAGAGCCATTTCTCGAAGCCTGCCGAAGGCGAGGGATGTTTAACGAGGAACAACCGGCGTGACGTTCGTGCTGCGGGGCGGCGAAAGTCAGGTTCCGGAGCCCGCCGCCCTTCGGTCGCAAAGGTCGACCGACTGCACTCAGTCTGGTCCTGACCTTCGTCCGAGGAAATCGAACGTCAGCAACTGGCTCACGCCCCGATCGAATACCCCTCCCGCGACACCGGCAGCGTGCGGATGCGTTGCCCGGTGGCGGCGAACACCGCGTTGTACACGGCCGGCGCCAGCGGCGGAAAGGCCGGCTCGCCGACGCCGGTGGGAGGATGGTCGGTGGGCAGGAAGTGCACTTCCACCGGCGGCGTGATGCCGATGCGCGCCACGGGATAGCGGTCGAAGTTCTTCTGCTCGACCTGCCCGCCTTCCATCGTCAGCTCGAGCATCATCGTGCTGAGGGCATCGACGATGCAGCCCTGGCACTGGTTCTCGGCCGAGGACAGGTCGACGATCGGCCCGATGTCGCCGACCACCCAGACATGGCGCACCTGGATGCGCTTGGCGCCATCGACGCTGGCCACGCTCACTTCCGCGACTTCAGCGAAATGGCCACCGTGGCTGTAGTGGAACGCGATACCCAGGCCTCGACCCGGCGCGAGAGCGCGTCTGCCCCAGCCCGAACGCTCGGCCGCCGCGCGCACCACGGCACTGGCGCGCGCCGGCACCAGCGACGGCCGGGGTGAGGCCGGTGTCACGGCCACCTCGGGCCGGCTGTTGATCACCTCGAGCAGGAACTCGACGTGGTCGCGCCCGGCCGCGGCCGACATCTCGTGCAGGAACGACTGCACCACCCAGCCGGCCCTGGCCGTCGAGCGCGCCCTGGAACGCCATGAAGCCGCCAGTCACTCCTTCATCGGCAGATTTGCGTTGCCCTCATGCAGGCGCAAGCAAGGTGAACTGGCTGCGCAGGAGCAACTTCCTGAAATCTCGATCGAAGCTGACGAGGTGCTCACCAAGGTGCACGACTGCAGCCGATAACCAGGCATCAGGCACATCGTTGCCGCCCAGTTGCCTGTCGAGGCAGATCTGCCGCAGCTTCGACCACTCGGGGCCCAGGGGCGCGAGTTGCACGCCCGGCGAGGCCAAGAGCGCGTCGACGAACGCCACGGCATCCTCGATCGGGGTAGCCAGCCGGAAGATCTTCTGGCTCGTGACCAGCCGCAGAAAACTGGCCAGCACCATCGGCATCAAGGTCAAGGCCGCGCCAGCCGCGCAGGCAGCGATCGCCTCTTCGAGCCAGGCGCGCGCCACGGCATGGTGGGGATGGTCGGCGCGCGAAGCAGCGACCAGAACGTTGACGTCAGGCGTCATCGCCCAGGGCCTCGAGCAGGGCCTTGTTGCTCAGCGGGTCGACACCCGTCGCCAGGCCTCCGCGGCCCTTGAACACGGGCAAACGAACCGAAGCGCGTTTGCCGGCATCCGCCTTCGCCCGAAGGCGCAGCTGCAGGCCTTCCTCGATCAAGCGCGTCAGGCTGGTGCGCTGCCGGGCCGCAAGCGCCTTGGCGTCGGCCAGGAGTTGATCGTTGAGGTTGAGCGTGGTTTTCATGCGATCATGATACAGATTTCTGCATCATCGCTGCAAGACCCGCGACTCGAAACGATCGCGTGCCGACCGCGACCGGACTCAGTGCGGCGCCCGCCACCACGCCGCGAAGACCTGCCCGCTGTCGCCCAGCCGCAGCGGCTCGCCGATCAGCGGCGTCGAAAGCCTCACTGCGGTCTGACCGGCGCTGACCGCGGCGGCGCGCTCGAAGGGCTCGCTCCATCCATGCCGCGCGAGGCGAAACCTGCCGACGTGCGCCGGCAGCCAGGCCTTGGCGCCGAGGATCTGCGCCGCGCGGAAGGCCTCCTCGGGCGTCATGTGCACGTGTGCCCAGCGCTCGTTGTACTGGCCGTTGTCGGTGACGACGAGGTCGAAACCGGCGCCGATGCGCTGGGCGATCTGCTCGAAGTGCGGGCCGAAACCGGTGTCGCCGCTGAAGAACAGGCGCCGGCCGCCCGCCTCCAGCGCGTAGGCCGCCCACAGCGTCTGGTTGCGTTCGAGCAGCCGGCCCGAGAAGTGGCGCGCCGGCAGCACATGCACCGTCAGGCCGGGCGCGGCCTGCAGCGCGGTGTACCAGTCGGCCTCGCGCAGCTTGGCGCGCGCGTAGCCCCACTGCTCGAAGTAGCTGCCCACGCCCAGCGGCACGATCACGTGGCGCACCTTGGGTTCGAGCGCGGCGATGCTCGGATGGTCGAGGTGGTCCCAGTGGTCGTGCGTGATCAGCAGCAGATCGATCTCGGGCAGGTCGTTGGCCTGATAGACGCTGGTGCCGTCGAAGGCGCGGTTCACCCAGGGGATCGGCGCGGCGTCGATGCTGAATACCGGGTCGATCAGGATGCGCTGGCCCGCGAGCTGCACGAAGAACGACGAGTGGCCGAGCCAGACGACGATGTCCTGCGCGCGGTCCAGCGCCTGCAGGTCGGTCTGCACGGTCGGGATCGGCGCATCCGGACGCAGGCCGGCGTCGTCGGCGGTGAGGAAGCGCCACAGCGACTCGATGCGGCTTTGCTGCGGCCCGGTGTACAGCGGCGACGGCAGCTCATTGCGGAACTCGCCGTCGGCGTAGTTCGGCGAGAGCGCGATCGCCGCCACGTGCGCGCCGTCGGGCGGCGCGTCGAACTGCGGCTGTTGCAGGTAGACCGCCGCCGCGGCAACCGCCACGGCGCCCAGCGCGAACACGGCCACCGCCGCGCGCCAAAACATGCGCAATTGCGCGTTCATTTCGACTCCCCTTGTGTTTCCATCAGCACGCGAAAGCCGATGCTGATGCCGCGGTAGTCGGCCGGATACTCCTTGCGGTGTGCCGAACGCCAGCCGCCGGCCGTGGCGTGCCAGCTGCCGCCGCGCACCACCTTGCCCGCGCCGCTGGCCGGCCCCTTCGGGTCAGTGGTGGCGGCCGCGTCGTAGCGGCCGTAGTTGTCCTGCACCCACTCCCACACGTTGCCGTGCATGTCGTGCAGGCCCCAGGGATTCGGCAGCTTGGCGCCCACCGCGTGCGGCGAACCGGTGGCGAAGTCTTCGCCGAACCCGGCGTCGCGGCCGAGCTGGCCGCGGTCGTCGCCGAACGAATACGCGGTGGTCGTGCCGGCACGTGGCGCGTACTCCCATTCGGCCTCCGTCGGCAGCCGGTAGCGCCGGTGGCCTTCCTTCTCGTTCAGGCGTTGCAGGAATTGCTGCGCTTCGTTCCACGACACGGTGACCGGGTTGTCGGGCTTGCGCACGCGCTCGGCCATGCCGGGCAGGTCGAAGTAGGGGTTGGAGCGCGCGCCGCTCGACTGTTCGTGAGGGCTGGATCCCATCACCGCCTCCCACTGCGCCTGCGTGACCTCGAACTTGCCGAGCAGGAAGGGCTTGCCGATGGTCACGCGGTGCGCGGGCCTCTCGTCGGCATCGGCCTCGCGGTCGCTGCCCTGCGAGCCCATCGTGAAACTGCCGGCGGCGATGGGGACGAAGCGCATGCCGATGCTGTTGGTGTGTTCGGCGGTCTGCGCGCTGGCGGCGGTTCCGGCCGCGAGCGTGGCGGCAAGCAGGGCCGAATGAAGTCGGGCGAACACGAAGCGTCTCCTGGTGGGTTGTTGCAGCGTGTCGAAACTGTAGGGATCGACGCCCCGCGCGCACTAGACGACCGGGCCTTGAAGCATTCGCAAGCTGCGGCTGATAGTGGCCGGGTGCCGCCCCCCGGCGGCGCGCGAGCCCGCCTGAACTGGCAAGGTCCGCTTGATGGTGCTTCAAGCCTGCGCCGCCTAGTGGTTCGATTTCGAGCGGCCTACATTGGCCTGCATCGATCTTCGCCTCAAGGCCATGAACATCTCTCTCGAAAGCCGCGCCACCCCTTCGCCCACCGCGTACCGCTTCGCCATCGACATGGCGTCGTCAGCCGAGGCGCGGGCATGAGCGCGGCGAAGTCGACGGTGCTGGTGGTGGGCGCCACCGGCAGCATCGGCCGCCTCGTCGTGGCCGAGGCGCTGCGCCAGGGCCATGCCGTGCGCGCGCTGGTGCGCGATCCGGATCGCGCCCGCGGCCTGCCGGCCGAGGCCGAGCGCGTGGTCGGTGACCTGACGCAGCCGCAGACGCTGACGGCCGCTGTCGCCGGCATCGACGCCGTCGTCTTCACGCACGGCAGCGACGGTGGCGGCAAGGGCGCGGCCGAGCAGGTCGACTACGGCGGCGTGCGCAACGTGCTGCTGGCGCTGGACGGCCGGCCGGTGCGCATCGCGTTGATGACCGCCATCGGCGTGACGAACCGCGAGGGCGCCTACAACCGTGCCACGCAGGCCCACGACTGGAAGCACCGCGGGGAACGCCTGGTGCGCGCCAGCGGCCTGCCCTACACCATCGTGCGGCCGGGCTGGTTCGACCTTGAGGCGAGCGACCAGCAGCGCCTGGTCTTGCTGCAAGGCGACCGGCGCTGGGCGGGCAACCCGAGCGACGGCGTCGTCGCGCGGCGCCAGATCGCCGAGGTGCTGGTGCGCAGCCTGACCTCGAACGCCGCGTGCCGCAAGACCTTCGAGCTGGTGGCCGAACACGGCCCCGCGACGAGCGACTTCGAGGCGCTGTTTGCAGCGTGTGATGCCGACGCCAGCGCCGACGCCGAGGGCGCGCCGGACGCGGTGTACGACGCCGCGAACATGGCGCTGGCCGACGAACCGGCGCGCGTGCGCGACGACCTTGCTGGCGTCACGAAGACCCCGCAGCGCTGACGGGCCACGACGAGCATTGCCATGGTGTGGACGGAAGTCGTCCTTGACGGGGAGTACGCCGCATGACGCCGACCGATCTCGCGGATCGCCGTCGCCGCCAGCAGCTTCGGCGCTGGGCCGCACTCGCTGTCGCGGCCGCCGTGCCGCCGCTTCTCGCGCCGGGCCGGGCTCGCGCCGAGGGTGGCGGCAGCGGCGCACGAGCGCTCGTCGCCTACTACTCGCGCACCGGCCACACCCGGCAGGTGGCGTTGGCCATCGTCGAGGCGGTCGGCGCCGATCTGTTCGAGATCGTCCCCGCGGTGCCGTACCCCGCCGCCTACCAGGACACGGTCGACCTGAACGCCCGCCAGCGTGCGGCCGGCGCGTTTCCGCCTGCGCCGCGGCCGATTCCCGACCTCGCACGCTACGACACCGTATTCCTCGGCTACCCCTTGTGGGCGGTGGACTTGCCGCGGCTGCTCTATCCGTTCCTGCGCGAGCAGGATTTCGGCGCCAAGACGCTGGTGCCGTTCTGCACCTACGCGATGAGCGGCCTGGCCGGCACCGAGCAGACGCTGAAGGAACTGTGCCCGCGATCGCGCGTGCTGCCGGGGCTGGCCGTGCAAGGGGGAGGGCGCGGCCACAATACGCTCGTCACCCACATCGCGCCGGATGCCGCAGGGCGCGCGCAGCAGTGGGGCCGCCGAAGCCTCGTCGATGCGGCCAGACGGTGAACCCGGCCGAAGTGCCGGCGTGCGCTCGCCTCATTCACGCGGCGGCGCAACGCGCACACCTTCCGCTGCGCGGCCGCTGAAGAGCGCGCTGCCGGCAGCGATGCCGCCGACGATCTCGAGCTCCAGGCGCTGCTGATCCCGTTTGCGGAAGCCTTCGGTGATGCCGGCGATCTCGCGGTCGGAAGCGCCGAGCGTGCGCAGCGCCTGCCCGCCCAGCGCCACCGCCGACTCGAAGGTCTCGCGCACCTGCAGATCCGCCCCGGCCTGGATCAACGCCAGGCTGTGCTGGCGGTCGCGGGCGCGGGCCAGCACGGGTGCGTGGGCGAACTCGGCCTTCAACAGCTCGACGATCCGGGTGCCGGCTTCGGGCGCGTCGACGCAGACGATCACGACCCGGGCGGATGCCGCGCCGGCGGCGTGCAGCATGTCCAGCCGCGTGCCGTCGCCGTAGTAGACCTTGAAGTCGTGTTCGCGGGCGATGTCGATCATCTCGACGTCGGTGTCGATGATGGCAATGTCGTGGCCGCGCGCCAGCAGCAACTGCGCGACGATCTGGCCGACCCGGCCGAAGCCGATGACCAGCGCCGCACCCGTCAGGCCGTCGGGAGGCTCGCGCGTTTCGGCGCCGGTGCTCGGCCTGCCGCGAACGAGCGTCAGGCCGGCGATCGCCAGCGGCGTCAGCGCCATCGACAGGATGATGGTCGCCGTCAGCATCGCGTGCTGCTCGGCATTGACGATGCCGGCGCTCGTCGCCGCCGCATACAGCACGAAGGCGAATTCGCCGCCTTGCGCCATCACGACCGCGCGCTCGATCGCCTCGCCGTGCGCCGCGCGAAACAGCCGCGCGACGGCGTAGATGCCGAGCGCCTTCACGATCATGTAGGCGATGACGTAGAAGACGATCGTGTGCCAGTGGGCAGCGACCACGGCCAGGTCCAGCGACATGCCGACGGCGAGGAAGAACAGGCCGAGCAGGATGCCGCGGAAGGGCTCGATGTCGGCTTCCAGTTGATGGCGGTACGTCGACTCGGACAGCATCACGCCGGCCAGGAAGGCGCCCATCGCCATCGACAGCCCGCCGCTCTCGATCGCGTACGCAGCGCCCAGCACGACGAGCAGCGCCGCCGCGGTGAGCACCTCGCGCGCGGGCGTTGGCGAGCAGCCCGAACAGCGGGTTCAGCAGGTAGCGGCCGGCGACGATCAATGCGGCGATCGATGCGAGGCCGATGCCGATCGCCGCCGGGTCGATGCCGCTGTGGGTGCCGGCCTGCGCGCCCGGCCCGCCGCCGGCGACCGGCGCCAGGAACGCGACCAGCGCCAGCAGCGGCACGATGATCAGGTCCTCGAGCAGCAGGATGGCGACCGTGCGCTGCCCGGCCGGCGCGCCGAGCTGGCCGCGCTCGTCGAGCAGCTGCATCACGATGGCGGTGGAGGTGAGCACGAAGCCGGCGCCGGCGACGAACGAAGGCACGACCGGAAAGCCGGTGAATACGCCGACCGCAGTGAGCAGCAGCGCGCACACCAGCACCTGCACCAGGCCGAGGCCGAAGATCTGATGGCGCATGCCCCACAGCCGCGACGGCCGCATCTCGAGCCCGACGACGAACAGGAACAGCACCACGCCCAGCTCGGCCACCTGCAGGATCTCGGCCGGGTGGGTGAACACCTTCAGCCCGAACGGGCCGATCGCGATGCCGCCGGCCAGGTAGCCGAGCACCGACCCCAGGCCCAGGCGCTTGAGCAGCGGCGCGCCGATCACGCCCGCGGCCAGCAGCGTGATGACCGGCAGCAGGTCCAGGCCGTGGTGCTCGGCGGCCATCGGCGTCAGTTCGGGTTGCCCATCGGGCGAATGTAGATCAGTCGCTCGGCCTCGGCCGCCGACTCACCGGGACGCTCGCCCACGGCCTGCCGATGACCCGGTCGGCCGGGACATCGAAACGGCCCGGTCGAGACGAGCATCGACGCCGTCGTCGGGCCGGCGGACGCTGCAGCGACGAATGGCGTTCGGGCAAGGCCGGGCCTGCATGCGCGGCGTGGGCGCCAAGGTGCACCGGCACAAGTCCCCGAAGCCGCGCGGCCAGATGCCGCTGGCCGACGCGTCGCGCGCGGTCATCGGCTCGGTCGACCTGGCGCAGGGCGGCGCCGACAAGCGAAAATAGTGCAAATCAGCTTCGACGACCCCGCCATGACGACCGCCACCCCGCCCGCTCCGCTGTCCGGCCTGCGGCTGAGCGTGGGCGATATCCGCGGTCTGGCCCGCCTCGGCTTCGACGCCACCCTCGGCGTCACCGACCTCGTCGAGCAGATGCACCGCACCGTCGGCAAGCGCGCCGCGCCGCTGGGCGCCGCGGTCACCGGGCGCACGCGCGGCGTCACCGGCTGGGTCTACGGCGCCGTGCGCGGCACGACGCGGCTGGCGGCGCGCGGCGTCGACGCCGGGCTCGGCCTGGCCGAGGGCTTCGTCGGGCCGGCGCGCTTCTCGCCCGAGCGCGAAGCAGCGCTCGCGGCGATCAACGGCGTGTGGGGCGACCATCTGGAAGCCACGGCCAACCGGCTGGCCATCCCGATGTCGCTGCGCGTGCAGGGGCGCAGGCTCGAACTCGACTGGCCGCACTTGAAGGACGCGCTGCCCGGCGCCACCGGCCGCGTCGCGGTGCTGGCGCACGGCCTGTGCATGAACGACCTGCAATGGCAGCGCAAGGGCCACGACCACGGCGCGATGCTGACGAACGAGCTCGGCTGGACGGTGGTCCACCTTTTCTACAACAGCGGCGCGCACGTCTCGGACAACGGTTCGCGTTTCGCCGCGCTGCTCGACACGCTGCTCGCGCAGTGGCCGGTGCCGGTGGACGAACTGGCCCTCGTCGGCCACAGCATGGGCGGCCTGGTCGCGCGCAGCGCCTGCCATGACGCCGACGAGCGCGCACTGCGCTGGCGCCGCCATTTGACCCGGCTCGTCTGCCTTGGCACGCCGCACCACGGGGCGCTGCTCGAACGCGGCGGCCACCGGCTCGACCAGTTCATGGAGGCGAGCCCGTACGTCGCGCCGTTCGCGCGCCTGGGCAAGGCACGCAGCGCCGGCATCACCGACCTGCGCTTCGGCAACGTCCAGCACGCCGACTGGGAGGGCCGCGCCGCGCACGACCAGCGGCGCGACGACCGCCGGCCGACGCCGCTGCCTGCCGGCGTCGCGGTCTACCTGCTGGCGGCGACGAAGGCCGACCGCCCCGCGGGGTTGCGCCATGCCGTCGTCGGCGACGGCCTCGTCACGCTCGCCAGCGCCTGGGGCGAGCACCGCGACGCCGCGCTGGCGCTGGACGTTCCGGCATCGCACAAGGCGCTGATCACCGGCGCCAACCACTGGGACCTGCTCAGCCGCCCGGAGGCGGCCGACGCGCTGCGCCGCTGGCTGGCTTGAGCCGCGGGCCCTGCCTGGGGCAGGTCCGAACGGCGAAGCGGTCGGAGCACGCGCGCCGCAATCGTGCACCCGTCATTCGACGGTCACGCTCTTGGCGAGACGCTGTGGTGCTTGTGGCTTCGGCCGGCGCTGCGCGCCTTGACTTGGCTGCGCCAAGTCAGCCTGCGCCGCAAGCCGCGCCACCTCGCGCGCCTGCGGCGCCGGCGCTGCGCGCCGCAAGAGCGCGCCCGTCATTCGACGGTCACGCTCTTGGCGAGAGTCTGTGGTGCTTGTGGCTTCGGCCGGCGCTGCGCGCCTTGACTTGGCTGCGCCAAGTCAGCCTGCGCCGCAAGCCGCGCCACCTCGCGCGCCTGCGGCGCCGGCGCTGCGCGCCGCAAGAGCGCGCCCGTCATTCGACGGTCACGCTCTTGGCGAG
>CALMIL010000249.1 GCA_937864005.1 uncultured Burkholderiales bacterium
GCCGACTTCGCCGCCGTGATCACGTTCAGCACCCCCGGCGGCAGCCCCGCGCGCTGGCCGAGTTCGGCAACCGCGAGCGCCGACAGCGGCGTCTGCCCGGCCGGCTTGACGATCACCGGGCAGCCCGCCGCGAGCGCCGGGCCCACCTTGCGCGTGATCATCGCTACGGGAAAGTTCCACGGCGTGATCGCCGCACACACGCCCATCGCCTGCTTGATGACGAGGTAGCGCTTGTCGGGTGCGGTCGAGGGAATGGTCTCGCCATAGACGCGCTTGCCTTCCTCGGCGAACCATTCGAGGAAGCTCGCGCCGTAGATCACTTCGCTGCGCGCCTCGGCGAGCGGCTTGCCCTGCTCGGCGGTCATGATGCGCGCCAGGTCGTCGGCGTGTTCGATCATCAGCCGGAACCATGCCATCAGGATCGCGCCGCGCTCCTTGGCGGTCTTGGCGCGCCAGGCGGGCAGGGCGCGCGCGGCGGCGTCGATCGCGGCCTGCGTCTCGTCCAGGCCGAGATCGGCGACCTCGGCGAGCTTGTCGCCGGTCGCCGGGTCGAAGACGGGAAAGCGCGCAGCGCCCGCCGTCCAGCGGCCGTCGACGAGGGCATCGGTCCTCAGCAGCGTCGCGTCGTTCAGCGCGGCGAGCGGGCGGGTCTTGGCATCCATGGGCAGCTTCCTGCGGCGCTCGGAAGCGGCGCCGACACTCCGATGATAGGAAGCCTGCGCGCTTCGGGGAGGCTTGGGGGCTTTGCCCGCAGCGCTATGCCGCCACCGCGAGCCGCGGCCCGCCCACGCTCGCGCCGGCGTGGGTGCGCTGCGCGGCCTCCAGCTCCCAGGGGTTGTGGGCGCAAAACACCTCGACCTCCGGATGCTCGGCGGTGAAGGCGCGCAGCCGCGCCTGGTTGTACAGCCGCAGGCCGCGGTTCGTCTGGTTGATGACCTGGAACAGGCCCACCTGCCACGTGCAACTGCGCCGCGCACCCTTGACCTCGCGCGAATCGAAATATGCGTCGCCCGCATGCAGCAGCCAGCCGCGGTTCGAGTCGATCGCCACGCCGCAGTGGCCCATGGTGTGGCCGAACAGCGGCACCATCAGGATCTCGGGCGGCAGCCCGCGCAACTGGCGCACCGACTCGAACCCGAACCAGGGCTCGCCGCCCGTCTCGTAGGTGATCGCATCGATGCCGTGCGCCCACATCGCCGGCAGGTAGCGGTGCTTGTCCTTGAAGCTGCGCCGCTCGGTGCATTGCTTCATCTCGGCTGCATGCAGGTGCACCTTGGCATTCGGAAAATCGGCCAGCCCGCCGACGTGGTCCAGGTCCATGTGCGTCATCACGATGTGGCGCACGTCCGCCGGGTCGAAGCCGAGCTCGCGGATCTGGTTGATCGCGGCGAGCGCCGGGTCGCATTTCGGGCGCGCATAGCCGTAGACGAAGGACTTCGTCAGCCGCGAGGTCAGGTTGGCGTAGTCCAGCGTCCCGAGGCCGGTGTCGACCAGCACCAGGCCGGACGCGGGCGTCTCGACCAGCAGCACGTGGCAGCCCAGCTTCTTGCCGTCGATGGAAAGGCGCTGGATGCAGGCGCAGTTCAGATGATGGACGCGCAGGCGGGAGTAGGACATCGCGGGCTCCTGTAAAAGGGAATGAACGTTCCCGCATTTAAGTTCACCGGTCCCGGTTTGTCAAGGAATATTCATTCCTTTTGTTTGCTACGATGGCGCATGCCCAAGATCAGCGAAGAACACCGCGCCGCGCGCCGCGCGCAGATCCTCGATGCCGCCTGGCGCTGCTTCTACCGCCAGGGCGTGCAGGCGACGACGATGGAGCAGATCATCGCCGAGTCGGGCCTGTCGGCGAGTGCGATGTACCGCTACTTCGGCGGCAAGGACGACATCATCGTCGCTGCCATCGACACCTCGCTGCGCGGCCTGGCGCGGCTGCTCGAGCCGATCGTCGAGCGCGACGACGCCGACGCGCCGCCCGGCGTGGCCGATCTCGTCGGCCGCATCACGGCGGCGATCGACGGTTTCACGAACCGGCCCGGCTACAACCTGACGCGCATCGCGCTGCACGGCTGGAGCGAGGCGCAGCGCAACGAGCGCCTGCGCGGGCTGATGCGCGATTTCTACGCCGCGTTTCGCGACCGCCTCGCCGCGCGCGTGCCGCGCTGGCAGGCGGCAGGCGAGGTCGATCCCGCGGCGTCGCCGCAGGACGTGGCGCAACTGCTGATGTCGGTGATCCTCGGCTACGTCACGCAGTCCGCGATCGTCCACGACGCCGAGCCGGCGGCGCATGCGCGCGGGCTGGCGGCGATCCGCATGCCGCGCTGACGGCGGCGCGCCGGGCCGCGCACGCACCGCGGAGCGCGAGCCGGCGCGCGAGGCGTTCGAGCAGCGCGCGATCCTTCACCTGGCACTCCCAGACGATCTCGACGTGCCAGCCGCGTGTTTCGAGCTCGCGTCGCTTACGGGCATCGCGTTCGCGATTGGCGGCGATCTTCGTGGCCCAGTACGCGGCATTCGTCTTCGATGCGACTGCGCCGTGCCTGCAATCGTGGCCGTGCCAGAAGCAGCCGTGGACAAAGACCGCCGTGGCGCGCCGCGGCAGCAGCAGGTCGGGCGTACCAGGTTCGTCGCGCGCGTGCAGCCGGTAGCGAAAGCCCTTCGCGTGCAGGTAGCGCCGAAGCGCCAGTTCGGGCGCGGTATCCTGCCGGCGGACGCTGCGCATCAGGAAGCTGCGGTCCTGGGTTCGGGGCGCGGAGGCACGAGGAGACGGCGGCATGAGAGGGCCGGAGATCATCGCACGCACGATGAGCGTCGCGACAGCCAGGGGTGCGAAGCGCGGCGGGAGCGCATGGGAGTATCACTCGCGCAGCGATCACCACTCCAAGCTCGCCTGCTGGGCGCTGATGTTCGATCTGCTGCTCGAATGCGACGTGCTGCGCAAGGCGGCGGCGGACGGCCGCATCGCGTTTGCCGTCAATCACGTGATGGTCGGGCCGATCAACAAGACGCTCGACATGGTGCTCACGCTCGTCGATCCGAAGCGCTCGCGGGCCGGGTCGGAGACTTTCGCCGCTATGGCGACCGAACTGAGCATCGTGCTGTCCGACGAGGATCGGGCTGCGCTGCAGGAACTTCCGCCGGTTCGTGTCGAACGCAAGGACGATGTGTCGGAAGTCGCCATCGCCCTCGAGGCAAAGGCCTGTATGACAGAGCACGTGAAGTCGATTCCGCGCCTACATGCCGAGATCCTCGCGACCGGCTATCTCGCCCGCAAGGCGGCGCCGCACTGCATCACCGTCTCGTTTACGCTCGTCAACGCAGCGCAGACGTTTCGTTCGCCGGGCACGAGCGGGAAGGTTACCCAGCACAAGCAGCCGGCCGATGCGGTACGGGTGATCGAGATGATTTCGCATGCCGTGCCGCGCAGGGAGGAACTCGGCGGCTACGGCTACGACGTGATCGGCGTGACGGTGATCGACTGCCGCAACGACGGCTCGTCGGTAAGCGTCGCCACATCGGCGCCGTTTCCGCGCAGCGACTCGCATGTGCACTACGACCGCATGGTGCGGTCGATCTGCTCGGAGTTCCGCCGTCGCTACGCGGCGACGATGGTGTAGCGGCTCAAGCTGCCAGCGCCAGTTCCAGTTGCGGCGTGACAGTGCGCGGCGGCAACGGAGCGCCAAGTGTTGCGAGGTGCGCCTCGACCGCTTCGATGAAGCCCGGCACAAAGCGCAGCTTGGCTCGCCGCGTGCGCAGCAGAAAGCCTGTGGTTGCCTTCACCGACAGCGGTTCCTGCCCAGCCGTGTCGGTCAGAAACGAAGCGAGCGGCGGCGGGCGGCGGCCGATCGGATCGGGCCCGATGTCGACCGACAGGCGCCGCCTGCTGTCGCCGTGCGCCGCGCGTGGCGCCTTGCCGACCGAGGGAAATCCGCCCTCGCGCGCTACGTCGTGAACACCAGGATTCGCGAGCCGCTGTCCGATCCACTGCGCCACCGGAACGCTGACCGCGCTGCCCACCAAGCTCCAGCGAACCGAACGCCGTGCCACTGACTCGGCCGGCGCCGTCCAGTCGGCGTCGAAACCCTGCAGACGCTCGACGTCGCGGATGCCGGGCTTGATGAGGCGGCCGTCGGGCATCAGCACGGCGGGCGGCGAGGGGATGCCGATCGTGCTGCCGTTCTTCAACGTCGGCACGGCGTCCACGGCCCAGCCGAGGCCGCCCAGCCCTTCGGTCCAGTAAAACCCGTGCGCACGTTCGCCGAGCGCCGAAGCGGGCCGCGCGAGCGGCGCGTCATCGGCAAACAATACGCCGGCCGGATCGACCTCGGTCGAGGCGACGAGGAAGACGCGTTCCCGGCGCTGCGGCAGGCCGAACGAATACGTATCGACGACGCGGTAGGCCCAACGGTAGCGGCGGCGCTCGAACTCGTCGATGATCGCGCGCATCGCGCTGCCGCCGCCGAGCTGAAGCATGAACGGAACGTTCTCGATCACTACGGTCGGGATGCGACGGCGCGACAGCAGGCGAAAGACCTCGCCGACGAGCCCTGAGCGCTGGCCGTCGAGGCCGGCGGTGCGCCCGGCCTGGCTCAAGTCCTGGCAGGGGAAGCCGGCGCACAGCGCGTCGACTTCGCGCGGCAATGAACGCAGACTCCGGATGTCGCTGCGGTATTCGATCTCGGGGAAGCGCGTTCCAAGCACCGCCTTCGCCTCAGGCAGCACATCGCACGCGAGCAGCGTTTCGTGGCCGGCTCGGCCAAGGCCAAGTTCGAAGCCGCCGATCCCCGCGAACAGGCTTGCAAAGCGCATGGTATGGATATCCGTACAGTCTCTGGCACTATAGCCGAATCCGGCCCGAAAGCGCAATCGGAAGTCTTATCCCGCGAGGTATGAGCTTGGCGCCGGGCCCGCGATCACGGCGAGGAGTGAATGCCGCGCGCGCGGCCGCGCTCCTCAAAGAGCCGCTTCCAGCCTATTGGGCTCGATGATGTCCAGGAACTTCTGCGACGGCCCGCTGGGGCGGTTGTCGGCTACCCCCACTCCCGTCGCGCGCGATCGCGAGGCAGCGCCTCGCTACTCCAGCGCGTACTCGAACGTGCTCACCACGCGCAGCCGCTTCACCCTGGCGCTGCCTTCGTCGCCGCTGTTGCCGTCGCCGTCGCCGATCGTTATCACGCCCTGGT
Source organism: uncultured Burkholderiales bacterium (assembly GCA_937864005.1). Classification (GTDB taxonomy): domain Bacteria; phylum Pseudomonadota; class Gammaproteobacteria; order Burkholderiales; family Burkholderiaceae_C; genus CAIKUF01. Next base: position 5,184 of record CALMIL010000249.1, read on the forward strand.
TCGCGTTGCGCAGGGCGCCGAGCTTTGCGCCAGCGTCGGCGGCGAACTTCTCGGCCTGTTCGCGGGCGTTCTTCGTTGCCTGCGCGAGCAGCGGCGCCTTGATCTCGTTGAAGCCGCGCAACTGGTAGCGCGGGCCGAAGGACATCCCGCCGTCGCTGCCGCCGAGCTGCACGCCGGCCTGGATCAGCGGGTCCACCGCCAGCGCCGCGGCGGCCACTTCCTTCGGCCGCGCCGATTTGACGATCACGCGTCCGGTGCCCTGAAAGCGCAGCGGCTGGTTGCTGCTGCCGTATTCGCGCGCATACAGGTCCTGCACTTCGAGCGGGCGGATCTCGATCTCTTCCTCGGTGAACTTGCGCGCCTTCAGGAAGGCGACAACGCGGTCGCGATCCTCGGCGAGCGCCTTCTGCACGGCGCCGAACTCGTTGCCGCCGCGGCGAAACGAAAGCGTCCAGACCGCATAGTCTGCCTCGACGTCCTGCTCGGCGAGGCCCTTCACGGTGATGCTGCGGTCGGCGCTGCGAAAGCGCTCCAGCCCCTTGCCGACGAGAAAGCCGCCGGCGGCGAGGCCGAAGGCGAGAAGCAGGGCGGCGAAGAGCCCGATCGGGCGGTGGGTGGGGTCGGTCATGGCGGGTGGCGGGTTGTTGGTCGTCGAACCTTGCAGGCGACAGTATCAACGCACTGCTGCCGATATAATCTGGTTGATTCAACCAGTTTGCGTGGACCCACCGATGGAGACGATTGGCCTCTTCGAGGCAAAGACGCACCTCTCCGAGTTGATCGCGCGCGTCGCCGCCGGCGACGAGATCGTGATCACGCGTCATAACAAGCCCGTTGCGCGGCTGGTGCCGATCGACCGGCCCGAGGGCAACGCACAGCAGCGCCGCGCCGCGATCGACCGCCTGCTCGGCGCCGCCAAGGCCCGCCGGCTCGACGCCGACTGGCGCGCGTTGCGCGACGAAGGACGGCGCTGACCTTGCCATGGCAGCGGTGTCCGGCTTCGTGCTCGACTGCTCGGTGGCGCTCGGCGCCTTCTTCGCCGACGAGCAGGACAAGTACTCGGTCGCCGTCTGGCGCTCGATGGCCGAGGCGCCGGCCTTCGTGCCGGCGCTGTGGCACCTGGAGATGGGCAACATCCTCGCGCGCGCGCTGCGCGGCGGGCGGATCACCGCGGCGGCGCTCGAGGAAAGCTGGGCGTGGATCGATACCGTCGGTCTGCAAACGGTGCCAGCACAGGCCGATGCACGCCACTGGGCGCGCCGCGCCGCGGACTGGGGCCTGTCCGCCTACGATGCGTGCTACCTGGATACTGCGCTGCAGCAGCGCCTGCCGCTGGCAACCAAAGACCGACCGCTGGCCGAGGCGGCACGCCGTGTCGGCGTGGCCCTGCACCTGAACCCCGAGCCGCGCTGATGCGCAGACCGAGAGACGACGAAGATCATCACGATGAAAGCCTCCGAAATCCGTACCGCGTTCCTGAAGTTCTTCGAAGCGAAGGGCCACACCGTCGTCGCCAGTTCGCCGGTCGTTCCCGGCGACGACCCGACGCTGTTGTTCACCAACGCCGGCATGAACCAGTTCAAGGACGTCTTCCTCGGCTTCGACAAGCGGCCGTATTCGCGCGCCGCGACGGCGCAGAAGTGCATCCGCGCCGGCGGCAAGCACAACGACCTCGAGAACGTCGGCTACACCGCGCGGCATCACACCTTCTTCGAGATGCTCGGCAACTTCAGCTTCGGCGACTACTTCAAGCGCGACGCGCTGCGCTTTGCCTGGGAGCTGCTGACCGAGGTCTACGCGCTGCCTGCCGACAAGCTGTGGGCGACGGTCTACGCCGAGGACGACGAGGCCTACGCGATCTGGCGCGACGACATCGGCCTGCCCGCCGATCGCATCGTGCGCATCGGCGACAACAAGGGCGGTCGCTACATGAGCGACAACTTCTGGATGATGGGCGACACCGGCCCCTGCGGGCCGTGCAGCGAGATCTTCTACGACCACGGCCCGGAGATCCCCGGCGGGCCGCCCGGATCGCCCGACGAGGACGGCGACCGCTACATCGAGATCTGGAACAACGTCTTCATGCAGTTCAACCGCGACGAAGCGGGCGTGATGCACAAGCTCCCGAAGCCGAGCGTCGACACCGGCATGGGGCTCGAGCGCCTGAGCGCGGTGCTGCAGCACGTGCACTCGAACTACGAGATCGACCTGTTCGTGAACCTGCTCGCGGCGGCGAAAGGCGCCGTGGAGGCGGCCGGTGCGAGCGACGTCGATGCGGCGAGCCCGAGCCTGAAGGTCATCGCCGACCACATCCGCGCCTGCGCCTTCACCGTCGCCGACGGCGTGATCCCCGGCAACGAGGGCCGCGGCTACGTGCTGCGCCGCATCGCGCGGCGCGCGATCCGCCACGGCTACAAGCTCGGTGCGCGCCGGCCCTTCTTCCATACGCTGGTGAGCCCGCTCGCCGACGAGATGGGCGACGCCTACCCCGAGCTGCGGCGCGACCGCTTGCGCGTCACCGAGGTCTTGAAGGCCGAGGAGGAGCGCTTCTTCCAGACGATCGCGAACGGCATGGATATCCTCGAGGTGGCCCTTGCGAAACTGCAAAGCGAAGGCACGAAACAGATCGACGGCGAGACCGCGTTCAAGCTGCACGACACCTACGGCTTCCCGCTCGACCTGACGGCCGACGTCTGCCGCGAACGCGGCGTGACGGTCGATGGCGCCGGCTTCGAAGCGGCGATGAACCGCCAGCGCGAGAAGGCGCGCGCGTCGGCCAAGTTCAAGATGGCGCAGGGCTTGGCCTACGACGGTGCGCCAACCGCCTTCCACGGCTACGAGCATCTGGTGTGCGAGCACAGCCAGGTCGTCGCGATCTATGTCGACGGCACGCCGGTGCAGCGCGCGCGGGCGGGCGACGATGTCGTCGTCGTGCTCGACCACACCCCGTTCTACGCCGAGAGCGGCGGCCAGGTCGGCGACAGCGGCGAGTTGCGCAACGCGCGCTCGCGCGTCATCGTCGAGGACACGCAGAAGATCCAGGCGAGCGTCTTCGGCCACCATGGCCGCATCGTCGAAGGCGAGGTCGAGGTTGGCGACGCGTTCGTCGCGCGCGTCGACGCCGAACGCCGCGCGCGCACCGTGCGCAACCACAGCGCGACGCACCTGATGCACAAGGCGCTGCGCGAGGTGCTCGGCGCGCACGTGCAGCAAAAGGGCTCGCTCGTCACGCCGGAACGCACGCGCTTCGACTTCGCGCACAACGCGCCGATGACGGACGAGCAGATCCGCCGCGTCGAGCAACTCGTCAACGCCGAGATCGTCGCCAATACGCCGACTCAGGCGCGCGTGATGGCGATCGAAGACGCGCAGAAGGCGGGCGCGATGATGCTGTTCGGCGAGAAATACGGCGACGAGGTGCGCGTGCTCGACATCGGCACCAGCCGCGAACTGTGTGGCGGCACGCACGTCGCGCGCAGCGGCGACATCGGCTTCTTCACGATCGTCGCGGAAGGCGGCGTCGCGGCCGGCGTGCGCCGCGTCGAGGCGGTGACGGGCGACAACGCGCTCGCCCACGTGCAGCAGATCGAAGCGACGCTCGACGGCGTTGCGGGCGCGCTCAAGGTCTCGGCCGGCGACCTCGACACACGGGTGCATGCGATGCTCGATCAGATTCGCCAGCTCGAACGCGAACTCGCCGCCGCCAAGGGCCGGCTCGCGTCGTCGCAGGGCGACGAGTTGACGTCGCGCGCGGTCGACGTGAAGGGACTGAAGGTGCTCGCGGCGACCCTTGCCGGCGCCGACGCGAAGGCGTTACGCGAGACGATGGACCAGTTGAAGAACAAGCTCAAGAGCGCGGCGATCGTGCTCGCCGTCGTCGACGGCGCGAAGCTGCAACTCGCAGCCGGCGTGACGGCCGACGCGGTGGGGCGCATCAAGGCCGGCGAGCTCGTCAACTTCGTCGCCCAGCAGGTCGGCGGCAAGGGCGGCGGCAAGGCCGATCTGGCGATGGCCGGCGGCACCGACCCGAGCCGGCTCGGCGCGGCGCTCGATTCTGTCCAGGCCTGGGTCGCCGAGCGGGTGTGACGTGAGCAAGCGCGGCGCGATCACGGTGCGGCGCGCGAGCCTCGCGGACGCCGCCGCGCTCGCCCGCATCATGGACGACCCGGCCGTCTTTGCCGGGCTGATGCAGCTTCCCTTCACGAGCGAGGAAGTCTGGAAGGCGCGGCTGGCCGAGGTCTTCGCTCCCGGCAAGCCGGACCTGCTGCTCGTCGCCGAGCGCGGCGGCGAAGTCGTCGGCTCGGCCGGCGTGCATCCGGTCGGCACGGCGATCCGGCGCCGTCACGTGCTGACGTTCGGCATCTCGGTCGCGCGCAAGGCGCAAGGGCAGGGTGTCGGCTCGGCGCTGATGGCGGCGATCTGCGACTATGCCGACCGCTGGGCGGGCGCGCTGCGCATCGAGCTCACGGTCTACGCCGACAACGCGGCGGCGATCGCGCTCTATCGCAAGTTCGGCTTCGA
>CALMIL010000250.1 GCA_937864005.1 uncultured Burkholderiales bacterium
TCAGATGAAGAGGCTCACGTCGGTCTCGCCGGCGAACTGCAGGAAGGTCGCCGCGCCGCCGAACTCGATGCCGTCGATGAAGTCGCTCTTGCTGTAGTCGAACAGGTCGACCGTCATCTGGCAGGCGATGAACTTCACGTCGGCCTCGAGGCATAGCGAGCGCAGTTCCTCGAGCGTCGCGACGCCCTTCTTCTTCATCTTCGCCTTCATCATCGACGTCGCCATCGCCTCCATGCCCGGCATCATCCGCAGCGTGACCGGCATCGGCATCGGCATCGGCATCGCCGGGTTCGCGAGCGGGCTGATCCGGATGTCGCTGATGTCCTTGCGCAGCAGCGCGAGGCCGTAGAAGGTGAAGAAGACCTGCACCTCCCAGTCGAGCGCCGCCGCGGTGGACGCCAGGATGAGCGGCGGGTAGGCCATGTCGAGCGCGCCCTTGGTGGCGATGATCGCCATCTTCTTCGTCGTCATGCGGCCTCCGTCGTGGTGGGTTGGCGAAGGATCATGCCTTCCTGCGGATATAGAAGACGTGCTTGCCGCCCTCGGCCGCCGTCTCGAGCAGCGCATGCCCGGTCTGCTCGGTGAAGGCCTGCATGTCGGCGACCGATCCGGGGTCGGTCGCGACGACCCTCAGCACCTGGCCCGGGTTCATATCGGCAAGCGCCTTCTTCGTCTTGACGATCGGCAGCGGGCACGACAGGCCCGAAGCGTCGAATTCCTTGTCGAAGTTCATGCATCCCTCCAGGGTGATCGCGCCGCTTGCGCCGCGAGACGACGCGTCGCGCGCGCGAATGCGGCACCGATTACATTAGCGCCTTTCGAGCCGGCGGCTGTCTATTCCCGCATCGGGGGATGGCGGATAACCCGGACGGGTAGTAGGGGAAGTTGAGGAGTGCGCATCGAAGGCGTTTGCTTCAACATCGGACGCAAACGAATGCAAGGGCCGGCCCGCCGGCCGCAACCAAGGAGTGGGACGACATGAGAGTACAGACCCGACGCCAGATGCTGGCGACGAGCGCCAGGGTTGCGGGCCTGCTCGCGGCGGCCGGCTTCCTGCCCGGAGTGGCGCAGGCGGCGTGGCCGAAGGCGGCATTCGAGTCGAAGTCGCTCGCCGATGCGGTCAAGGCGCTCGGCGGCGGCGCGCCGGCGGCGAGCACCGATGTCACCATCACCGGCCCCGATATCGCCGAGAACGGCGCCGTCGTGCCGGTCGGCGCCTCGACGACGGTTGCCGGCGCGACGCGCCTGCTGCTGCTCGTCGAGAAGAACCCGAATGCGCTCGCCGCGGTATTCGACCTGACCGACGCGATCGAGCCCAACATCTCGACCCGCGTGAAGATGGCGCAGACTTCGAATGTCTATGCGGTCGCGATGACGAGCGACGGCCGCGTGCTCTATGCCGCCAAGGAGATCAAGGTCACGCTCGGCGGCTGCGGCGGCTGAGGTCGGCGACCGCAGCACACGGCTAACAAGGAAAGGATGTCGATATGTCAGACCCGATGCGCATTCGCGCCCAGGCCGCCGGCGACAAGGTCACGGTGCGCGTCTTGATGGCCCACGAAATGGAGACCGGCCAGCGCAAGGACTCCTCCGGCAACGTCATTCCGGCCTGGTTCATCCAGGAGGTGACGGCGACGCAGAACGGCAAGACGGTGCTTTCGGCCCAGTGGGGGCCGTCGATCGCGAAGAATCCGTTCCTGCAGTTCACGATCAAGAACGGCAAGGTCGGCGACAAGATCGTCGTCAGCTGGGTCGACAGCAAGGGCGACAAGCGCAGCGACGAGACGACGGTCGCCTGAACGTCGAGCGAAGCGGGATTCGACCAGCCCGCAAGGCGCATGCATCGGAGGGGCAAGCCTCATCCGGCGTTCGCGGCAGAAGAAGACGAGGAGACAATGAAGCATTCCATCCTGATCGGAATTGCGGCCACGGCGTTCGCATTCGGTGCGCAGGCCCAGAAGTCGACCGCCGACGGTATCGCCGAGTACCGCAAGATGCTCGAGGACGGCAACCCGGCCGAGCTCTACGAAGCAAAGGGCGAGGCCCTCTGGAAGACCGCGCGGGGCCCGAAGAACGCGACGCTCGAGCAATGCGACCTCGGCAAGGGGCCGGGCGTCGTGAAGGGAGTCTTCGTCGAGCTGCCGCGCTACTTTGCCGACACGAAGAAGGTGCAGGATCTCGAGTCCCGCCTCCTGACGTGCATGGCAACGCTGCAGGGCCTGGACGCGGCCGAGATCGAGCGCACGCCGTTCGGCCGCGGCGAACAGTCCAACGTCACGGCACTGGCGACCTGGGTCGCATCGCAGTCGCGCGGCCTGCGCTTCAACCTGCCGCAGAGCCACCCCGAGGAGCAGCGCAGCTACGCGCTCGGCAAGCGCGCCTTCTTCTATCGTGCCGGGCCCTACGACTTCGCGTGCGCCACCTGTCACGGCACGGCCGACATGCGCATTCGTCTTCAGGACCTGCCCGACCTGACCGGCAATCCGGGCGACGGCATCGGTTTTGCCGCCTGGCCCGCATACCGCGTCAGCAATGGCCAGATGTGGAGCATGCAGCAGCGATTGAACGATTGCTTCCGCCAGCAGCGCTTCCCGTTCCCGCTCTTCGGTTCGGAGGTGACCATCGCGCTGTCGACCTACATGGGCGTGAATGCGAAGGGCGCGCAGTCGATCGCCCCCGCGATCAAGCGCTGACGCGCTGCACCGCAGGCGCCGTCCGCCCCACCCGACCGAAAGCCGACCATGAACACGATCCGATTGATCCTCGCCGTCGCCGGCAGCGCCACCGTCGCAGCCGGCTGTGTGAGCGGGCCCACGCCTGCCGAACTCGACGCCCAGGCCACGCAGATGATGCATGCATCGTTTCGCGACCAGGGCATCGCCAAGATGAGCCGGCTCGACCAGGACGAGATGCAGAAGGCCTGCTCGTCGGACGTGGCGCCCTCGGCCGCGGTCGACAAGCGGATCATGGAACAGGCCCAGGCGAGCATCCAGTGGCCGGCCGACGGCAAGTTCTTCGGTGACTGGCGCAACGGCGACAAGCTCGCCCAGAGCGGCCGCGGCATGAGCTGGAGCGACAAGTCGGCGGACCCGAAGGACAACGGCGGCAGCTGCTACAACTGCCACCAGCTCGACAAGTCCGAACTCTCTTACGGCACGATCGGGCCGAGCCTCTTGCACTACGGCAAGTCGCGCGGCATCACCGACCCGAACGCGGCGTCGGCGCAGGAGGTCGTCAAGTACACCTGGAGCCGGCTGTGGAACGCGAAGGCGACCGTGCCCTGCTCGAGCATGCCGCGCTTCGGCCACGACAAGATCCTCGACGTGGCGCAGCTGCGCGACCTGATGTCGCTGCTGCTCGATCCGCAATCGTCGGTCAACGCACAGTAGCCGGTGCGGGTGCCGTCGGCGCGTGCGTCCGAATGATCGGCATGACTCACGCTTGCCTGGCGCGACCCGCGTGAAGCTCGAGCGCCTTCGTGCGCGGCGATGCGTCGCGATGCCATGAGCCTGAGCAAGCGCGAGTTCCTGCAGGTCCTGTCCGCTGCCGCGGTGGCCGGCATGGGCCTCGCGCGCTTCGAGAACGCCGATGCGGCGACCGCCGAGGAAGGCCTGTACGATCTGCCGCCGCTGGGCAGCGGGCCAGGTCACGTGAGCCTGCTGCACATGACCGACTGCCACGCGCAGTTGAAGCCCATCTACTTTCGCGAACCGAATGTCAACCTCGGCGTCGGCGCGATGCAGGGCCAGTGGCCGCACCTCGTCGGCGAACATCTGCTGCGGCGCGCCGGCATCGCGCCCGGCACGGCGCTCGCGCATGCCTTCACCTTCCTCGATTTCGATGCGGCGGCGCGCCGCTACGGCCGGGTCGGCGGCTTCGCGCACCTCGCGACGCTCGTCAAGCGCCTGAAGGCGAGCCGCCCGGGCGCGTTGCTGCTCGACGGCGGCGACACCTGGCAGGGCTCGGCGACGGCGCTGTGGACGAACGCGCAGGATATGGTCGACGCCGCGCTGCTGCTCGGCGTCGAGGTGATGACCGGCCACTGGGAGTTCACCTACGGCATGGACCGTGTGAAGGCCGTCGTCGACAAGGACTTCAAGGGCCGGATCGACTTCGTCGCGCAAAACGTCAGCACCGCGGACTTCGGCGATCCGGTATTTCCGGCTTCGACGCTGCGCGAGATCAACGGCGTGCCGGTCGCGATCATCGGCCAGGCTTTTCCGTATACGCCGATCGCCAACCCGCGCTATTTCGTCGCCGACTGGAGCTTCGGCATCCAGGAGGAGAACCTGCAGAAGACGGTCGACGCGGTGCGCAAGAAGGGCGCGCAGCTCGTCGTGCTGCTGTCGCACAACGGCATGGATGTGGATCTGAAGCTCGCCGGCCGCGTGCGCGGCATCGACGCGATCTTCGGCGGCCACACCCACGACGGCGTCCCGCTCGCGGTGCCGATGAAGAACGGCGGCGGGACGACGCTCGTCACGAACGCCGGCAGCAACGGCAAGTTTCTCGGCGTGATGGACTTCGAGGTGCGGGGCGCAAAGATCGCGAACTGGCGCTACCGGCTGCTGCCGGTCTTCAGCAACATGCTCGCCGCCGATCCGGCGATGGATGCGCTGATCGCGCGGCTGCGCGCGCCGCACGAAGCCCGGCTCGCCGAGACGCTCGCCGTCACCGCCGGCCTGCTCTACCGGCGGGGCAACTTCAACGGCAGCTGGGACCAGCTGGTGTGCGACGCGCTGCTCGACGTGCAGAGCGCACAGATCGCCTTCAGCCCCGGCTTTCGCTGGGGCACGAGCCTGCTGCCGGGCGACGCGATCACGCGCGAGTTGATGATGGATCAGCTTGCCATCACCTACCCCTACGCGACCGTCACCGAGATGACGGGGACGATGATCAAGACCATTCTGGAGGACGTCGCCGACAACCTCTTCAATCCCGATCCGTACTACCAGCAGGGCGGCGACATGGTTCGCGTCGGCGGCCTCGCCTACACGATGACGCCGGGCGAGAAGATGGGATCGCGGATCTCCGACATGCGCCTCGCTGGGAAACCGCTGGACGCCGACAAGACCTACAAGGTCGCCGGTTGGGCGCCGGTCGCCGAAGAGGCAAGGCGCGCCGGCGGCAAGCCGGTCTGGGAACTGGTCGAGTCGTGGCTGAAGGCGCAGCCGGGAGGGCGTGTCGGCGCGCGCCGCATCAATACGCCGAAGCTGGTCGGCGTCGACGGCAATCCGGGGCTCGCGTAAAGGCGGCGCCGCGCGCGGACCCCCGCGCCGTGCGGCGTCAGGCGAATTCCTGGCGCACCGGGGCCGACATCAGGCGCCGGATGACCCAGCCGAAGACGACGCAGGTGACGAGCGTCACGAGTGCCGCCATCACGCGTGCCGCCGTGACGAAGCCGCCGAAGACGTCCGCCGCCTGCGGCGGCAGCGGCGAGCCGGCGAGCGCGCTCGTGACGACCGACTGCACGACCTCGTGCTGCAGCCACAGGCCGAGCAGATTGGCGACGATCGCGATCATCAGCACGCCGATGAAGGTGCGCCGCGCCCACTCGAAACGCAGCAGCAAGCCGATCGCCGAGGCGAGCATCAGCAGCGACATCACGAGCCCGGTGCCGACGACCCACGGCAGATAGCCGAGCAGCAGGTTCGTCAGCAGCGGCAGCGCAGGCAGATTGGCGCCGCCCGCAGCGAGCGGCGCGACCGACGCGACGAATGCGTTCTGGACAACCGCCGAGGCGCTCACGAGGGCAGACAGGACGATCGCGACCCAGGCGGTGATGGTGACGAAGAGCGAACGGGCTCCGACGTTGAAGGTCTGCGGCATGGCAACGGCTCCCACAACGCGCGCATTGCGGTACAAGGTCGCGGCGTCTGGTTCGATTGTCCGCAACCTGCGCGACAAAGTCATGACAGCGAACCGGCCCGTGTCCCACGAACATGGGGGTTGCGTGCGATCTTCACCACACTCATTCAGGGGGGTGCGAAACATGCGCTCGCGCGCGAGCGAAGCCGTTGCAGCCGGTAATCAACCGAAACGCACCGCGTGGATCATCGGCAGGGTGAACGACACCGCCTGCCAGTGGTCGCCGCCATCGGCGCTCGCCCACAGGCCGCCGGTGGTGCTGCCCATCAGCAGATTGCGGCCGTCGTCGGCGACGGCCAGCCCGTGCCGATAGACGAGGTCGAAGCAATTCGACTGCGGCAGACCGTCGCGCAGCGTATCGAAGCTGCAGGCGCCGTCGCGGGTGCGGTTCACGATCAGCGCGCCGCCGTGCGGCACTCGGCACTGGTCCGCGATGGCGGGTACGAACCATGCGGTATCGGCATCGTGCGAATCGACGGCCACCGCGAAGCCGAAGGCCGAGACCGGCGCATTCGTGACCTGCTGCCACGACGCGGCGTTGTCCGTCGAACGCCAGATGCCGCAATGGTGCTGGCACCAGAGCACGTCGGGCTGCGCCTCGCAACGCACGATGGCGTGCGGATCCTGGATGTTCGGGTCGTCTGCCCGCTCCGGCGGCATGAAATCGGCACGCATTCCGGCGGACTGCACGATCCAGTTCGCGCCATCGTCGCGCGTGACCCACGCGCCGCCGCAGCTCAGGCCGACGAGCAATTCCCCGTCGTGCCGCGGATGCGGGCAGATCGAATGGATGCCGGGCACGTCGTAGCCGCCGCCGAACCACTCGGCGCGCTCGGGGCGCGACCACAGCGGCTCGACGAGCTGCCACGACGCGCCCCGATCCGACGAGCGAAACAGGCCGCCGGGCAGCGTGCCGGCCCAGACCGTCCCGTTGCGTGCCGCGAGGGACCAGACCTGCACCAGTTTCCACGGCACGCCTTGATCGCCTTCGGGCTGCGGCGGATAGGCGGGTGTCGCGACCTCGTTCCAGGTCGCTCCCGCATCGCCCGATGCATGCAGCTTGACGCCGAAGTGCCCCAGGTTCAGCGCCGCCAGCATGAAGCCGTCGGGTCGCGGCGGCAGCAGCATGCTGACCGGTTCGCCGAGAAAGCTGACGCGCTCGACCTGCCATGCGCCGCGCCGATGGCGCATCTCGAACAGGCCCTTGCGGGTGGCGAGCCAGGCGCGGTCGATCGCGGCTTGCATATGGAGATCCGTTCAGCCGCCCGACAAGGCCTGCAGGACGTGGACGCGGCTGTCGCGCCCGAGCGCGTCGGCCAGCGATTCGCGGTCTCGAACGCGCACGCCGTCGATGAAGACGACGACATTGGCGCGCAGGTGCGACTGATCATCGAGCACATAGCCGCGCAGGCGCGGGTTGATCTCGAAGGCCGAGCACAGCGCGCCCCTGAGCGTTCGGGCATCCGTCTGCACCTCGGGCGTTTCGGTGAAGCGCCGCAGCTGGGAAGTGAAAGTCACGCTCGCCACGGGCGAATGATGCCCAAATCCGGCGTCGCCTGCCGGCCGGCGGCGAACCGCGGGCAAGGCTGGAACGTTCTCGACGGCCACGTTTCACATGGAATACAATGCCTCCATCGTTTCAAATGCAAAGCGAGTTGCCCGTGAACACCGCCTCCGTCGCACGCGAAACCAGCCCGAAGTACCTGCGGGCCCAGTCGGCCGCGCACGCCGATGCGAACGCCGTGCTGACCAAGGCGCTGCTGCGCGCCGCCATTCTGCTCGATCTTGCACCGGCCGCGCTGGCCCGCATCCTCGGCGTCAGCGAAGCGAGCGTTTCACGCCTCGCGAACGGCCGACGCAGCATCGCGCCCGACAGCAAGGAGGGCGAGCTCGCGCTGCTGCTGGTGCGCGTCTACCGTTCGCTCGACGCGCTCGTCGGCGGCGACGACGCGCAGCGCCGAGCCTGGATGCACGGCGCCAATACCGCCCTCAACGGCACGCCGTCCGATCTGATCCGCAGCGCCGAGGGCCTGGTGGCGGTCGCCTCCTACCTCGACGGCATGCGGGCCGCGGCGTGACGCGGCGTACGCCGCTGCACGCCGACTGGTTCGACTCGGGCGTAGCGCCGCGCGATGCGGCGCTCTGGCGCGGCGTCGAGGCCCAGCATCTCGTCGCCACGATGAAGCTCGTCGACACGGCGCCGGAGCAGCATCTGCTCGAAGACCTGCTGGAAGCGAGCAAACCGGCGCTGCCGGCGCAAAGCGCGGGCCGGCACTATCTGATCGCGACACCGTTTCGCTACCGCCCGCAGCACGAATCGCGCTTTCGCCCGGCCGGCTCGCCGGGCCTGTGGTACGGCGCGGAAACGCTCGAAGTCGCCTGCGCCGAAGTCGCCTACTGGAAGTGGCGCTTTCTGCGCGACAGCGACGCACTGCGCCACCAGGCACTGCACACCCAGCACACCTTCTTCGAGGCGCGCATTTCGGGCGCCTGCGTCGACCTCACCGCCCCGCCCTGGGTCGCATCGGCCAGGGCGTGGACGCATCCGACGCGCTATGCCGACTGCCAGGCACTCGCGCAAGCCGCGCGCGAGCGCGACGTGGCGTGGATCCGCTACAGCTCGGCGCGCAGCAAACCGGGCGTCTGCGGCGTCGCGCTGACCGCGCAGGCGCTCGCGCTCGAGCCGGGTTTCGCCCAGCAGACGTGGAACTGCAAGACGACGCTCGCGAACGTCTATCTGCGCCACGCGCAGCAGTCGTTCAGCTTCGACGCCGCCAGGTGGGCCTGACGCCGCTGCACGCGCGATGAACCGCGGCATGCTCCAGGCGGCCCTCGCCTACATCGCGTGGGGCCTGTTCCCGCTCTACTTCCGCGAACTCGAAAGCGTCGGCGCGTTCGAGATCGTGCTCCACCGCGTCGCCTGGTCGGTCGTCTTCCTCGCGCTGATCCTGCTGTGGCTGCGGCGCTGGCAGTGGATCGCCGCGCTGCGCCTGCAACCGATGGTGCTCGCGATGTTCGCGCTGAGCGCGTTCGTCCTCTCCATCAACTGGCTGACCTACGTCTGGGCCGTCTCGAACGGGCACGTCGTCGACGCCAGTCTGGGCTACTTCATCAACCCTCTCGTCAGCGTCGCGCTCGGCTACTTCTTCCTCGGCGAGCGGCTGCGGCGCGGGCAATGGGTCGCCGTCGCGCTCGCCGCGGCTGGCGTGCTCTGGCTGACCGCGCTCGGCCCGAATGTCCCCTGGGTCGGCGTCGTGATCGCGGTCTCGTTCGGCCTCTATGGCCTGATGCGCAAGACGGCGGCCCTCGGCGCGCTCGAAGGCCTGACGCTCGAGACGCTGCTGCTCGCCCCGCCGGCGCTCGCCCTCCTCGCCTGGTGGACCTGGCAGGGCAGCGGCGGCCTCGCGCACGACGGCACGACGCTCGCCTGGCTGATCGGCCTCGGACCGATGACCTCCGTTCCGCTGCTGCTGTTCGCCGCCGGCGCGCGCCGCATCTCGCTGGCCACGCTCGGCGTGCTGCAGTACGTCTCGCCGACGATTCAGCTCGCGCTCGGCCTGTGGGTCTTCGGCGAGCCGCTGTCGGGCGACCGGCTGATCGGCTTCTCGCTGACCTGGATCGCGCTGGCGGTCTTCAGCGTCGAAGGCTGGCTGAACGCGCGGCGCCGCTGACGCAGCGCTACACCAGGTCGCCGGCCAGGTTCGCGAGCGTCGCCGCCTCGATCAGCGTGTGCGCCGGGTAGTTGGCGTGATCGCAGCCGAGCTTGACCTGCGCGCCGACGCGGATCGCGGCGCGCGCGGCGGACGGGAATTCGAAGCGCACGAAATGCACCGCCGAGGTTTTCTCGTCGGTCTCGCGATCCAGGTCTTCATCCGCGATCGCATAGACGCGCGGCTGGCCTTCGACCTCGACGAAGAGCCGGTCCTCGACGCCGATCAGGCGCGCGAGCTCGCGCCTTCGCTCGTGCGGATCGGGATACTCGATCAGCATCGTCGCCTTCCAGTTCGTGCCGTCCGGGACGAGCGCGCCGTAGACATCGATCTCGGCCTGGATGCCTTCCTGGTCGAAGATCTTCTCGACGTGCAGCATCTCCTGGATCTGGCGCCGGATCGTCTGCTCGTCCTCGAACTGCAGCGTCATGTGCTCGCCCAGCCGCACGGTGCGCAGGCGGCGGTGGGCGATGAAGGCCGGCCGGCTGGAGGCGCGGATCTTCGCGTACGCCTCGAGGGTGAGCAGATTGTCGCGGGCGATGGTCATGGGATCGTCTCCTCCTGTCGATTCGCGCACGGCGGGCGAGCCATCACGCGAGCCCGTAGGCCCTGCGCACGAGGGTCAGCGGATGCGCGAGCGACTTGGCCGGCGCGCCGGCTTCGCGCATGCCTTGCGCGATGTGGTGGCCGGCCATCGGGCAGTCGCTGCTGATGACGTCGGGCACGTCCTTGCCCATCGCCTTGAAGACCGGCCGGCCGATCTTCATCGCGATCGGATGCGTCGCGCTCTTCACGCCGTAGGTGCCGGCGTGGCCGGAGCAGCGCTCGACGGTATTGAGCGTCACTTCCACGCTCTGGCCGACGAGCTTGAACATCTCCTCGGTCTTGCGGCCGATCTTCTGCACCCGGCCGTGGCACGGGATGTGGTAGCTCACCTTGCCGAGCGCCGTCTTGAAGTCGGTCTTCAAGAGGCCGTCCTTCTGGCGCGCGACGAG
>CALMIL010000251.1 GCA_937864005.1 uncultured Burkholderiales bacterium
AGGCTGAACTCGGTCGAGAAGATGCAGGTGTTCTGGCCCTGGTCCTCCTTCAGGATGTCGGCCTGCACCGTGCCGCGCACATTCTGCTTGACCCAGACGGCGATCTTGCCCGCCTCGTCGTCGGTCGGCTCGCGGCCGTTGTCGGCCTTGAATTTCGCTGTCTGCTGATCGATCGCGGCGTTCATGAACATCGCGAGGATGCTCGGCGCCGGCCCGTTGATCGTCATCGATACCGACGTATTCGGGCTGCACAGATCGAACCCCGAATACAGCACCTCGAGGTCGTCGAGCGTCGCGATCGAGACGCCCGAATTGCCGACCTTGCCGTAGATATCGGGTCGCGGGTCAGGATCGTTGCCGTACAGCGTGACCGAGTCGAATGCGGTCGACAGCCGCTTGGCCGGCATGCCTTCGGACAGCAGCTTGAAGCGCCGGTTGGTGCGAAACGCATCGCCCTCGCCGGCGAACATGCGCGTCGGATCCTCGTTCTCGCGCTTGAAGGCGAACGTCCCCGCGGTATACGGAAAGCTGCCCGGCACGTTGTCGAGCATCAGCCACTTGAGGATCTCGCCGTGATCCTCGTAGCCGGGGAGTGCGACCTTGCGGATCTTGTTGCCCGACAGCGTCGTGTGCGTGAGCGCGGTGCGGATCTCCTTGTCGCGGATCTTGACGACATATTCGTCGCCGGCGTAGGCCTTTTGCATTTGCGGCCACATCGCGAGCAGCTTCCTCGCGCGCGGATCGAGGCGCGCCTCGCGCTCCTGCGCCAGGCGCAGCACGGTGCCGCGCGCGCCGTCGCGCGTCGCGTCGTCGGCCTGCAGCATGTCGGCGCTGGCGTTGAGCTGCTGCAGCTCGCGCGCGAGGCGCGACTGCTCGATCGCATGGCGCTTGTAGGCGCGCACCGTATCGGCGATATCGGCCAGGTAGCGCACCCGCGCGCCGGGGACGATCGCCACCTGGTGCGTGCTGTGGCGCGTCGCGACCTTCGGCAGCCGGCCCTTGCCGAGCTTCAGGCCGAGTTCGGCAAGGCGCGGCAGCATCGCCTGGTAGAGCGCCGTCACGCCGTCGTCGTTGAAACGGCTCGCCATCGTGCCGAAGACCGGCATCTTGTCGGGCGCCGTCTTGAACGCCTCGCGGTTGCGCTGCACCTGCTTGGCGACGTCGCGCAGCGCGTCGGACGCGCCCTTGCGGTCGAACTTGTTGATGGCGACGAACTCTGCAAAATCGAGCATGTCGATCTTCTCGAGCTGGCTCGCGGCGCCGAACTCGGGCGTCATCACGTAGACCGGCACGTCGACGAGCGGCACGATCGCGGCGTCGCCCTGGCCGATGCCCGAGGTCTCGACGACGATCAGATCGAACCCGGCCGCCTTGCACGCGGCGATCACGTCGGGCAGCGACTGGCTGATCTCGCTGCCGAAGTCGCGCGTCGCCAGGCTGCGCATGAAGACGCGCTGCTCGAACGCCGCCTCGGCACCCGCGCCGCGCCGCCTGCCCTTGCCGGCGGGCGCCGCCGGCGGCGCCGCGCCGCGGCTCCAGGGCCCGATCGCATTCATCCGGATCCGATCGCCGAGCAGCGCACCGCCGCTCTTGCGCCGCGACGGATCGATGCTGACGACGGCGATCCGCAGGGCGTCGCCCTGATCCAGGCGCAGGCGGCGGATCAGTTCGTCGGTCAGGCTCGACTTGCCGGCGCCCCCGGTGCCGGTGATGCCGACGACCGGGATCGGCGCCGCCTTGGCGGCCTTCGCGAGCGCCGACTTGATGCCGCCCGGCAGCTTGCCGTTCTCGAGCGCGGTGATGAGCCTTGCGAGCGCGCGCCACGCGCCCTGCGTGTGCCCCTGAACCTGCGCGATGGCGGTCGGCGCGTGCGCCGACAGGTCGAGGTCGCAGCGCATCACCATCTCGCCGATCATCCCCGCGAGGCCCATGCGCTGGCCGTCCTCCGGGCTGTAGATGCGCGCGACGCCGTAGTCGTGCAGCTCGCGGATCTCGGGCGCGACGATCACGCCGCCGCCGCCGCCGTAGACCTGGATATTCTCGCCGCCGCGCGCGCGCAGCAGATCGATCATGTACTTGAAATATTCGACGTGGCCGCCCTGGTAGCTGCTGATCGCGATGCCCTGCACGTCCTCCTGCAGCGCGGCGGTCACGATCTCGTCGACCGATCGGTTGTGGCCGAGGTGGATCACCTCCGCGCCCATGCTCTGCAGGATGCGGCGCATGATATTGATCGCCGCATCGTGGCCGTCGAACAGGCTCGCGGCGGTGACGAAGCGCACCTTGTGTTTCGGGCGGTAGTTCGCGAGGGCTTGAAACTCGGCGGACAGGTCGGTCATCACTTTTCTCCTTCGGATCGGCGGGGCCGCCTCGCTAGACAACGCGAATGCCCTCGAACGAGCGATCGCCGGTCGGGTAGCGCAGCTTCAGGCCGAGCAGCAGCGCCTTGATGACGCTTGCAACCATCAGGTTTCGATGCAGCTTCGAATCCGCCGGGACGATCGTCCACGGCGCCCAGCGCGTGCCGGTGGCGGTGATCAGTTGCTGGTAGGCCGCCTGATAGGCGTCCCACTGCTTGCGCACGTCGAGGTCGCCGCGCTGGAATTTCCAGCGCTTGGCCGGATCGTCGACCCGCTGCTGCAGGCGGGCCTTCTGTTCGTCCTTCGAGATGTGGAGCATGAATTTGACGATGACGGTCCCGGTCTCGGTCAGCATGCGCTCGAAGTCGTTGATCTGCGCGTGGCGCCGCTCCGTCTCGTCGGCGTCGATCCAGCCGTTGACGACCGGCACGAGCGCGTCCTCGTAGTGGCTGCGGTTGAAGATCATCATCTCGCCGGCGGCCGGCACCCGCTGGTGGATGCGCCACAGATAGTCGTGGTCGCGTTCGTCCTCGGTCGGCACCTTCCAGCTGTGCGTGTGGACGCCGAGCGGGCTCGTCTGGCTGAAGACGGCGCGCACCGTGCCGTCCTTGCCGCTGGTGTCGAGTCCCTGCAGGACGACGAGCAGCTTGTAGCGCCGGTCGGCGTAGAAAAGGTTCTGCAGTTCGTCGAGTTCGAGCGCAAGCGCGTCCATCGCTTTGCGGTCGGCATCCCGGTCACCGCTCGAATAAGGCTTCGCGCCGGGGTCGATCGCGGCGAGGTCGAAATCCTTGCGGCCCGGTCCGACCTGGTAGGCGGGCAACGCCTTCGCTGCGCTTGACGAGCCGTTGGGCATTGGGAATCGTCCTCTGGAGGGGCCTCGATGTCCGATGCAGTGTAGCGCCGCGATGTCTCGCCGACCCGATGCACGGGCATCGGTGCCGGATTGCGAATGACGGCACAATCGCGCGGGCCGACGCTTGCAGCGCCGGCCTTGCGGAGACCGTGCATGAGCTTTCTCGCGATCGATATCGGCAACACCCGGCTCAAGTGGGCGCAGTACGCGGCGCCGCATCCGGGCGCGGTGCTGCTTGCCCAGGGCGCGGTCTTCCTGGAGACGATCGACCGCCTTGCCGATGGCGAGTGGAAGGCGCTGGCCCCGCCCGCCAGCATGCTCGGCTGCATCGTCGCCGGCGAGGCGATCCGCCGCCGCGTCGAGGAGCAGCTCGAACTCTGGGATATCACGCCGCGCTGGGTCGTCCCCGCAGCGCATGCCGCTGGCGTGACGAATGGCTACGATCATCCGAGCCGGCTCGGCGCGGACCGCTGGTCGGCGCTCGTCGGTGCCCGCCATCACGTGCTGAGCCAGGGTGCGGCACGCCCGGCGCTGGTCGTGATGGTCGGCACCGCGGTCACCGTCGATTCGCTCGATACCGAAGGCCGCTTCCTCGGCGGCCTGATCCTGCCCGGCTTCGGACTCATGCTGCGCGCGCTCGAGATGGGCACGGCCGGCCTGAAGGCGCCGACCGGCGACGCGGTGGACTTTCCGACCAATACGAGCGATGCGCTGATGAGCGGCGGCGCGCATGCGATCGCAGGCGCCGTCGAACGCATCCACCGCCGCCTGCGCGAGCGCACCGGCATCGAACCCGCGCTGCTGATCAGCGGCGGCGCGGCCGTCAAGCTCGAACCGATTCTCGAACTGCCGTTCGAGACCGTCGAGATGCTGATCTTCGAGGGCCTGCTCGCGATGCAGGCAAGAAGGCTGGCGCTGTAACGCGCCTTGCGCCGACGGGCCGAAGCTACAGGATGTAGCGCGACAGATCCTCGTTCTTCGCCAGTTCGCCGAGTCTTGACTCGACCGCCGCGGCGTCGAGCCTGACGGTCTGGCCGGCGAGCGCGGGTGCATCGAAACTCACCTCGTCGAGCAGCCGCTCCATCACCGTCGCGAGCCGGCGCGCGCCGATATTCTCGGTGCGTTCGTTGACGTCGAAGGCGGTCTGCGCGAGGCGGCGGATCGCATCGGGCGAAATCTCGAGCGTCACGCCCTCGGTCGCGAGCAGCGCCTTGTACTGCATCAGGAGGCTCGCCTCGGTCTGCGTCAGGATCGCCTCGAAATCGTCGACGGAAAGCGAGCCGAGTTCGACGCGGATCGGAAAGCGCCCCTGCAGTTCGGGGATCAGATCGCTCGGCTTGCTCAGGTGGAACGCGCCCGAGGCGATGAACAGGATGTGGTCGGTGCGCACGACGCCGTAGCGCGTCGTCACCGTCGTGCCCTCGACGAGCGGCAGCAGGTCGCGCTGCACGCCCTGGCGCGAGACCTCGGCGGTGCCGCTGTCGGCGCGCGACGTGACCTTGTCGATCTCATCGATGAAGACGATGCCGTTTTGCTCCGCGTTATGCACCGCGGCGCTCTTGATATCGTCCTCGTTGACGAGCTTGGCCGCCTCCTCGTCGACGAGCAGCTTGAGCGCGTCGGCGATCTTGAGCCTGCGCTGCTTGCGCTTGGGCGCGCCGAGATTGGCGAACAGGCCCTTCAGCTGCTCGGCCATCTCGTCCATGCCGGGCGGCGTCATGATCTCGAGCGACGGGCGCGGCTCGGCGACCTCGATCTCGATCTCGCTGTCGTCGAGCTTGCCTTCGCGCAGGCGCTTCCTCATCACCTGGCGCGCGGTGTTGTCGCTGCCGGCGACGGCGGCGTCGCGCGCTGGTCCGGCGAGGATGTCGAGCACGCGCTCCTCGGCCGCGTCCTCGGCGCGCATGCGCTGGCGCTGCATCTGCGTCTCGCGTTCCTGCTTGACGGCGCTGTCAACGAGATCGCGGATGATCGAATCGACCTCCTTGCCGACGTAGCCGACCTCGGTGAACTTGGTCGCCTCGACCTTGATGAAGGGCGCATCGGCGAGCCGCGCCAGACGGCGCGCGATCTCGGTCTTGCCGACGCCGGTCGGGCCGATCATCAGGATATTCTTCGGCGTGATCTCGGGGCGCAGCGCGGCGTCCACCTGCTGGCGCCGCCAGCGGTTGCGCAGCGCGATCGCGACGGCGCGCTTGGCGGCGTGCTGGCCGACGATATGGCGGTCGAGTTCGGAGACGATCTCGCGCGGCGTCATGCCGCTGGCCGCCGCGGCGGGCGCAGGTTTCGTAGTCGTCATCCCAGGGTCTCTATCGTGTGCGACTGGTTGGTATAGATGCAGATATCGCCCGCGATCTCGAGTGCCTTCTTGACGACCTGCTCGGGCGCGAGTTCGGTGTGCTCGAGCAGCGCGCGCGCCGCGGCCTGGGCATAGGCGCCGCCGGAGCCGATCGCGATGATGCCGCGCTCGGGCTCGAGCACGTCGCCGTTGCCGGTGATGATGAGCGAGGCCTCGCGGTCGGCGACGGCGAGCATCGCCTCCAGGCGGCGCAGCACGCGATCGGTGCGCCAGTCCTTCGTCAGTTCGATCGCGGCGCGCGTCAGGTGGCCCTGATGCTTCTCGAGCTTGGCCTCGAAGCGCTCGAAGAGGGTGAAGGCGTCCGCCGTCGCGCCGGCGAAGCCGGCCAGGACCTGATCGCGATGCAGCTTCCTGACCTTGCGCGCCGATGCCTTGACGACGATATTGCCGAGCGTCACCTGGCCATCGCCGCCGAGCGCGACCTGCGCGCCGCGACGGACGCTGACGATGGTGGTGCCGTGCCAGCTTGTATTCATGGTGTCTTGCGAAGCGGTGTTGCGTTCGCGCGGAACGCGGTTCGATCGGGGTGCCGGATCAGACCTGGCGCACCGTGACGCGGGCATGCTCGTTGATGCCCATCGCGCCGAAGAAGAGGGCGACCAGCCGGTGCGCGTCGCTGAAGGTCACGCCGCGCTCCTCGGTGCGCCGCGCGAGCACCCAGTTGAGCAGGTCGCCGGCGGCGATGAAGTCGACCCGGATCAGCCTGGCGCACGAGATGTCGATGCGGCCGGCACTGCCGAGGTCGGCGTCCAGGCGCGCGAGCGTCTCGCCGATATCGCCGACGAGCTGCCCTGACAGGTCGACATGGCCGACGCGGCCCTGATGCTCGTCGTCGATGATCTGCGACTCGAGAAAGCTCGTCGAGGCCTCGCTGACGAGCGAGGTCGGCGAGGTCGTGCTGCCGGGCTCCGACCCGCTGATCCGAACCTGGCACGCCGCGCGCTCCCAGGACGGCGGCGACACCTCGTAGGTCACGCAGTAGTCGATCGCCGCCTCGTCGAACTGGTCCGGCCGGTTGGCCATGCGCAGCGCGTCCAGGCGCAGCTGCCAGAACGCCGGGTCGGCGTCGCGCTCGCCGGTCGGCGCGGCGGCGTGCAGCAGCGCGAGCAGCTTGTCGCCGGCCTGCCAGCGCATGTCGAGCTGCTGCGGAATCCAGTAGCGAAAGAGCTCGCTCAGGTGGGCGCAGGCCTCGGCGTCGATGTGCTTCAGTGCCGACCAGTCGAAGACCCAGGGCAGCGGCATCTGCAGCGTCTGCGACGACAGGCGTGCGACGCCGTCGGTATCGAGCGTCTCGGGGCAGACCCAGCCGACCTGGCCGTCGATGCGCGAGCGCGCCGGGCGTTCGTCGTTGCCCGCCGCCTCGGCGACGAGCTTGGGCAGAGAGAACCACTGCGGCGCCGACCAGCCGAACTGCTGCGCATATTCGAGCGCGAGGCCCTCGAATTTCTGCTGCTGACCGATCGCACGGTACAGATCGAAGCGCACGAGCCAGGTCTCGGCATGCTGCGCGCGCTCGCCGCCGGGGCCGGTCAGACGCGCGAGCGCCTGCTCGCACATCTCGAAGTCCGCATTCGCGAAGGCGATCACCGCCTCGTCGAGTTCGGGGTCGTGCGCGACCTCGCTCACCTCGACCGCGAACGGGCTGCCGAACGCCGGCACGCCGGCCGGCGCTGCGGCCGGCGCGAGCGGCGAAAGCCCCGGGCCCATGGTCGCGGCAGATGGCGCGAGCGATCCCGCCGCGCGCAGCGGCCCCGCCGCATCGTCGGCGAGCCGGGCGCCGATGCTCGGCCGCGAGTCGAGCGCGCCCGGCGAGGTGGAGGTGCGCTGCATTGCCGCCGGCTGGGTCGGCGCGTTGTAGAAGTCGGTCGGCCGGCGCACCGACGAGACGTAGGCGTTGTTGTCGCCCACCATCTGCTGTTCGATCTCGTCGATCTTGGCCTTGACGCCGAATTCGGCCTTCGCGCCGCTCTCCGGCTGGCGCGGCACCGAATCGTCGATCCGCGACGACGCCCCGCCGAGCGCGGCGAGCTGCTCGCTCGTCAGCCCCTCGCGGCGCACCTTGCGCAGCATGTCGAGCTCGCGCTTGCGCACGAAGTCGTTGCGCCGCTTGCGCTCGATCATCGCCTTCAGCTCGGATTTCGCGAGCTCGGTGTCGATCCCGTCCTGTCCGGAGCCGGCCTGCGACCAGTCGGTCGCCGGGTTGGCGACGAAGCGGGCCACCTTGCGGAAGAAGCTCGTGCTCTGTTTCGGGTCGGACATGGCAGGGCGGGCGCGCCTCAACAGCGGCGACGGGCGCGCGCACGGCCGCCCGCGCCCTTGCGGCAGGGTAGCGCGGAGGCGGTGCGTCTGCTCTCAGTCACCGAACATCTTCTGCTTGAGCTCGCGGCGTTGCTGGGCTTCGAGGGACAGTGTAGCCGTCGGCCTGGCGAGCAAGCGCCCGAGGCCGATCGGTTCGCCGGTTTCGTCACAGAAACCGTAGTCGCCGGACTCGATGCGCGCGAGCGATTGCGAGATCTTCTTCATCAGCTTGCGTTCGCGGTCGCGGGTGCGCAGCTCGAGCGCATGCTCTTCCTCGATCGTCGCGCGATCCGCCGGGTCGGGCACGATGGAGGTATCTTCGCGCAGGTTCTCGGTCGTCTGGCCGGCGTTGGAGAGCAGGTCGTCCTTCAGGCGGCCGAGCGTGGCGCGGAAGTAGTCGAGCTGCTTCTCGTTCATGTACTCGGCTTCCGGCATGGCGAGCAGTTCGGCCTCGGTCAGGTCGCGCCCGGCCTTGCTCTTCCAGGCATTGACGAGCTTGGGATCGTGCTTCTGGGGCTGGCGTTCGCGGTCCACCTCGAGGTGGTTCATCTGGCGGGTCGGCGGGCGTGGCGGTGCGAAGCGGTCGGCAAAGCGCGATGTCGGCGCCGGCATCGGTGCCGGTGCGGCGTACGCCGCCTGTGCCTTGGCGTTCGCCTTGCTCCTGGCAGAGGAAGTCATTCGGGTCGTTGCGGGTGCGGGGGCGGGCGCGGGCGCGCTCGCGGGCTGGAGGGAAACCGTAGCGGGCGCCGCGGCCTCGGGCACCGGGTGCCTGGTGCCGCTCGACGCGACGGGCTTGTGGGCCGGCTTGGCGGCGACGGCCGGTGCCGCCTTGCTGCCGGCTAGGTTGACGGCCGCGGCGGGCGCGGGCTTCTTCGATGGAGCCGGCGTGCCGCTCGGCTTGGCGGTCGGCGTGCGAGCGGCGGCCGCCCTGACCGGGCTGGCGGGCTTGGCGGCGTTTGCCTTCTTCGCGGCGGTTGCGAGTCCGGCCGTGGGGGCAGGCTTGGCAGCGGACTTCGCGGGGGCCTTGCGCGCCGGTGCGGCAGCGGCCTTCTTGCCCGCCTTCTTCCCGGCCGGCGCGGCGGCACTCGCCTTGTTCGCCGTTGTCTTCGTCACAGCAGTCTCCTTGCAACGCCTACGTCACGCCCTCCTGTGAAGGTCGGGTCTGCAGCGTCCGAAATTTCGGGCGCCGCGGATTGTAGCCATGGCCGCGCGCAGGTGAACGCCACAAAAGGCGTCAAACGAGACATTGTTCTAGCCCCTGCAGGAATATGTCGCGCGGCAGGTCGATGCCGATGAAGACGAGCTTGCTGTTCTTCTTCTCGCCCGCCGCCCAGGCCGGCCCGAGATCGCTGCCCATCATCTGGTGCACGCCCTGGAAGACGACCTTGCGGTCGGTGCCCTTCATGTAGAGCACGCCCTTGTAGCGCAGCAGGCGCGGCCCGTAGACCTGGACGACGGAGCCCAGAAAATCCTCCAGCTTGGCCGGGTTGAACGCGCGGTTCGAGCGGAAGACGAACGATTTCACGTCGTCGTCGTGATGATGGTGGTGCGGGTGGTCGCAGTGCTCACCGTGCTCGTGGTCGTGGTCGTGGTGATGATCCTGCCCGGCATGGCTGTCGGCGTCGAGAAACTCGGGGTCGATCTCGAGCTTGGCATTCAGGTTGAAGCCCTTCAGGTCGAATACCTTCGCGATCGGCACTTCGCCGAAGTGGACCTTCTGCTGCGGCGCGCGCGGATTCATGTGCTTCAGGCGATGGGTCAGGTCGTCGAGCGTCGCATCGTCGACGAGGTCGCTCTTGCTGATGAAGATCTGGTCCGCGAAGCCGACCTGGCGGCGCGCCTCCTGGCGGCTGTCGAGTTGCCCGCTCGCGTGCTTGGCGTCGACCAGGGTCAGGATCGAGTCGAGCAGATAGTTCTCGGCGACCTCGTCGTCCATGAAGAAGGTCTGCGCGACGGGCCCCGGGTCGGCAAGTCCGGTGGTCTCGATGACGACGCGCTCGAAATCGATCTCGCCGCTGCGCTTCTTCGCCGCCAGGTCCGACAGCGTGCTGCGCAAATCCTCGCGGATGGTGCAGCAGACGCAGCCGTTGTTGAGCTGGATGATCTGCTCGCCGCTGTCCTGAACCAGGATCTCGTTGTCGATGTTCTCCTCGCCGAACTCGTTCTCGATGACGGCGATCTTCTTGCCGTGCGCTTCGGTCAGCACGCGCTTGAGCAGCGTCGTCTTGCCGGAGCCCAAAAAGCCGGTGAGGATGGTGGCAGGGATGAGTCCGTTCGACATGGCGTTTCCAGATTGCTGAAGGTCAGTGCGCGAGTCCGAGGCTTCGGCGAAGGCTCATGCCCGCGCAGCGGGCGTGAAGCGCGGCGCCGCCGCGCGGCCGCAGCCAAAGCCGGTGAGGATGGTGGCAGGGATCAGTCCGTTCGACATGGCGGCTCGATTCAGTCAGGCAGTGAAGACCAACCCATATTGTGGCGCGATGCCCGTATTCAAGCGCTGGCAAGTCCATGCCCGGCGCTTGGCGGGCATCGGGTAAGCTAGCCGCATTTCCGTACCTGCGCGCCTCGCACGCGATGTCCGACCCCCACCCTGCCAGGCCCCCACGAGCCAGCGACAAGAACGCCGACCGGCACGCGGAAAAACATGTCGAGCGCAACGCGCTGTCGCGCGGCGGCCGAAAGCGCGAAAAGCG
>CALMIL010000252.1 GCA_937864005.1 uncultured Burkholderiales bacterium
CTGCTGCATTCCATGTCCCGGCCGACTTCAGGCCAGGCCCCGTCACGTCCGCGGTGAGGTTGTCTTCCACATTAAGGACAGCCCACTCCCTCGACCTATTCAACTTATCGGAGGATGACGTAGATCGTGATCACTACGCCCAGCCACTCCGGCTGGTTCGAGGGTGCCGGCTCATCGTCCATTGCGTCAATGCGAACTTGCTTTCTGTTCATGTTGGCTCCATTTGTGTTATGCGTCGCACGATTGCGGCGCGGATCGGCTCTACTATAAAGCGTCGATCCTGCGAAATGGACTTTGCGCCGCGCGTTGCGTGACTGCGAAAGTGGGCGTCCGCACGGACCGACGCGGCGCCCGCGGCGCTCAACCGCTGCGCAGCAGGTGCCTGCCGAGCGCATCGTAGGCCGGCAGCGAAGTCGCATCGAGGTGCGGCGAATTCGCGGCCTGCGGATGCGACGCGTAGCGCGCGATCACCATCTCGGCCTTCGGGTCGATCCAGACCGCCTGGCCGTGGATGCCGCGCGCGCTGTACGCGCCGTGCGCGTTGTGCGTCACCCACCACATGTCGCGGTACGACCAGCCGGGCAATGCCGTGTAGCCGCCGCGCTCGAACTGCGCCTTGTCGGCGCCGCGCCGGATGGCGGCGACGACGCGCTCGGGGACGATCTGCTGGCCGTTGAACCAGCCGTCCTGGCGCATCGACTCGCCAAAGCGCGCCAGGTCGCGCAGCGTCGTGTTCAGGCCGCCGCCGCCGGCTTCGGTGCCGACGCTGTCGACCGCAAAGTGAGCGTCGTGCTCGGCGCCGAGCCTCGACCACAGCAGATCGGAGGTGAGCGTCGCGAGCCGCTGCCCGGTCGCGCGCCTGACGACCCAGGCCAGGACCTCGGTGTTCACGCTCTTGCAGGCGAAGGCCGCGCCATGCGTGCCCTCGCGCGCCAGCGTCGCGAGGTAGTCGCACAGCGTCGGCGGGCCGTCGTAGCCGGCCGGGCGCGCCAGCATGCCGCCGGCCCGCGCGTAGTGCCAGACGTCGGCCTGCGGATCGGTGTAGGCCTCCGAATAGCGCACGCCGACCGTCATGTCCATCACCTGGCGCAGCGTCGCGCCGCGGTAGGCGGTGCCGGCCAGTTCGGGCAGGTAGTGCGTCACGGCGGCCTGCGGGTCGAGCACGCGGCGGTCGGCGAGCATCGCCGCGAGCGTGCCGACGAACGACTTGGTGACCGACATCGCGCTGTGCGCCAATTCGGGCTGCAGCGCGCCGAAGTAGCGCTCCTGCACCGTCACGCCGCGATGCAGCACGACGACGCCGTCGGTGTAGTTCGCGGCGAGCGATTCGCCCCACGTCATGCGCCGGCCGTCGGGCGTCGTGAACGAGACGGCGTCGAGATCGCTGCGCTCGGCGCGCGGCAGCAGCGCGACCGGCGCGTCGCCGCGTGAGACGTTGGCGGTCGGGTAGAGCTCGCGCATGTGGCAGAACGCCCAGCGCGTGCGCGGGAACGACCAGGCGGTGGCGGCGCCGACCGCACGCTCGGGCGGCGGCGGAAAGCCCTCCATCCAGCGGTGCGCGGCGGGGTCGGAGGCGCGCGCGTCGGGCAGGCAGGCGGGGTCGTGCGAGGCGGGCGAAACGTCGGTCATCGGGCAGCGGTACGGGTCTCGGCGCCGATCGGCGACGCGCGAAAGCGCGCGATCGGACGCGAAGGCGCAAGGTTCGCACAAGGCCCTGCGGTGGGCGCAGCCGGCCGGGCACGACAGACGGCGCCGGCGGTAGCCTTTCACGTTTTGGCGGCGCTCGCGAAGGTTGCCGCGCGCCTGGCGAGTGCAGTCGCGGCGCGCGATGCGAAGGCGCAGACGCGAGGGAAGTGTCCGGCCTGGATTTGGCAGTGGCGCGCCCGAACTGGCTGCGATGCGGCGTGCTGGCAAGACCAAGCGCAGGCGTGCCCTGCGCTTCAGCGTTGCGCTACCGCCTTCGCGTGCTGTGCAGCTTCTCGAGCCGCAGCGCGATGCGCTGGCCGAGATCGACGATGCGCGCACGCAGCGCGGCGGCCTCGGCCTCGCCGGTCGCGGCCGCGAGTTGCTGGCGCAAGGCCGCGACTTGTTTGAACATCTCGACCTCGGCCGGCACGCAGCCGGCGTCCTTCAGGATCTTGTAGCCCAGGCGCAGTTCCTCGGGCGTCTCGAAGTAGCCGTCGCCGAAGTCGAGCGGCTTGCCGTAGCTCTTCGCCTGCGCGAGTTCGCCGCTCAGTTGCGCTTCGCGCAGCCGCTGCGCGATGTCCTCGTCGATCGTCGTCATGGCCGTCACCCTGATGGCATGGTGGCGCGATTGTCTCGCGCGCCGGCGCCGGGCGCTGCAAGCATGGCGGAAGCTGACTACGATGCGCGTTCTGTTTGCTCTCGTGGAGAACCGCGATGTCGCTGCCGCTGCACCAGACCGCCGACCGCCTGCCGGGCGGCATCGAGCCATGAATGCCCCGCTCGACGTCGGTCGCTTCGGCAGCGGCCACAGCGTGCGCCGCATCGAGGACGCGGCGCTCGTCACCGGCCGCGGCCGGTTTACCGACGACCTGATGCGCGACGCGCAAGCGCACCTCGTCTTCCTTCGTTCGCCGCATGCCCATGCGCGGCTGCGCGCGCTGGATGCATCGGCGGCGCGCGCGCTGCCGGGCGTGCTCGCCGTCTACAGCGGCGCCGAGCTCGCAGCCGCCGGCGTGAAGCCGATCGATGCGCCACTGCCTTTTCCGCGGCCGGACGGCGCGCCGGGCGCGACGCCGGTGCGCCCTGTCCTTGCGGTCGATCGCGTGCGCCACGTCGGCGAGGCCGTCGCCGCCGTCGTCGCCGACAGTCGGGCGGCGGCGCACGATGCGCTCGAGGCGATCGTCGTCGACTACGAGCCGCTGCCCGCGGTCGTCGACGTCCTTGCTGCGCTGGCACCCGGTGCGCCGGTGCTGTGCGACGCCGCGCCGGACAATATCGCGGCCGAGATGCGCCACGGCGACGCGGCGGCGGCCGATGCCGCCTTCGCGCGCGCGGCGCATGTCGTCGCGCTCGATCTGGTGAACCAGCGCGTCGCGCCGAGCGCGATGGAACCGCGCGTCGTGCTCGCCGAGATCGACGCCGGCCGCATCGTCGTCACGCTGTCCAGCCAGATGCCGACCGCGGTGCGCGACGGAATCGCGGCGGCGCTGCCCGGTCTCGCGCCGGAGCAGGTGCGGGTGCGCGTCGGCGATGTCGGCGGCGGCTTCGGCATGAAGGCCGGCTTCCATCCTGAGGAGGTCGTCGTCGCCCACGCCGCGCGCGATCTGCAGCGGCCGGTCAGGTGGTGCGCGCAGCGGATCGAGGAGTTCGCCGCCTCGGCCCATGGCCGCGATCAGGTCGGCCGCGCCGAACTCGCGCTCGATGCCGAAGGCCGCGTGCTCGCGCTGCGGCTGCGCTCGTACGCCAACGTCGGCGCCCACGCGACGGTCGTCGGCGTCGCGATCCCGCTGCTGGTCGGCCCCTGGGTCACGACGAGCATCTACGACATCCCGGTCATCGCGCTGCACCTGACGGCGGTGCTGACGAACTGCACGCCGATCGGCGCCTACCGCGGCGCGGGCCGGCCCGAGGCGATCTACACCGTCGAGCGGCTGATGGACGCGGCGGCGCGCGAGATGGGCCTCGATCCGGCCGAGCTGCGCCGGCGCAACATGATCCGCAGCGAGCAGATGCCCTACACCAACCCGATGGCGCAGGTCTACGACGTCGGCGCCTTCGAGCGCATCCTCGACCAGGGCCTGCGGCTTGCCGACTGGAGCGGCTTCGACGCCCGGCGCGCGCAGTCGCGCTCGCGCGGCCTGCTGCGCGGACGCGGCATCGCGACCTTCCTCGAGTGGACCGGCGGCATGACGCTGGCCGAGAGCGTCACCGTCCATGTGCTGCCCGAAGGCATCATCGAACTCGTCTCGGCGACGCAGGCGATGGGCCAGGGCATCGCGACGAGCTATGCCCAGCTCGCGGTCGACGTGTTCGGCGTGCCGATCGAGAACATCCGCATCGTGCAGGGCGACACCGACCGCGCGAACGGCTTCGGCAGCGCCGGCTCGCGCTCGCTCTTCACCGGCGGCGCGGCGGTGCAGGTCGCTTCCGAGCGCACCGTCGAGCACGCGAAGGAGTTGGCGAGCGAGGCGCTCGAAGCCGCGCCCGCCGACATCGCCTACCGCGCCGGACGCTTCTCGGTCGTCGGCACCGATCTCGGCATCGGCTTGTTCGAACTCGCGGCCCGGCAGGCCG
The DNA here is from genome assembly GCA_937864005.1 of uncultured Burkholderiales bacterium. GTDB lineage: Bacteria > Pseudomonadota > Gammaproteobacteria > Burkholderiales > Burkholderiaceae_C > CAIKUF01. The sequence goes on from CALMIL010000252.1 coordinate 4,261, forward strand.
GCGCGCGAATCACGGCGCAGGGCGACGCGACGGCCGGCGCGCCGAGCTGGCCGAACGCCTGCCACGTCTGCGAGGTCGAGATCGACCCCGCGACCGGCGCCGTCGCGGTTGCCGCCTACGCGTCGGTGAACGACATCGGCCGCATCGTCAGCCCCGAGATCGTGCGCGGCCAGATCGAAGGCGGCGCGCTGCAGGGCATCGGCCAGGCGCTGTGCGAAGCGGTGCGCTACGACGCCGGAAGCGGCCAGCTCGTCACCGCCAGCTTCATGGACTACGCGCTGCCGCGCGCCGACACCTTCATCGGCTTCAAGACCGCATTCGACACCTCGCTGCCGTGCACCACCAACCTGCTCGGCGCGAAGGGCGTCGGCGAACTCGGCACGATCGGCGCGACGCCGGCGGTCGTCAACGCCGTCGTCGACGCGCTCGCCGCGAGCGGCCTCGGGCGCGACGCCGAGCGGGTCCAGATGCCGCTCACCGCGGAGCGCGTCTGGCTCGCGCTGGCGGGGGACTTCGGGGCGAAGCCGATGGGTTGAGGCAGCAGCGCTGCTGCGGATCGGTCGCTCGCGCGCGGCGGGTGCGCAGCACGCGGCCGTGGTCCGGCGCGCGAATCGCACGCGATTCTTGATGCAAGCCAGCAATTCGGCCACCGACCCCCGGTTTCGGGGATGCCGGCGGCCGGGCCGGCGCCATAGACTCGCCTGCCCGCCACCAACCTCGACAACGCCCATGACCGCCCTGCGCCCCCTCGCCGCTGCCCTCGTCCTGACCGGCCTGTGCCTGAGTTCGGCGCACGCCGCGAACCTCGTCGCCAACGGATCGTTCGAGGCACCGGACATTCGCGCCGGCGGCATCTACGTGCTGTACCCGACGGGTTCGACCGCGATCACCGGCTGGACCGTGCTTGGGGCGGCGGGCGAAGACGTGCAGCTCACGCCGGACACCTACCTGGGTCTGCAAGCGAGCGACGGCCGCCAGTGGGTCGACCTGACCGGCATCTACGGCTACGACAAGGGCGTGCGCTCCGATGCCTTCGCGACGGCGATCGGTGCGACCTACCGCGTGACGTTCGACATCGGCAACTACATGCCGTTCGGCAAGTCGACGCTCGGCGTCTCGATCAACGGCGGCGCCGAGCAGCTCTTCGTCAACGCATCGCTCGCCGACAACCCGAAGGCGCCGATGAACTGGGCCACGTTCGGCTTCGACTGGGTCGCCGACGGCACGAGCGCGCGGCTCGATTTTCTCGGCCGCGCCAACGGGTCGCTCAGCAACACCGGCGTCATCGGGCTCGACAATGTCGGCTTCGAGCTGGTCAAGCCCCCGGTTCCCGAGCCGCAGACCTGGGCCTTGATGCTTGGCGGCCTGGGCCTGGTCGCCGCGGGCGCGCGTCGCCGCCGGCCTGCGGCGTAGCGAGCGCACGCCGGAGCGCGCGGATCGCGCGGCCGGGCCGCGATCGGGGCATACTTGGCCGCGCAATTCCGGTCGTTCGCGACCGGGCGGAGGCCGCGATGCCGTTCTACATCATCGAACGCAATTTTGCCGAGCAGCTCGAGCTCGACGCCGACGGCGTCGCCGCGATCTCGAAGATCAACGGCGATATCGGCGTCAACTGGGTGTTCTCGTTCCTCAGCGCCGACAAGCGCAAGACCTATTGCCTGTACGAGGCGCGCAATCCGCAAGCGATCCGCGAGGCGGCGAAAAAGGCCAACGTGCCGGCCGACGTGATCGTCGAGGTATCGCAGATCTTCGGCGATGCGATCGCGGCCGCGCAGCGCGGCGCGCCGGCCGCGGGCTGAGCGAAAGCGCGTTGCGCCGGACCGCAGGCGGCGGCACCGTTCGGACGGCGCCCGCGGCGGCAGGGCCGGGTGTGCGCTGCCGCCGATGGTCAGAACGAACTATTCCAAAGCGGCCGCCCGGCGCCTAGAACATGGTCATCGGCGCACGTTATCCCGGACGTGCCACGAACCGGAGAACGGCCATGTTGAATCCAGCCAAGGTGAAGGAACTCGCGGCCACGCTGCGTGGGCACGTCGTGCAGCCGGAGGACACGGACTATCACAGCGCGCGGCGCGTCTACAACGCGATGATCGACCGCTACCCGGGCCTGATCGTGCAGTGCCGCGACGTTGCCGACGTGATGCGCTGCGTCGACTTCGCGCGCGAGCAGTCGCTGCTGCTCGCGGTGCGCGGCGGCGGCCACAATGGCGGCGGCCTCGGCACCTGCGACCAGGGCCTCGTGATCGATCTGCGCAACCTCAAGGGCATCCGCGTCGATCCCGAAGCGCGCACCGTGCGCGTCGAAGGCGGCTGCACCTGGAGCGAGGTCGACCATGCGACACACGCCTTCGGCCTCGCCGTGCCGTGCGGCATCATCAGCACGACCGGCGTCGGCGGGCTCACGCTCGGCGGCGGCCTCGGGCACCTGACGCGCAAGTACGGCCTGACGATCGACAGCCTGCTCGAAGCCGACGTCGTGCTCGCCGACGGCACGCTCGTCACCGCCAATGCCGAGTCGCACCCCGAGCTGTACTGGGCGCTGCGCGGCGGCGGCGGCAACTTCGGCGTCGTCACCTCGTTCCTGTTCCGCGCCCACCCGGTGAAGATGGTCACGGCCGGGCCGACCTTCTGGCCGCTCGAGCGCGCCGTCGACGTGCTGCGCTGGTACCGCGAGTTCATCGTTTCGGCGCCGCAGGATCTGAACGGCTTCTTCGCCTTCCTGACGGTGCCCTCCGGCCCGCCCTTCCCCGAGGTGCTGCACGGCAAGCAGGTGTGCGGCGTCGTCTGGTGCTACACCGGCGACGACGCGGTGAAGGTCTTCGCGCCGGTCGCGGCGTTCGGCCCGCCGCTGCTGCACGGCGTGCACGAGCTGCCTTTCCCGGCGCTGCAGGGCGTCTTCGACGCCATCTACCCGCCCGGCGACCAGTGGTACTGGCGCGCCGACTTCGTCAACGAGCTGAGCGATGCGGCGATCGCCCAGCACGTGAAATTCGCCGCTCGCTTGCCGACGCCGCAGTCGACGATGCACCTTTATCCGATCGACGGCGCGGCGCACGGCGTGAAGGCGGGCGATACCGCGTTCGCCTACCGCAAGGCCAACTGGAGCGCGGTCTTCGCCGGCGTCAGCCACGATGCGGCCGACGTGCCGGCGATCACGGCCTGGTCCAAGGCCTATTCCGACGCGCTGCATCCGCATTCGGCCGGCGGCGCCTACGTCAACATGATGATGGACGACGAGGGCGACGCGCGCGTGCGGGCCTCCTACCGCGACAACTACGCGCGGCTCGTGGCGGTGAAGAAGCGCTACGACCCGGACAACCTGTTCCGCGTCAACCAGAATGTCCGGCCGCACTGAATTCGGTCCCCGAACCCGTGCGCCGCGCGGCGTGCGGGATCAGGTCCGGATCAGCCCCTCGCGGTTGGCGAAGGCCGCCGCCTCGGTGCGGTTGGCGGTGTAGGTCTTCGCGAGGATGCTGCGCACGTGGTTGGCGACGGTATTCGGGCTGATCGACAGCACCTGCCCGATCTCGCGGTTGTTGCGGCCGATCGCGATCAGCCGCAGCACCTCGACCTCGCGCTCGCTCAGGCCGCAGGGATAGGCGGGCGGCGGCGCGCCGAGCAGGCCGGCGAGCGCCTCGACGCGCGCAACCAGCGTCTGCATGCCGAGCGTGCTGCCCAGCGCCTGCGCTTGCGCGAGCAGTGCGCGCGCCTTCTCCATGTCGCCCGGCCTGGCGCGCAGGTGCAGCATCTGCGCATAGCGATAGTGGCTGTGCGCGAGCCACACCTTCCAGCCGGTCGCGGCGTCCATCGCGAGTGCCGCCTCGAAGTGGCGCTGCGCAGCGTCCCACTGGCCCATCAGCGTCGCCAGGCTGCCGAGCAGCCGGTCGGCACAGCCGAGGCACGGCCCGCTGGTATCGCCGAGCAGGTTCGTCCCGGCGCGGTCGCGCAGGGCGTCGTAGAGCAGCGCCGCGCGCCCGGCATCCCGAAGATGGATGCAGACCTCGGCGGCGAAGATCGCCGTCGTCAGGCGGCCGGCGTCGGTTGGCGAGCCGGCCATGTGCTGCCAGCCGAGGCCCGCATACTCGGCCTCGCAGGGCTCGCGCATGTCGAGCTCGGCGTAGACCAGCGCGAGGCCCGGCTTCCAGGTCTGCGCATCGGGCGTGTCGCGCACGAACTGCTGCAGCATCGGCAGCGCCTCGTGCAGCCGGCCCTGCTCGCGGCGCAGGCAGAACATCTGCATGCCGAAGGCGCCGATCGCCTTGTCCTCGGCGACGCCGCGGCCCTCGCGCAGCGCGAGCACGGCCCATCGCTCGGCATCGTCGAAACGCCCTTCGCTGATCGCGATCAGCACCTCGATATGGCGGCAGATCGAAAGCCAGTACGGCGCGCGCCATTGCACGCATAGACGCAGCGACTGGGCGCGCAATTGCGCCAGCCGCGCCACGTCGCCGGCATGGATCAGGTCGCACAGATAGTAGGCCACGAGCGGCAGCAGCTCCTGCCCGCGCAGATCGCGCGCCTCGACGATCGCCCACGCCTCGCGGTCCGCGGCGAGGCGCTCGCGCAAGAGCGCCGGCCAGTAGACCGAGGTGGCGATCGCCGCGAGCGCGACGAACAGGCTGCGCGCGTCGCCGATCTCGCGCGCCAGCGCGACGGCGCGGCGGTGCGCCTGCATCGCTTCCTCGGCGCGGTCGCAGTAGACATAGGCAACGCACAGGCGGGCGGCAAGCTCGACCTGCACTGCGTCGTCGCCGTGGTGCTGCGCGATCGCTTCCTGCAGCAGCGCCACCGCCGGCTCCCCCGAATGCCCCGCCTGGGTGCTGCTGTAGGCATAGCCGATCGCCGCCCGCACGAAGGCGGTGCCGAGCCCGATCTGACGCGCCAGCGCGGCGGCATGGAGGTAGCAGTCGCTCGCCGCTTCGGCGGTGGCGCACCAGCGCCTGGCATCGCCGAGCGCGAGCAGCACGTCGCAGCGTTGCGCCAGGTCGGCGGCGAAATCGCGCTGCAGCAACTGCAGCGCGACGTCGTGCAGGCGCGCCGCTTCCTCGAATGCGAGCAGCCGCCCGGCGTGCGCGCCGGCGCGCCGGGCGTAGTCGAGCGCCTTGGCCGCGGCGCCGGCCCCCGCCTCGCTGAAGTGGTAGGCGAGCTGCGGCCAGGCGCCGGCGTCGTCGCCCCCGAGGCGCCGCTCCAGCGCCTCGCCGATGCGCAGGTGCAGCCGGGCGCGGCGCACGCCGAGCATCTCGTCGTACAGCGTCTCGCGGATCAACGCATGGGCGAAGCGGAAACCGTGGCCGTCGGGCACCGGCTCGATCAAGTGCTCGGCGAGCGCTTCCTCGAGCGCCGCCAGCAGCGCGTCCTCGGAATTCTCCGTCTCGAGTTCGGCGAGCAGCGACAGATCGAAGCTGCGCCCGATGCAGGCCGCCATCGACAGATGGCGCACCGTCGGCAGCGACAGGCGGTTCAGCCGCTTGCCGATCACTTCGCGCACCCCGCTCGGGATCTTCGTCAGCAGCTGCGCATCGTCGATGCCCGCCTCGGCGGCGCCGGGCGTGCGTGCGGCGATCAGGTAGCGCAGCGTCTCCTCGAGGAATAGCGGGTGGCCTTCGGTGCGCTGGTGCAGGGCCCGGGCCAGGCCGGCGCCGACCGCGCCGTGGCTCGCGGCGGCGGTGAACGCCGCGCTCTCGTCGACGCTCAGGCCCATAAGTTCGATCCGCTCGCAGGCGGTGGAACGCGTCAGGTCGGCGAGCGTCTCGAACAGCGGATGACTGCGCGACAGCCCGGTGTCGCGATAGGTGCCGATGACCAGCATCGCGAGATCGTCGAGCTCGCCGGCGAGAAAGCCGAACAGGCGCAGCGACGTCGCGTCGGCCCAGTGCAGATCCTCGAAGATCAGCAGCAGCGGCGCACGCGCGGCCGCGCGCCGCCAGAAGCCGGCGACGGCGTCGAACAGGCGAAACCGCGACTGGGTCGCCGATTGCGCCGCGTCGAGCGTGGCAGGCGGCGCCGGCACCTCGAAGCGCTCGGCCACTTCGGGGACGATGCCGGCGATCTCCGCCAGGCCGCTGCCGAGGATCTGGGCGGCGTCGGCTGCCCCGGCGCCGCGGAGGTGGCTGCGAATCAGCTGCCGCCACGGCCAGTAGGGCGGCGCACCGGCCTCTTCGAGGCAACGGCCCCACAGGGCCGTCACGCCTTCGCGCTCGGCCTGCTGTGCGATCTGCTGCGCCAGGCGCGTCTTGCCGATGCCGCCCGATCCGGCCAGCAGCACGACGCGGCCGAAACCCTTGCGCGCCGTGCCGAGTGCCGCCGACAGCTGGGCAAGCTCCGGCGCGCGTCCGACGAAGAGCGCGCGGGGCCGCTCGCCGGCACGCGGCGCGACCGCCTCCGGGGCGTCCGGCGCCGGCGTCGCCGCGGCTGCAGCCGGCGGCTGCGCGCCGGCTTCGCCGCGCCCAGCGCGACCCCCGGCGCCGGCAGCCTCGTCCGCCGCGCCGGCCGGGCGGACCGCGAAGGCGCCGATCGGCCGCCCGATATGCTTGAGCGATTGGCGGCCCTTGTCGCTGAAGCTCGCGTCGGCGCGCCCGCCGACGACGCTGCGCAGCGCATCGGAGACGACCACCCCGCCCGGCTCGGCGATGGCCTGCAGGCGCGCGGCGATATTGACGCCGTCGCCGTAGACCGTGCCGTCGTGCTTCTCGATGACGTCGCCCAGGTGCACGCCGATGCGGAACTGCAGCCGCGTGCCGCGCACCGCGGGGTCGGCGCGGCAAAGCGCCTGCTGGATCGCCAGCCCGGCGTCGACCGCGCCGGACGCGGTCTCGAAGACGGCCAGCACCGAATCGCCGGCCATGTCGATGACCCGGCCGCGGCTGGCTTCGATCCGCTCCCGGAAGACGGCGCGCGCGGCGTCGAGTGCGGCCAGCGTCGCCGCCTCATCGATCGCCATCAGGCTGGCAAATCCCGCCGCGTCGGCCGCGAGGATCGCGGTCAATCGATGCTTGACGGGGGTCGGCGGCATGGCTTCGTGGCGTGGCGCGCGAGTCGTCGTAGTGTGGCAGCCACGGCCGGATCGCGCAGCGCGGCGCCGGATGCGCGTTTCCACCGTTTCGAGGCGAGCACGGCGGGCGCACAGTGGCGCTCTTCGTGCGCTTGACATCCGTCAAACGCGTTCGGTCTCGACTTGCTGGAGGCTGCGATGCACAAGGCTCTTGTTGTCTGCGTACTCTCCCTGCTGTGCCTCGCCGCTGCCGCTCCGGCGCGCGCGGCGGATGCCGCCACCCTCGCGCGCGGCAAGCAGTTGATGGAGGGTATCGTCGCCTGCGGCAACTGCCACACGGCGGTCTCGGCGCAGGGCGAGCCGCAGTTCGGCAAGCCGCTCGCGGGAGGATTCAGGTTCGACGATCCGGGGTTCGCCGCCTATGCGCCGAATATCACGCCGGATGTGGCGACCGGCATCGGCGGCTGGACCGACGCCGAGCTCGGCAAGGCGATCCGCGAGGGCATCGGCCGCGACGGCAGGCTGATCGGCCCGCCGATGCCGATCGGCTTTTACCGCCACATCGCCGATGCCGATCTGGCGGCGATCATCGCCTGGCTGCGTGCCCAGCCCGCGGTGAGCAACGCGGTGCCGAAGTCGGTCTACCGCATCCCGCTGCCGCCGAACTACGGCCCCGCCGTCGGCAGTGTGGCGGCGCCGCCGCAGAGCGACAAGGTCCGCTACGGCGAATATCTCGCCAATATCGGGCACTGCATGGACTGCCACACGCCGCGCGACGACAAGGGCATGCTGATCCGCGCCCAGTGGGGGGCCGGCGGGCAGGCCATTCCCGGCCCGTGGGGGGTGAGCATCTCGCGCAACCTGACGCCCGGCCCGGGCGGCCTGAAGGACTGGACCGACGCCCAGATCGCCCACACCATCCGCAGCGGGCTGGACCGCAAGGGCCAGCCGCTGAAACCACCGATGGCGTTCTGGTTCTACAAGAATATCGACGATGCCGACATGGCTGCGCTGATCGCCTACCTGCGATCGCTCGGGCCGCTGCCATTCGCCGGCAAGTCATAGTGCAGTGTTCGATACTGTGAAGCACTTAAGAAAGCCGATGAATTTGCCGCACTGGCAAGGCGCAAACCGCAGCGATACCCGTAGGTATCGCGAGGATTTGCAACGCCGCCCGGGCGGC
>CALMIL010000253.1 GCA_937864005.1 uncultured Burkholderiales bacterium
TCGCGCTGGGTGCTCTCCAGCGCCTGCGACTTTCCTTCGGCGGCGGTGGTTGCCTCGGCGAGTTTGCGCTGGGTGATTCTGAGCGCCTGGAACTTTTCTTCGGCCGCGGTGGTTGCCTCGGCCAGTTTGCGCTGCGTGATCTTGTGGTCCCCCGTCTTCTTCGCGAGTTGCTTGTCGCGTTCATGCAGAAGATCGAACAGACGCCGCTCTGCTTCGAGCGTCGCCGCCTGGGTGCGATCCAGAAGATCCTGAAGTTCGGGGTATGGCGCCGCAAGGCCCGGGTCGACGTGGTACACGCAGCGCATGTAGCTGCCGTCCACATGCAGATCGGTCACCCCCATTCCCAGCTCGCGCGCAAACCGTACCAGGTCGGCTGGAAAGAGGCTCACCTTGTGATCCGAATGTGGGTGAAGCGCGAACGGCGTCGTGACGACCATCCGGCCGCCGGCATGGAGTCGCGACAGTGCGGCCCTCAAGAGGCGCTGCGGCCGCGCTTGATGCTCGATGACTTCGCCGAGGAGCACGGTGTCGAACTGCGGCCCTTCGGCAAGCGAGGCAAGATCAGTCTCCAGAATGGACAGCCTGGACTGCACAACCGGTGTCTCTCGCGCCCACTCGGCGCGAGCGAAGGCAACGCTTTCGGGATGCACGTCGATCGCGGTCACCGAGAAGCCTTCACGTGCCAGCAGGATCGATGCAATGCCCTGGCTGCATCCGACGTCGAGGACCAACTCGCCATGGCATTGCGCGCACATCCAGTGGATGCGGTCGCGCGCCATGCGTATATCGGCATCGCTGAAAATCTCGCCCCGATACAACTCGCTGATGCGGTCGACCGGAACCGGATGTTGCGCTGGCGCAGGTGCCGCCCCAGCGACGGCGGATTCGACGGGTGAGTTGATTTGTTCGTCCATAGAAACGCTCTAAGCGCTGGGTGGATGCCTTCTTCGAGATCGAAAAAGTGGGTCGACTTGACCTGCGCCGGCCGGGAACGTGAACGCGTGGCGGCGCCCGGCGCCGACGCTGCCAGGCCGCCACTGCGATGCGCGAGTTCGCCTGGCCCGAGTCTAACGGTGCCAAGGTCCCGCTTGCCCGATCTCGGTTGCCCGATTGCGCCCCAATCGCAGTACCTGCGCCCGAGCGGCGGTGGTGCGCGAATCAGTCCTGGTGTTCCCGGATTGTGGCGAGCACCAGCCGTACGACTGCGTACAGGAGCAGGCAGCCGACGAGCAGCGTCGCGAGGTTGTACAGCCGCCTCGGATACTCCGCCGTCTCGGGAAGCGTGGCGGGCTCGATGAGAACCAGGCTCGTAAGCTTGCGCGTGGCATCCATGCGTGCGCTCTCGATCGCGACCAGCGCGACCTTGTAGGCGTCGGCCGCAAACTCGGTTCGCATGCGCAGGCCCTTGAACTCGATGGTCAGCGCGCCCAGACGCTCGCTTTGCGCGCTGCTGCCGGTTGCGCGCGCGCGTTCGACCTCGAGCTGAGCCTGCGTTGCCACGATCTGCGCGCGCAGCGCCTTGACCTGTGGAGCATTCTCGGTCATGAAGGATCGCAGCCCGCGCAGTTCGGCCTCGGACTTCGTGATGGAGGCCTGCATCTGCGCGCTGAGCGCGCCGCTGGCCTGCGCGTCGATGGATGGATCCAGCAGGCTGTGCTTGCTCTGAAAGGCCAGAACCTCCGTCGTCGATCGCTCCAGGTGCTCGGCGGCGCGCGCCAGTTCACTCTCGGCGAAGCTGAGTCTTTCGCGCGCGAGCGAATGCGACATCTCGTTGACGAAGCGTTCGCTCTCCTTGAGGATGGCTTGGTTCAACGCCTGGGCGAATTTCGGATCGAAGCCTTGAACCCGGACCGTGACGGTCGCCGAGTTGTCATCCACGAGGACGTCGACGCGATTTCGGAAATACTCCAGGAATCGCTCCTGCGAGCTGTCCGCCCATAGGCGCGAGAAGACGTCGAGCTTCTCGGCCCCATAGTGCTTGCGCAAGTCGAGTTTGGCGTCGAGCACCTGCAGCAACGCAAGCGACTGCATGTACTGGCGCAGATAAAACGCGTCTCCTCTGGACGGAGAGCTCAGCCCCGCAAGCAGCAGCGCCACGCCGGGGAGCGACGAAGCGTCGCTGCTTGCGCGTTCCAGGGCCACCGTCGATTCGCTGACGTAGCGGTCTGCGGCGAAGACGGTGTAGTAGAGCGTTGCGAGCAGCATCGGCAAAGCGATGAGCACTGCTTTGAGCCTGCGCGGAGTCAGATCCTTGAGTTGGATCATTTCTGGCCGGCCGAGGCCGGTGTCTGTATTGCCTGGGCAAGCTTCGCTGCGCCGGATGTGGCGGCAAGCGCCAGCGGTGCCGGCGCTGGCTTGGCTTCGGGCTGGGCCTGCAGCTGGTAGGCGGCGATGCCCTGCTTCACGTCTTCGTACAAAGCGGTGCGGCCACGGTCGACGTGGACGACGACATCGCAGAACTTCTCGATCTCCGGCATCGCATGCGAGACCATGATGACCCTGGAGCGCTTCAGCCGCTCCCTGAGCAGGGCTTGGCTCTTGCTCTTGAACTGTGGGTCGCCCACGGCGGTAACCTCGTCGATCAGATAGTAGTCAAAGTCGAAGGCCATGCTCATGCCGAAGGCCACCCGCGAGCGCATGCCCGACGAGTACGAATTCATGGGCAGATCGAAGTAGTCGCCGATCTCGGCGAAGTCGGCGATGAAGTCGATGATGCGGCGCATCTTGCTTCCGGTGGCGCCGTGCACCCGGCAGACGAACTGCACGTTCTCGCGCGCCGTGAGGGCGGTCTGAAACCCGCCCGACAGGCCGACCGGCCAGGAAATTCGCGCATCGGTGACCACTGCGCCTGCATTGGGCACGTCGATGCCGCCCAGCAGGCGCAGCAGGGTGGATTTGCCTGCGCCGTTGCGTCCGATCAGGCCGATGCTGGCCTCCGGGGGAAAGTCGAAGTTCAGGTCCCTGAATACGTAGCGGCGCCCGTGCAGTGTGCTGTACCACTTGGTGAGATTTCGCAGTTCCAGCATTCCAGTTCAACCGAGACTCAAGAATCTGAATCGATAGACGCGGTACAGACTCAAGGAAAGTGCTGCCACAACCAGTGCCCATGCAGCCGGATAGAGAAGCGAAACGCCGGCGACAGCGGTGTAGTTCGGGATGAAGTGCAGACGCGACAACTCCACCAAGTGCAATACCGGGTTGAGCAAGAGCCAGTTCCGAACGTTCGGCGCGAGGTTGTGAAGCGGGAAGATTACGCCCGAGAGGAAGTAAAGCGGATAGAAGATCAGGCCGATGATGGTCGTGATCTTGGGGCGCTGATGGGTGAGCACGGAGAAGAGCAAGCCGAGTCCGGTGCCAAGCGAAAGCAGCACCAGGCTGACCGCGAGCAGTTCGATCGGTGCGTGCGGTGTAGCGTGGTAGCCCATCCAGCCCAGCAACGCGAGGGCGACGATGTAGACGGCGGTGTAGAGGCCAATCTCGACGATGGCGCGCGCGGCAAGAGCATCGATTGGCAGAACCTGGCGATAGGCGAACAGGCTCTTGTTGGCACTGATCGAGCTTGGCAGCTTGGTCGCGAGGTTGCGAAACAGGAAGAAGGGCAGCATGCCGGTGATGAGGAAGACCGGATAGTCGACGTTCACGAGAAACAAGTTGCTGCGGGCGCCCAGGACCCCGATGATCACAAGCATGTGGGCCAGCGGCTCGAACAACATCCACAGCAGTCCGAGCCAGCGTCCCTCGACGCGGGAGCGCAATTCGCGCACCACGAGTGCGAACAGAACCGCGCGCTGGATCTGCAGCGGCGCGCGCCTGCGCGGCATTGGAGGAAGCTCTTGAATCTGCATGAACAGGCAAAGAGTGCGTATTGTGCTTGAGCGCGGCAAGCTCGCCGGCTCGAGCCAGGCCGATTGCTAGACTCGACGCCCGATGATCGTCTTTCTGGTTTCGTTCATGCTGTCGGCCGCACTGACGCTTCTGGTCGTCAGGCTGCTGCGGCATCGCGGCTCGGCGGCCAAGGACCATGACCGCAGCGGGCCGCAAAAGTTTCACGTGACCACGGTGGCGCGCGTCGGTGGCGTCGCCGTGTTCGGCGCGCTGGCGGCGCTTGCGTTGGTTTCCGCCCGGGCAGAGGCGCCGCTGGCGCGCGAGCTGGTGCTGCTGCTGGCCTGCGGGCTGCCGGTGTTCGCGATGGGGCTGCTCGAGGACCTGACGAAACGGGTCTCCCCGGTGAGCCGGCTCGGCGCGGCGGCGGTCTCGGCCCTGCTCGCGGTGTTCGTGCTCGGCACCGTCATCGATCGCACCGATATCTGGGGGCTCGACCTGATCGCGTCCACGGCGGCAGGTGCGGTTGCGCTTGCCGTGCTCGCCGTCGCGGGCATTTCGAACGCGATCAACATCATCGACGGCTTCAACGGTCTGGCGTCGATGTGCGCCGAGATGATCTTTCTGGCCCTCGCGTACGTAGCGTTCCAGGTCGGCGACACGCTCGTCTTCTCGCTCGCGCTGGCCGGCGCCGGTGCGGTTCTCGGCTTCTTCATCTGGAACTATCCGGCCGGACTGATCTTCCTCGGCGACGGGGGGGCCTATTTCATCGGCTTCATGGCGGCGGTGGTCGCGTTGCTGCTGCTGCAGCGCAATCCGCAGGTGTCGCCGCTGTTCCCGTTGCTGGCGTGCATCTATCCGGTCTTCGAGACGCTGTTTTCGATGTACCGGCGCAAGGTGATTCGGGGCCGTTCGGTGGGCATGCCCGACGGCTTGCACCTGCACAGTCTCGTCTATCGCCGCATGCTGCGCTGGGCGATCGGCCGCGAGGACGCCGCGGTGATGATGAAGCGCAACTCGCGCACCGCGCCGTACCTGTGGCTGCTGTGCATGTTCGCGGTCGTGCCCGCGGTGCTGTTCTGGGACAACTCGCTCGTGCTCGGCGCATGCATCGTGCTTTTCGCGCTGGCCTATATCGTGCTGTACGTGAAGATCATCCGCTTCAAGGTGCCGGGCTGGATGGTCTCGAAGCGGTAGTGCGGTACAGCACGCCGGGTCAGTGCGCGATCGGGCGATCCGGGCCATCCTGAGCCAGCAGCTTGTCGGCGAGGATATTCACGATGCGCTCGGCGGCCCTGCCGTCCCAGAGCGCGGGGCGCCGCCCGCGCCTGGACTCGCCGCGAATGGCCGCGCGGGCGGCCGCGATGATCGCTTCGGGCTGCGTGCCGGCCAGCACGTTGCTGCCTTCGTCCACCGTCACCGGGCGTTCGGTGTTTTCGCGCAGCGTCACGCAGGGCACGCCGAGCGCGGTCGTCTCTTCCTGCAGGCCGCCGCTGTCGGTCAGCACGACCGCGGCGTCCTTCCACAGATTCAGGAACGCCATGTAGGGCAGCGGCGTCATGAGTTCGACACCCGGGCCGATCGAGATGCCGTGGCGCTCCATATTGTTGCGCGTGCGCGGATGGACCGGGAAGACGAGTGGAAGCTCTTCGGACACCGTGCGCAGCGCCAGCGCAATACGTCCCAGGGCTTCGGCGCTGTCCACGTTCGACGGGCGGTGCAAGGTGACGACGCCGTAGCGCGCCTGCCGCTGCTTGAACTGCGAACCCGGCAAGCCGCTGGTGTCGGCGCGACTGAGTTGCGCGGCCTGGTACAGGACATTGTCGACCATCACATGGCCGACATCGAAGACCTGCGCCATATCCTTCCCCTCGCGCTGCAGATGCAGCAGGCCGCTCGGTTCGGTGACGAAGAACCAGTCGGCGATGGCGTCGGTCACGAGCCGGTTGATCTCCTCGGGCATGCTCATGTCGCCGCTGCGCAGGCCCGCCTCGACGTGCGCGACCGGGATGCACGCCTTCTTGGCGACGATCGAGCAGGCGAGGGTCGAGTTCACGTCGCCGACGACGAGGACGGCATCCGGCCGATCCTTGGCGCAAAGGGCTTCGTAGGCCTCCATGATCCGGCCCGTCTGGACGGCATGCGAACCGCCGCCGCAACCGAGGCGGACATCGGGCGCCGGAATGCCCAGTTCGTCGAAGAAGACGTCGTTCATGTCGCGGTCGTAGTGCTGGCCGGTATGAACGATGCGCCAGTCGAGCCGCCCGTCGGCGCGCAGTGCGCGCACGATGGGGGCGATCTTCATGAAATTGGGCCGGGCGCCGGCGACCAGATGAATGCAGGGTTTGCGCATGGAATCTGTTCAGTGGGTGGCGGATCGGGTGTCCGCCGCATGCTTCGCGTCGATCACGAGGGCGTGACGTTCACTTCGCACCGGGCTGCGGATGGTGCCGACAAGTGCGCACCGCGCGAGCAATGCGGCCGCGCCGCCCTGTCCGCTGCATGGGGTTTGTCTCACAGCCGCCAGACACTCGCTCCGGCGGCGCGCAGTTGCGCCTCGTCGAAGGCCGACTTCACGTCGACGAACGAGCCGCCGGGGACGAGCTTGCCGACCAGAGCGTCGCTCTCGAGCGCCTTGAAAGCCTTGTGCGCAACGGCGGCGACGATCGCATCGGCGCGCGGCAAAGCGTCCCACTGCTGCAGCGTGACGCCGTATTCGTGCAGCGCCTCGGCCGGATCGGCCTCGGGGTCGTGCACCGCGACCTCGACGCCGTAGGAGCGCAGTTCGTTGATGATGTCGACCACCTTGCTGTTGCGCAGGTCGGCGCAGTCTTCCTTGAACGTCAGGCCGAGCACGTTGACCTTCGCGCCCTTGATCGTGCTGCCGGAAGCGATCATCTGCTTGACGGTCTGCTCGGCGATGTACTTGCCCATGCCGTCGTTGATGCGCCGCCCGGCGAGGATCACCTGCGGGTGGTAGCCGAGCGTCTCGGCCTTGTGCGTCAGGTAGTAGGGGTCGACGCCGATGCAATGCCCGCCGACGAGGCCGGGGCGGAACTTGAGGAAGTTCCACTTCGTGCCGGCCGCCTCGAGCACCTCGGTGGTATCGATGCCGATCCTGTCGAAGATGATCGCAAGCTCGTTCATCAGCGCGATGTTCAGGTCGCGTTGTGTATTCTCGATCACCTTGCACGCCTCGGCCGCCTTGATGCTGCTGCAGCGGTGCACGCCCGGTGCGACGACCAGTTCGTAAAGCGCGGCAACCCGGTCCAGCGTCTCGGGCGTATCGCCGGCGACGACCTTGACGACGGTTGTCAGCCGGTGCTCGCGATCGCCCGGGTTGATCCGCTCGGGGCTGTAGCCGACGAAGAAGTCGCTCTTCCAGCGCTTGCCCGATTCGCGCTCGAGGACCGGGATGCAGACCTCCTCGGTTGCGCCCGGATAGACGGTGGATTCGTAGATCACGGTTGCACCGGGTTTCAGGTGCGGCGCGATCGCGCGGCTCGCGCCGACGAGCGGCGCGAAGTCTGGCTTGTGGGCAATGTCCACCGGCGTCGGCACGGCGATGAGGATGAAATCGGCCTCGCGCAGCGCGAGCGGGTCGCTCGTATATTCGGCGTGCACCGCGAGCGCCATCTCGGCGTCCGGGATCTCGCGCGACGGATCGGTGCCGGAGCGGCAGTGGGCAACCTTGTCGGCGACGATATCGAAGCCGATGGTGCGCGTATGGCGGCCGAACTCGACCACCAGCGGCAGACCGACATAGCCCAGGCCGAGAACGGCGACGACGGGGGAGGATTGAGGCATCTTCTGGATCGGAGTTGGAGTTGAATGAATGGGCGCCAGGCGTCAGCCCGAGATGTCGCGCAGGCGCGGCGCGAGCGCATCCTTTTCGCTGACGATGAAGCGGCCTCGGTCGCTGGGCCAGACGATCGCGAGATCGGCGTCGGACCACAGGATCGCCCCTTCGCTCGCCCGGTCGTAGTAGTCGGTCGTCTTGTACAGAAAGTGAGTCTCGTCCTCGAGCGCGACGAAGCCGTGCGCGAAGCCCTCGGGAATCCACATCTGGCGCTTGTTGGCGGCGCTCAGTTCCGCGCCGGCCCAGCGTCCGAAGGTCGGCGAATCGCGCCGGATATCGACCGCGACGTCGAATGCCGCGCCCTGCACCACGCGCACCAGCTTGCCCTGCGCATGCGGCGCGCGCTGGAAGTGCAGCCCGCGCAGCACGTTGCGCCGCGAACACGAATGATTGTCCTGCACGAAGGCGCGCGGCGCGGGCAGGCCGAGTCCGGCGAGCGCGGCATGAAAGCCTGCCTCGTTGAAGCTTTCCGTGAACCAGCCGCGGTCGTCGGCGAAGACCTGCGGCTCGACGATCACCACGCCGGGGAGGGCGGTCGGCACGAGCTTCATCGCGCCGCCGCCTCGTTCAAGAGTCGCATCAGGTATTGCCCGTAGCCGTTCTTCAGCATCGGCTGCGCGAGTGTCTCGAGTTGCGCCGCATCGATCCAGCCGCTGCGCCAGGCGATCTCTTCCGGGCATGCCACCTTCAAGCCCTGGCGCCGCTCGAGCGTGGCGATGAACTGGCTCGCATCGAGCAGGCTGTCGTGGGTGCCGGTATCGAGCCAGGCAAAGCCGCGGCCCATGATCTCGACGCCGAGCTGGCCCTGGCGCAGGTAGGTCGCGTTCACGTCGGTGATCTCGAGCTCGCCGCGCGCGCTCGGCCGGATCGCCGCCGCGATATCGCAGACCTGGGCGTCGTAGAAGTACAGGCCGGTGACGGCGTAGTTGCTCTTCGGCGCCTTCGGCTTTTCCTCGATGCTCTGCGCGCGCTGCTCGGCGTCGAAGGCGACGACGCCGTAGCGTTCGGGATCGGTCACGTGATAGGCGAAGACGCTTGCGCCGCTGTCGCGGGCCGCCGCGCGCTGCAGCAGCGGCTGCAGGTCGTGGCCGTGGAAGATGTTGTCGCCGAGCACGAGCGCGCTCGGCGCGCCGCCGACGAAGTCGCGCCCGAGGATGAACGCCTGCGCGAGGCCGTCGGGGCTGGGCTGCACGCAGTAGCGGATGTTCAGGCCCCACTGCGAACCGTCGCCGAGCAGCGCCTCGAAGCGCGGCAGATCCTGCGGCGTGCTGATGAGCAGGATGTCGCGGATGCCGGCGAGCATCAGCGTCGACAGCGGGTAATACACCATCGGCTTGTCGTACACCGGCAGCAGCTGCTTGCTCAGCGCAAGCGTCGCCGGGTGCAGCCGGGTTCCCGAGCCGCCGGCAAGGATGATGCCTTTGCGTTGGGTGCGGGTCGGGTCGGGGTCGGAGCGGGTCGGCATGGCGGTCGGGAGGTGGGCTCTGGAGTTCAACGGGCCAGCACTTCGGCGAGCATCCGATCGACGCCGGCCTGCCACGCCGGCAGCGTGAGGCCGAAAGCGGCGCGCAGCCTGGAAGTATCGAGACGCGAATTTGCCGGCCGGCGGGCGGGCGTCGCAAACGCGCTCGTCGGCACCGGGCGTACCGTCTCGGGCGTTGTCTTCAGCGCGTGACCCGCGTCGCGCGCAAAGCCGATCACATGGCGCGCATAGCCGCACCAGCTCGTCTCGCCCGCCGCGGCGGCGTGATAGGTGCCGCCGAGCTCGGGGCGCCGTTGCAGGCTGCGCAGCGCATGCGCCGTGATATCGGCGAGCAGTTCCGCGCCGGACGGCGCGCCGATCTGATCGTCGACCACGTCGAGTGCGTCGCGCTCGGCGGCAAGGCGCAGCATGGTGCGCGCGAAATTCGCGCCGCGTGCGGCGTAGACCCAGCTCGTGCGCAGGATCAGGTGGCGGCAGCCCGAGCTGCGGATTGCCTGCTCACCCTCGAGCTTGGTCTGTCCGTAGACGTTCTGCGGGCCGGTGGGCGATTCCTCGGTCCAGGGTGCAGCGCCGCTGCCGTCGAAGACATAGTCGGTGCTGTAGTGCACGAGCCAGGCGCCGAGCGCCGCCGCCTCGCGGGCAATCACGCCGGGGGCTTGCGCGTTGATCGTGCGCGCCAGATCGGGCTCGCTCTCGGCCTTGTCGACCGCGGTGTGAGCCGCCGCATTCACGATCCATTGCGGTGCAACGCGGCGCACGGTCGCCGCAAGCCTTTCGGGGTGCGTGAAATCGGCGCTGAGTTCGCCGGGCGTGTCGAAGTCGAGCGCAACGACGTCGCCGAGCGGCGCGAGCGAGCGCTGCAGTTCCCAGCCGACCTGGCCGTTCTTGCCGAGCAGCAGGATCCTCATCCGTTGTTCGCGCGGCCGGCGTAGTTCGTTGCCAGCCAGTCGCGATAGGCGCCGCTCTGCACGTTGGCGATCCAGCGCGGATGGTCGAGAACCCACTGCACCGTCTTGCGGATGCCGGAGTCGAAACTCTCGGCCGGCCGCCAGCCGAGTTCGCGCTCGATCTTGCGGGCGTCGATCGCATAGCGCCGGTCGTGCCCCGGGCGATCGGTCACGTGCGTGATCAGCCGGTCGTGCCGGCCGGCAGGGTCGGGGTGCAGTTCGTCGAGCAGGGCGCAGATCGTCCGCACGATCTCGATATTGGGCTTTTCGTTCCAGCCGCCGATGTTGTAGGTCTCGCCGACCCGGCCGCGGGCCAGAACCTCGCGGATCGCGGCGCAATGGTCCGTCACGTAGAGCCAGTCGCGCACCTGCTGCCCGTCGCCATAGACCGGCAGCGGCTTGCCGGCCAGCGCATTGACGATCATGAGCGGGATCAGCTTCTCGGGAAACTGGTAGGGCCCGTAGTTGTTCGAGCAGTTCGTCGTCAGGACGGGCAGACCGTAGGTGTGGTGCCAGGCACGCACCAGATGGTCGCTCGCCGCCTTGCTCGCCGAATACGGGCTGTTGGGCGCATGGGCATGGGTCTCGGCAAACGCCGCTTCGCCCGGTCCGAGCGAGCCATAGACCTCGTCGGTCGAGACGTGCAGGAAGCGAAAGCCGGCCTTCGCCTGCGCGGGCAGCGCCGCCCAGTAGCTGCGCGCGGCTTCGAGCAGCGTATAGCTGCCTTCGATATTGGTCTTGATGAACGCCCCCGGGCCATGGATGCTGCGGTCGACGTGGCTTTCGGCCGCGAAGTGGACGACCGCGCGCGGCGCATGCGTCGCGAACAAGGTATCGACCAGCGCGCGATCGGTGATATCGCCGCGCACGAAGACGTGCCGCGCGTCGCCTTCGAGCGAAGCCAGGCTCTCCAGGTTGCCGGCATAGGTCAGTGCGTCCAGATCGAGCACCGGCTCGTCGCAGGCGGCCAGCCAGTCGAGCACGAAATTGGCGCCGATGAAGCCGGCGCCGCCTGTCACGAGAATCATTCGGGATGCCTTCGGCCCGGATTCGGGGCCGTTGTGTGAAGTGCAAGCGCTCTGCGTCGCGGTCGGACCCGCACCGCTGCAACGTGGCGCGAGCGCAGCGGATTCTAGTGGCGTTGCTCCAAAGGAGGGTTGGATTGCTGCACTGCACACAAGTCAGGCGCGATAATCCGTGAATATGAGTGAAACTTCCTTTGCCGATCCCGAAGTCGCCAGCGCGAAAATGCAGGACGGCGATTCCACCCCGAGCGGCCCGCTCGAGTTCTCCGCGCTCGGCCTCGCGCCCAAGCTCGAACAGGCGGTGGCCGATCAGGGCTACACGCGCATGACGCCGATCCAGGCGAAGGCGATCCCGCTCGTCCTCGACGGGCGCGACGTGATGGGCGCGGCGCAGACCGGCACCGGCAAGACGGCCGCATTCTCGCTGCCGCTGCTGCACAAGATGCTGCGCCACGAGAACAGCAGCGCGTCGCCCGCCCGTCACCCGGTGCGCGCGCTGGTGCTGGCGCCGACGCGCGAACTCGCCGACCAGGTCGCCGCCAATATCAAATCGTACGCACAGCATTCGAACCTGCGCGTCACGGTCGTCTTCGGCGGTATCGACATGAAGCCGCAGACGGCGATCCTGAAGCAGGGCGTCGAGGTGCTGATCGCGACGCCGGGCCGCCTGCTCGACCATATCGAGGCGAAGAACTGCGTCCTGAACCAGGTCGAGTACGTCGTCCTCGACGAGGCCGACCGCATGCTCGACATCGGCTTCCTGCCCGATCTGCAGCGCATCCTGTCCTACCTGCCGAGGGCGCGCCAGACGCTGCTCTTCTCGGCCACCTTCTCGCCCGAAATCAAGAAGCTCGCGCAGAGCTATCTGCAGGACCCGGTGCTGGTCGAAGTGGCGCGGCCGAATGCGACGGCGACGAATGTCGAACAGCACTTCTACAGCGTCGCCCCGGACGACAAGCGGCGCGCTTTGTGCGGCATCCTGAAGCAGCGCGGCATCCGCCAGGCACTCGTCTTCGTCAACTCAAAGCTCGGCTGCGCGCGGCTCGCGCGCTCGCTCGAGCGCGACGGTCTGAAGGCGACCGCGATGCACGGCGACAAGTCGCAGGACGAACGCCTGAAGGCGCTGGATGCGTTCAAGAACGGCGACGTCGACGTCATGGTCGCGACCGACGTCGCCGCGCGCGGGCTCGACATCGCCGACCTGCCGGCGGTCTTCAACTTCGACGTGCCGTTCAACGCCGAGGACTATGTGCACCGCATCGGCCGCACCGGCCGCGCCGGCGCGTC